>DFJS01000049.1 GCA_002373165.1 Ruminococcus sp. UBA3665
CTTGACCTGAGAGAATTTGACCATGCAATTATTTTCAAAATTGCCCTGATGGTTAAGAAATATCTCCAGGCAAATCCGACAAAATTCTGATTTTTCCTAGAAAATGCGTTTCTTTGCCTGATGTCTGCGGCTTTGAAAAGCGGCGGTTGTCGGGCAAAAACTCTGCCAGGAGAAGAATCTTCGGATTAATTGAAATAGAAATTAGAACAGAACCAGATAAAAAGAAAGGGTGTTGTTCTGGATTTATGGTAGAATTAAAAGACGTTTCTGTGACATATTCCAGCGGTGTGGATGCGCTGGAACATGTCAGCCTGAAAATCAATGACGGCGATTTCGCTTTTGTGGTAGGAGCTTCCGGTGCCGGAAAAAGTACCCTGATTAAACTGCTCCTGAAAGAAATCGATGCCACAAGCGGTACAGTCACTGTCAACGGTTATCAGCTGAATACGCTGAAAAAAAAGAAAATTCCCGAACTGCGCAGGACAATCGGCATTGTGTTTCAGGATTTCCGCCTGATTTCTTCTATGACAGTGTATGATAATATTGCATTTGTGCTGCGTGTCATCAACTCGCCCAAGGCTTTTATCAGAAAGCGCGTGCCGTATGTCATGGGACTGATGGGACTGAAAGAAAAAGCCCATGCCTACCCCACAGAACTTTCCGGCGGCGAAATGCAGAGGGTTGCCATCGCAAGAGCACTCGTCAATGACCCGAAACTGATTATTGCCGATGAACCTACAGGCAATATCGACCCGGAGCTTTCTTACGAAATTGTCGGTCTGCTGAAAACTATCAATATGCAGGGCACTACTGTCATGATGGTAACGCATGAACACGAACTTGTCAAACGCTTCGGCGGCAGAATTATCAGTATTACAGACGGCCAGATTGTCTATGATGATATTATGGAGGGTACGGATTATGAAACTTAACGGAATCCGGTACCTGATTGAACAGGGCGTAGAAAATATCTGGAAAAACCGCATGATGGCATTTGCTTCGTTCTGCGTGCTGCTTGTTTCCCTGCTTCTGGTAGGCACTTCCGTGCTGGCATACCAGAATATCAGCTCTATGATCGGCGGCGTGGAAGCTCAGAATGAAATCATTGTCTATATGAATGACGATACCGATGCGGACAAGCTGAACGAAATCGGCAGTCAGATTTTAACGCTGCCTAATATTGCCGATGTACAGTTTTATTCCAAAGAAGAAGAATATCTGGCACTGAAAGAACGCATGGCAGATTATGACGTTCTGTTCGATGCGCTGGGGGATGACAATCCGCTGGTCGATTCGTTCCGGATTAAAGTAGAAGATATTACTCAGATGAATAAAACTGTCTCGCAGCTTCAGCAGCTGGAGCATATTATGAAAATCAATGCGCCGTATGAATTCGTCAGTTTTCTGACACAGTTAAGAGTAATTCTCAGCTGGGTGATGGGTGCGCTGATTGCGGCAATGGCAATTGTCGCTATTGTGATTATTTCCAATACCACCAGAACCAGTGTATATGCCCGCCGTGAAGAAATCCAGATTATGAAATATGTCGGCGCAACAGATGCCTTTATCCGGTTTCCGTTTTTTATTGAAGGCATGATTACCGGCTTCTTTGCCGGATGCGGCGCACTGGTCATTACCTGGCTTGTCTATGATGCAATTGTAAAAATTATAGAAAATCAGGTTACTTTGCTGAGTATCATCGGCATTGGCAGTATTATTCCGTTCGATGCCATTTATCTTTATGTGGCACTGGCATATCTGCTGGGCGGTGCGCTGATTGGCGCAGTCGGCAGTGCGTTCAGTACCAGAAAATATATCAACGTCTGATCAGAAAAAGAGATTACTAAATTTTACTGTTATTTTTTGTATTTAAAGGAGTGTGAAGAATTCTGCTTTTGCAGATTTGAATTTATGATTACGTTTACATGGAAAAAAGCCCTCGCAATGACTCTTGCAGTCATCACATGCGGTACTTTGATGCTCGCACAGCCTGCCGGCTGGAATCGTTCCCAAAATGAAGTGCAGGCGGCTGCAACCATCGCAGAGCTGGAGGCCAGAAAACAGGAAAATAATAAGAAAATTCAGGAGTATGAAAACAAGCTGGCTCAGTTTTCAGAAAATCAGAAGCAGGCCGCGGCTTATCAGTCGGCCTTGCAGGATAAAATCAGCGCACTCCAGAGCAATATGCAGATTATGGATACCGAACTGGAAAATATCAAGAAAAATATTTATTATCTGGATCTGGATATTTCTAATCTGGAGCAGGAAATTTCTGCACAGGAAATTAAAATTAATCAGGGGCTGGAAGAATTCAAGCTCCGTATCCGGGCAATGTATATCAGCGGCAATGACAGTCTGATTTCCGCACTTGCCGGAGCAACGGATTTTTATGACCTGCTCTCTAAATACGAACTGATTTCCTGCGTTGCAAAACATGATGACGAACTTGTTACAAATCTGAAAGCCGAACTGGAGGCTTATCATAAAAATAAAGAAACTCTGGAATCCCAGAAAGCCGAACTCGAAAAGGCACAGGCCGATAAACAGCTGACACAGAACGAAATGAAAAATTCTATGAGTGAATTAAGATTTTCCTATGCCGATTCTCAGGCCGAACAGGAACGCCTTGCCTTTGAACGGGATGCCGCTAACCGGTCTATCGCACAGCTGGAAGCAGAAAATCAGCTTGCCGATTCTGCCGAGGCCGAAATCCGGGAACAGATTCGCCGTGCAGAAGAAGAAGCCCGCCGAAAAGTTGCCGAAACAACTACCACAGCGGCTACAACCAGACAGACATCTGCAACGACGACAGTCACGACAGCCGCTTCTGCACAGCAGAAAGCTGAAATCGCTTCTGCTCCCGAAACAGCTCCTGTCATTGCAACTGCTCCGGCAGCCGTGACGACTGCCGCGCCGGAAACAACAACAGCCGAAACATCCTCCGCGGCGGCAGAAACAACACTCCGGACTACTGCTTCTGTAAAAGCAACGACTGTGACTACGACTGTCAGAACAACAACTACTACTACAAAAGCAACAACAACCACCACCGCTGCAACAGAGCCTCCTGTTCCGGAAACAGCTCCGGAAGTGCCCGAAACACTGCCGCCGGAACCGGTTTCTGTTCCCGATTATGATGATACTGCCTTCGGCTGGCCGTGCCCCGGATATTATTATATTTCCAGCACGTTCGGCACAAGATGGGGAACTACTCACAAGGGAATTGATATTGCACAGAATGCCGGAGCAGATGCTGTTGCTTCCCGTGCAGGAAAAGTCATCAAAATCAACACAGCCTGCACCCATAACTATGGAAAAAGCAGCAACTGCTGCGGCAACGGCTACGGAAATTATGTTCTGATCGATCACGAGGACGGAACATATTCCACAATGTATGCACATTTACAGTCAGTGATTGTTTCTGTCGGAGATTATGTGGAAAAAGGCCAGACAGTCGGCTATGTCGGCACAACCGGATGGTCAACGGGCTATCATCTGCATTTTGAAATCCGCAAGGACGGCACTGCCGTAAATCCCAGTGATTATCTTAATTATTGAGTGAATTTATGAAACAGATTCGTTTTTCTACATTTGTCAGTGTCACGGCTCTGCTCTGTGCACTGACATTTACCGGAACCGTGCTGTTTATGCAGCACCGCCTGCGCAAAACAGAAGAAAAATATCAGCGGCTTGCCAGTCTGGATGAATATATCCAGAGTAATTATTATACGGATTATGACAGGGATATCTTGACAGACAGTATGCTCAAAGGCTATGTGGCCGGGCTGGGCGACAGATATTCCACTTACCTGACCCCGGAAGAATACAGTGACCTGATGACCAAAGAAGCAGGCAAAACAATCGGCATTGGCGTGACGGTCATACAAAATGATGACGGATATCCTAAAATTATCGAGGTGCAGGAAAATTCTCCGGCACAGCGTGCCGGACTGCATCCCAAAGATATCATCATTGCTGTGGACGGAGAAGATGTTCTTTCTGTCGGATATGCCGAATCAATTGAAAGAATCCGCGGAGAAGAAGGGACTACTGTCAGGCTGACTGTCCGGCAGGACGGCGAAGAAAAAGAATTTTCTATCGTTCGGGAAGCATTCGATGTCATAACTGTCCAGTACGAAATGCTTGATAATCATATCGGATATATTCATATTGCAAGTTTCCGGGAAAATACAGCCAGTCAGTTTCAGGATGCTCTTGACGACTTGCTTTCTCAGGAAGCAGATGCTTTAATTTTTGACGTTCGTGACAATGGCGGCGGTTTGCTGGCGGCTCTGGAAAAAATGCTCGATCCGCTGCTTCCGGAGGGCGATATTGCAACAGCCGCTTATCAGGGCGGCAGGACAGAAGTGATTGTCAAGTCCGATGCGCAGGAACTGGATCTTCCCATGGCAGTGCTTGTCAATGAAAATTCTGCCAGTGCTGCGGAATTGTTTTCGGCATCGCTGCGCGATTTCAAACAGGTAAAGCTTGTCGGAACACAGACATTCGGCAAAGGCATCATGCAGGTTACAACACGCATGAGTGACGGCGGCGGCCTGACCCTGACTGTTGCCACGTATCAGACAACAAAATCAGAATGCTATCACGGCATCGGCCTTGCACCGGATATCGTGGTTGAACAGGATGAAAATTCTGATACTGATGTTCAGCTGGAAGCGGCTAAAGATTTATTTGAATAAAGCAGGTGAGTGCGTTGCTGCTGACTGTGACAGAAATAAAAAAACAGAATCAGGATTGGCTTGTTTCCGGCAATACCGGAACAGGACAGATAAAAGGCATCTGGAAAGCCGACAGTCTTTCTCCCGTTATCGGCGAAGCTTATCAGATTGAACTTGATTTCAGCATTACGGAAAGAAATGCTGTGACAGTCCGGAAAGCTCCTGCCAAAGCCGCTATGAAAATCAAAGAGAATCAGGTAATTTTCACAGCTCTGTGCGAGAGCATTCAGGATATTTATTTTCTTCGGTTTTCGTTTGACGGGCTGGAAATGCTGGAAATTCAGCATGATGATTTTACAATTCAGGAAGGCGATTTTCTGACGTTTGCAAAATATTTCACAGAAATCGGCATTTATCCGTATTGAATTAAAAAACTCTGCAAACAGGTGCATCCGTTTGCAGAGCGTTTTATTTTTTCAGGAAAGCAGAAGCTTTTTCAGCGCAAGCAGATCATAAATATTAATCATATGATCTTCTGTCAGGTCAGCAGCATTCCAGTCGGAAAGTGTTTCTTTTTTGATCAGATATTTTTGTAATTTGATGACATCTGCCGCACTGCAAACGCCGTCCTGATTGATATCGCCTTTGACAGCCGAAGGTTCAGAATCAGCCGTGTAGACATTCTGATACATCGTTTCCGCCCAGATGCGGCGCATTTCCTCATAGCCTTCACTGTTGGGGTGTACGCCGTCAGAACTCAGATATTCCGGATGATCCTGCATAATCGCATTGAAGTCAGGGCCTTTGATGACTTCCGGGAATTCTGTATAAATTCTGTCAATCATGGCGTTATAATCATCCAGATAATCGGCAACGCCGGGTTCTTCGGCATGAGGAATTTTCGGCAGAACAGGAATTTTTCCGGCATCCAGAACTTTCTGAATCATAGCCACAGTATTTTCATAATATTTCTGTGCGCCGGACTGATTGCCCCATGCATCGTTAGTGCCGTAGGCGATGCTGACATATCTGCCCGGAAAGACAGAAAGCCATCTGTCAATATGATTCAGGCCGTCCGTGCTGGTGATGCCGCCGATGCCGCCGTTTTCCTGAATCGGGAAGTAATCCGTGTCAAGTCTGTTGAGAAATGTTGCAAATCCCGTGCCGAAACAGTTATTCATTCCTCCGGCCGTGATGGAATCGCCGTAGAAAATCCAGCTGTCTGTGATGCCGTCGGAAACATCATGAATATCAAAATTCAACATGCAGTTTCCCTCTGTTTTCTCGTCCACGCCCGTGACGTGCATCCGGATCCAGTTATAGCCCTCGAAATTGACGATATGCTGACGGGAACTGAGTGTATTTCCCGTGACAGTTTCGACGATTTCCCAGCCGTCTTCGGGATATGTGCCGCCGGGAGCGGCATTGATTTCGATCGTATAATCAGAGGGTTCCATATTTCTGTTGATATACAGGCCGATGACATCGTAAGAACTCATATTATACCAGACAGCATCGATGATTTTGCGGTTTTCCTCCGGAACGCCGGAAAGGTCATAGGCAAGATAATCATCCGGAGCGGCACCCTGCCAGGAAGTATAATAATAGTCATCATTTCCGGCAGAGGCAGTAGCCGGATTTGTTCCGGAATAGGCCGGACAATTCCGGCTGATGACAGGATTCGGCTTGACGGCCGCGGAAACGGGCAGATTCACCGGCAGAGCGGCAAGCATCACAGCACTTGCTGTAAAAGCGATTGTTTTCTTTTTCATACATCATTCTCCTTGTAAAAATTTATTTAGATTCTGAACTAAATCAGAATTGATAGGCAAAAAAGTATTTTTTATTTTTTCAGCAGAGCTTTTTTCATGAATACCAGATCATAGATATTGACAATTCCGTCATGATTGGCATCGGATGCTGACGGATTTGATACAGACTTTTCGGAAAGAATCCATTTTTGCAGAGCAATCACATCCAGCAGAGTAAATGCGCCGTCATTGGTGACATCCATTTCAATCTGAGACTGTTCCGGCGCAGGATAGCCGTAGAAAGCCAGTTCGTTGAAATCTCCTCCGCCTTTGACGATTCTGATGGTATCCGTCGGGATGCTGTCGGCAGTGAGTTCGATATTTCTGGACATATAAGAGCCTAAATCATTCGACCACAGAAGCGTATCAGTCGCATCATCATAGATTTTGATACTGCCTGTACCGTAAGTATCAAAAATGCCGAACCCTGTCAGGATATATTTCTGATCGAATTTGACGATTCCGATAATATTGGAAGCATTGACATTCGTTTCCGGCGTTTTGAGTGCGCCTGTATCGCTGTAGACGAATTCCGGCATAGAACCGGGTTCATCGAACATTCTCTCAAACTGACCGGGCTTGTTGTCTTCCGTGACTTCCAGAGAAGCCGGAGCGATATATTTTCCTTTGCCGTTGATGATATTCTGTTCCGAACCGGAGAATTTCACGAATACAGGCGTTTCCGAAACATCGACAGAAATATTCTGATTCTGGATTTTCAATTCAGAAGTAACGCCTTCGGCATACGTGCCGGGTTCTGTGAGATAGGCATAACCGGCAGTTCCGGCGGAAAGCGTATAATCAGAAATAATTTTATCTTCGGAAGTCGGTGACCACAGACAATGAATTTCATCGCCGGTGATTCTGTCTTTAAAGAGATAATCTTTGACAGCATCAGTGGAACAGTCCTGAATGAAATCGGCATTTTTAAGCATGTTCGTCATGCAGGCGGTATAATACCAGGCGAGTTTCTTGCTCCATTCGCCCTTGCCTGTCGTCAGGCCGGAATTATAATAAACACCTTCGCCCTCATCGCGGAGCTGGAATTTAGTCATACGGTCAACGCCTGCGCCGATACTCATCAGATATGTTCTTGCCACGCGCTGTGCATATCTTAACTGATACAGATTATTATTATGACTATCTGTATTTTCAATTTCGCAGTCAGCCATAGGGACTTCAAATTCCGAAATCCATAGTTCTGTGCCGGGAGCATTCTGGTCAATCCAGTTCTGGATTTGCTTGACTCTTTCAGCAAAACCGGAATCTTCGGGATTATAAGTATCCGCACCCATATGGATATTAATGATATCAACAGCGAATTTTTTATCAGTTCTGTGATAGCTGAACCAGAGTTTCATTTCATCCAGATATTCCAGGAAAGAAGCTGTATTGAGCATACCGCCCATAGCAAGCTTGAAATTCGGGTCAGCGGTTTTGACTCCGGCATTGGGGATAGTTCCCTCGTGGCCGTCATAATCGGCGGAACACATAGCAGCTAATTCATAAGGCGAGAAGTAATTCGCCTTACCGCTCCATGTTTTATTGGGTTCGTTGGAATTTTCCAGAGCGTTTAACAGATTCAGTCCGGTTTTGATTTCAGAATTATCAGAGACATTCAGGGAAGAAGCATCAATATCAGTATTGCTGCCGTAACGGGCTGCAATCTGATAAAAGGCCTGTGCATGAAGGGCATAGCTTGCAGGATCGAGCGTATCTGCGCCGGACGGAACAGGAATTTCCGGCGGTTTTTCTCCGGAAATATAAGTGCTTCCGGCCTGAAAACAGGGAATTACGCTGATATTCTGTGCTTTCAGGGCGGAATAATAGCTGTCCATATCGCCCCATGTGCCCTGCGTGAATTTGACTTTTCCGTTTTCATCGTAGAGCCAGTTGAAATTATGATATTCCCGGATATTGCCGCCGGCCATCATGGCAGACATAGGGTCATCGATAAACGCATTGAAGCCGATTCGCTGACCGGCAGTCAGATTGGTTTTCGGAAGAGCGGCAGGAGAGGGAGCTGTAACAGCTTTCTGTTCCGCAGAGAGTTCAGAAGTCTGATAGCCGTAAACAGCCAGTTCACTGATACCGCTGTCGCCCGCAGGCGTTGTAAATCTGAGATATCTTGTTTCGCGCGGAGTTTCAAAGATGAGGCCGCGCCATGCCTGATACCAGTCCGTCTCGAAACTGCCGATTTCATTCCAGTGGAACGGTTCGCCGTCCTGAATGGTCCAGGTCTGAACGCCGTTTGTATCCAGAAAACAAATGCCTGTCACTACATAATTTGCGCCCAGATCGAGAAAAAACGTATCTTCGCCGAATTCTGCCTGATAATTTGGCTTCCAGTTCTGATTCTTGATTGTTTTTTCCCATATTTCTTTGGAAACGCTGGTATTTTCAGGTGATTCCGGCGCATAGTCCGGCTGGTCGAACAGTACCTCGGCGGAATTGAGATAATCTGCCCCGATGTAGACCAGATTCTCATCATAAATTTTAAATTTGGAAGAATCCAGTTTTCCGGAAGTTTCGGCAAATGCAGGAACTGATACCGGAACTGCGCCGCAGGATAACAGCAACGCTGTCAGAAATGCTGTTGTTTTTTTAGATTTTAAAGTCATGGATAAACCCCTCCGTTCTGATTTGATTTTAATTTTATTATACAACTTTCTGAAGAAATCTGCAAGATATTTTATAAAAAAATCCGGAAACAGCATAAAAACTGTTTCCGGATTCTGTAAATCCGACGGAGAAAACCAAGCGGCGTATTTTTTCAGAAGTCTCTTATTTTTTCAGCAGCTGTAAACTGGATAATCTGATTGGGAACAGTGTGCTGATAGGCATATTCCTCATGCATATAGTCAGCAATTTTTTTTCCGTTATAAGAACTGAACTTATCAATTACTTCATCAAGAATTTCAATTTCTTTTTCCGACAGCTTTGAGAAATCAGCTTCATCATTCGGCAGAATATGATAGACAGAATAATCAAAATCATCAGGCGTTTCTTCATTAACACGGATGCCTGACAGATCCATGATGTTTTCGTGTCCGATAGGCAGTGCGCCCATCGGCTTATGAATATAGACCAGTCCGGTAATGGCAATATGATTCTGTTTGAAACTGAGTGCATCGCTGTACCAGAGAAGTTTCATCAGAAAGACTTTTTTCAGGTCAGAAATTTTTGATGCAAAGTAATTGATAACCTGTTCTAATTTGTTAATGTTTAGAACAGTATAGCCGTTTGCAGTACACGGCTGTGAATAGAGCGCATAACAATTTGTTAGATTCTCCCGCTTGATAAGTGCGTCAGTGATGAACTCAGATATTTTGTCCTTGATAGCTGTATATCTGTCAGATTCAAATACAGACTGATTTTTTTCAAGCATTTTCAGCATCATGATAGGGCTTTCCATCATCATCCGGAGTTCATTATCATAGGTAGAATCCTGAATTGCCTTGGATTCATATCTTGAAACGGTGACATCGCCCCAGCCGAGCAGTCTTGCCAGCTCGACCTGTGATAAATTGAATTTTTTACGAAACTCCACAATTTCATCAGAAGTCAGAAGTCCTTTGATTTGCCGGTAAGCATTTCTTGCACGGAGCATATTTTCATCCATTACTTTGGGAGGAATAAAATAAGCATCTTCATCATCTTCGCCGAGCGTTGAGCAAAAATAGACAAGCTCGTCATATTCGACACTAGTATCTTTGATAATTGTTGTTGCTTTTTCAATTTTAATAATTGCCGGATGTTTTTTGCACATGGGGCATAAAATTACCTTTTCTTCCATAACATTTCCCTCTCACTTTCTTGAATAAAAACATAATACCAATTAACTATATGGAAGCTTCTCTATTTTATGTTCGGCAAAATGGAATGAAATACACAGTACAACTTCATTTTCGCCGATTTCTTTCATTTTGATTTTGATATATACCTGTTTTTTCTGAATTTCTTTGATGAATACATGCAATAATTCCAAGCCAGAATCAGGACTTTTTTGTCTCTGAGTGATTCGTAATAATGCGAAACTTCCAAAGTAAGAATTTCACTCATGACATCTTCTGTATCATATTCCAGCTGTCCCAGACAATAGGAATTTGTAAATTCCGGATTTGGTTTTTCTGCTTTTCTGGTTCGGATAAACATAAAGCCGTCCGTACCCTCAGTTTTGAGTTTTTCTTTTACTTGCCTTAGAAAATTATTAACATCATTTCTTTTTAAGCGAAGCGGTAACTTCATAATAGGATATCCTTTCTTTTACTATCAATTGATAATTCCTTTTGATTATATTATACACTATCAATTGATATTTGTCAATAGGCTTTTAAAAAAAATTTTTTGATTATTATCATAAAGATTCAGAATAAGCGCAGGATTCTAAAAAAGAAAAATTCAGAAACGGCTTTTTGCAGCCACTTCTGAACTTGAATTCTGGTGGAGCATACGGGGTTCGAACCCGTGACCTCTACACTGCCAGTGTAACGCGCTCCCAGCTGCGCTAATGCCCCATTGGGATATTACTATTATACTATAAAAATCCTGTT
Source organism: Ruminococcus sp. UBA3665 (assembly GCA_002373165.1). Lineage (GTDB taxonomy): Bacteria > Bacillota > Clostridia > Oscillospirales > Ruminococcaceae > UBA3855. The sequence goes on from DFJS01000049.1 coordinate 11,044, forward strand.
TTGTCAAGAGAAAATCAGAAAAAATTTTAAAAAATTATAAAACCTATTGACATTTGCCCGGAAATCAGATAAAATAATATCAGAAAAGGAGATGAAGCCATATGCAGTATTTATATTCCGGAGAAGAATCCCTGCTGGAACTGCTTGCCCAGCATCTGAATGCCGATGAATGGGGCGATATGCCTAATATAGAAACAAAAACACTCGGCGGCGAAGTCTGGTGGGATACGCTGATGAATATCAACGGATGGAAATTGCAGGTACACAAAATCGGAGGCAATGCCAGAATTCTGGACCCGAATAATGTACGCAAGGCATGGGGATCGCGTTCGGCTATGGAAGAAAAGCTGAAACGGCTGACTTCAGAAGCATTTCTCCAGCCGGGAGATATCATCGGCGTGAAACGCGGCGTGTATGAACATTATGCAGTATATATCGGCGATGATAAAGTAATTCATTACGCGGCAGAAAACGGCGACTTTGAAGGCAGTGACGTAACGGTACATGAAGCTCCTATGAGTGAGTTCCTGAGAGGAAGTTCTTCATTCTTTTTTATTAATTTTCCGGATAAAAACGGCAGGTTTGAAAAGATTTATACCAACGGCGGCGACTCTGTTTTTACAAGAGTTTCCGATGCAGTCGATTTGCAGCAGATTTTGACCGGATGTCCGGAATATCATCTGTATACGCCGGAAGAAACTGTACAGCGCGCCAAAAGCCGTCTTGGTGAAAATAATTATGATCTTGCTGTCAACAACTGCGAACACTTTGCCTTCTGGTGCAAGACGGGTCTTTCCGATTCACATCAGGTGGATAACGTAATCAGCAAGCTTGCCGATGCCAGAACTGTACTGTCGGCAATTTCAGAGATGCTCAGCACTGTGCCGAATGCATGATTTTACAAAGCCTCTCCGGCAGATGACCGGAGAGGCCTTTTTGTTCTGTGAGTTCAGGATTCCTGAGAAGATAATAATTTCTGTTTCATAGCCAGAAGATCATAAATATTGCACAGACCGTCCTGATTGATATCGGCAAGTTCGGTCTGCCGCTTGGTGAGAGAAGTTTTTTTCTGCAAATAATTCTGCAAAAGAATTAAATCTTTTTCATTGACAGAAGTATCATAATTCAGGTCGCCGGAGAAATCCTGATCCGTTACTTCCAGAATCAGTTTTTCACTGTCGGCAGAATAGCCGCCGGAATAAGCGGAGGTATATACAGTATAAGTTCCCGGAGAGCTGAAAGTTGTCTCATAGCAGTAAGCATCCTGATATCTGGTGACAGGGCCGCCGCCGGCCTGAACGCCGTCTTTCAGGATATGCACAACAAAGAAATCAGCCTTGTCCGCTGTAAGCGTAAAGGAGACAGTTTCGCCCGTGTGGAACAAAGTACGGCCTTCTGAAACAGAAATGGCAGTATCATGCGGCAGATATGCCGGAAGAATAATATCAAATTCAATCCGCTGACTGTCCTTGAATCCATAGGAATTATAAGACGATACATAGACACTGTAATGACCGGGCTGCTCGAATACATGAGAATAAGTATTGCCGCTTGCTACTTTGGGAGTCAGCAGACGCTGGCCTTCGTAATCAATGCCCAGATAGTAAGTAGTTCCATAGTCGGAACTCATAGTAAAGACAACTTCTTCGGTCGTATCGAATACAGTGCGGTTTCCCTGGATGGCAATATTGGAAGTAGTCGGCTTTTGCATATTGGCAGTGGAAAAGAACAGGTTTGCTTCCTGAACGCGTCTGTTATGCAGTCCGCGGAGATACGTTCCGCCGGCATAGACAATATAATTTCCGTACTGACTTCTTGCAGAAGAAGCGGTCAGTTGGCCGCGCAGATATTTTGTCAGCGGACAGTTATAAATTCTGTTCAGGCCGCCGCCGCAGTTATAGGCCAGACTCACAAGCGCATCAAACTGATTCTGATTCATTGTCAGGCCTTTGGTCTGATTTTTTACTTTTACGGCATAATTAGAAGCTATGCCGGAACGCATTGCCGCTTTTGCCTGTGCCTTGGTAGTCTGGTGCAGGCCCGTCGCATGAGGCTGAACGGACGAATACGGGCATTTTGTGCCGTATCCGATTGAGGACTGTGCATAATCCCAGTAGCAGTACTGATGATATCCCTCTAATCCGCAGAGAAAATCCAGTCCGTTGTCACTGATGCTGAAATCGGCGGAAGTAGCTGCTTGTGCCGGAACAGAAACTTTTTCCGGCAGAACCGAACCCGATGCAAACAGAAGGATGCCTGCAAGCAAACCGGCTGTGATCTGATGTTTCATAAATAAAAAACTCCTTTATCATAGTTATCATAGTATATATTATACAGTAAGCTGAATCATCCGTCAAGGTTTTTCCGAAAAAAAGTTAAAAAAGTTTACAAAATTCGGAATTTTATTATTTTTGTTTTTATTTTGATAATTATTTTTGTAATATATCCTAAAAACAGCTGAATTTAATTGGATAATAAGTATAAATTTTGTAAATAATTTGTGAAATCTATTGCATTGTCAGCTGATTTTTTGTATAATAATGACATAATCTTATGATTTCGTGCTTAAAATTTAATTCAAGGAGATGTTTTTATGAAATTGAAAAAAGCAATCGCGGTTCTGTCTGCTGTGACAATGCTCGGAAGCAGTGCCCCTCTCTGCATCAGTGCGGAAGAAACAACAGAACATTTCTATTTTTCTGATGATTTTGCTCCCTTTGCCATTGAAGATTTTATGGATGTTTCCGATCCCGAAGAGTATGCATTCGGCGTGAGTCCGGAAAATCCTTTGGAAGATCTTTCTCCTCATGATTTATTTTATTATAATTATGATTACTACAATGAGGACGGTACATTTTATGCAGACAAGCAGCTGTATATCTTCTACCATAACAACGAAACAGGAGAATATGTCGCTCTGTCGGAGCCTGTGAATGTCCTTGTTGCTATGAAGGGAGATGTCAGTCTGGACGGTAAGGTAAATGCCGCAGATGCATCATATATTCTGTATTATGCCGCAAATTACGGAGTAGGAAATGAATATAATTTCTCTGACTATGCAAATATTTCCGAAGAAGGAACAGTTTCCGGCGAAATACTGGAAAAAGTCAGCCGAAAATCTGCCGATGTCAATCAGGACGGAAAAATAAATCCGTATGATGCATTGCAGGTGCTGAATTATGCCGCCTCTATAGGTGCCGGAGGCAGCGGCTCTTTCAATCAGGCTGATTTTACACAGTCAGATAAGACAGTTAATATCAGCATCGATCAGGTTTCTGTCACAATGAATGAATTACAGCAGAAAAACTATCAGATTCCTGTATGGATATCGCTCGAAAACAATCCCGGAATATCTGCATTTGAATTCGGCATCGAAGTTGACAGCCAGCTTTCTTATAAAGTCGTATCATCACAATATGAATATGAAAGATATTACAATAATTCAGAAGATAGCGCAGTTTCCTGGTCAGGTTTTTCGCCTTCCTTTGCAACAAATGAGAGTAAAACATGGCTGACCGGTGCAACTCTCTGGGGCGGAAAATACGGCCGTCTTGCATTGATAATTGCCCAGGTTCCGGAAAATGCACAGCCCGGTGTTCAGTATGATATCCGCTATCTGGATAATACTCACATTCCATCGGAACCAAGCTTCGGAAATAGCGATACGCTTTACAATGTCAATGCCACAGACGGCTGGATTCTGATCGAAGGCGAGCCGGATCCGGATGTGCCGGATTCGACAGAAAATCCCACAGAACAAAAAACTGAAAATATTCATGTTGCCATCGACCAGAAAAATGTAACCGTGGATGAACTGAAAGAAATGAATTATACAGTTCCGGTTTTTGTCCGCCTGACTGAAAATCCCGGCTTCAACAGCATGGAAATGGCAGTCATTGTAGATTCACGCTGCAATTATTCGCTGTATGGCAGCTATTTTAGAGATGATTTCCCCGAAGGAGAAACACCGCTGATTATCAGTGCAACTTCTGATTCAAGAGAGAATTTTACGCTGTTCGCATGGGTTAGTATGGAAAAAGTGACTGAAACCGGAAATCTTGCACTGCTGTATGTCAAGGTTCCCGAAAGTGCCAAAAACGGCGATCAGTATGATATTCAGTACAGTACTACATCACCGGCCAATCCGAACTGGAAACATCTGTGGTCAGCCTTTGATGAAACCGGAACAAGCAGATATACTGATACAGACAATGTCACCTGGGAAGACGGCTATATCCGTATCGGCGAAGCAGAACCCTCAGACCCGGAAGTGATGCCCGGCGATGCCAGCAGTGACGGAAAAGTCAATATTCTGGATGTCATTGCAGTAAACAAAGCCGTCCTCGGAAAAGATACTCTCTCAGAAACTCAGCTGAAAGCTGTCGATTTCAATCAGAACGGCAAGCCCGATTCAGAAGAATCGCTGACTATCCTGAAATATATCGTCGGCCTAATTACAAGCTTTACAGAATAATCCAAACACAAATCCCCTGCACAGGCAGGGGATTTTTCTATTGACAGTTACCCGGTTTTATGTTATACTGAAATAGTAATCTTGCAATATAAAGGAGTGTGTCACATGCCCGATTTCGATACATTACAGCCCGAAGAACAGAGAAAAATCCTTCTGGAACTGGTGCTGGAATATTGTCCCGGTGCAGTTTGGGAAGGCGATATGCTGCATTATACCGGTCAGGCACTGCGTGTCGGCCTGGAGTTCGGTCAGGTCAGCAGCCGTCAGAACAGATTCAGTGCACAGCTGCTGTTTATCCTGAAACATGACTGGTTCGATGAAGATTTAGTCGAATCCTGCGCCGGTTTGGGAAATTCTATCGAAGAAGCAATGAAAATCTGTACTGCCGAATTCTGCGGAAGCGTTCTGAATTCCGTGCTGTATGCGCTGGAACATCCCGGTACAGAAACAGTTTCTGCCGAAATAATTCATCAGAAGTATTTATTCCATGTGCCGGAACGAAAAATCCGTCTGCACAAAGGCAAAGGCGAGGGCGCGGATTTATGGAGTATCGTCAGGGATAAAATACCGGAATATCTCGGAACAAAGCGCGTTTACTGGATAAAATTATATTCTGCCGATATGGGCGGCAATAAGCAGTTCTGCGAAGCAAGAATCAACGGGACGCTCTATCCGGATCTGACCGATCTGCTTTATCAGGAAATCTATTCCCGAAAAGAAAGACAGACAAATATTGATAAATTATTTTTAGTCCTGATTCAGGATGAAAAAACATATCAGCCCTGCCCGTTTACCAAACAGAATGTCGGCGATCTGGCCTTTCTGGCACTGAATAAAATGACAGAAATCACAGACGAGGTTTCCCGGCAGAAAGCGTATGAAGAAATTCATAAATTCTGTCCGGATTATTCCATTGCTGTCGAACTGATAGCATTTCTGCCGGAAATCGCGGCACAGCTGGTTGTCAATTTCCGTGACAATGACGGACTGATTCCTGTATTTGATTACGGCAAACCGGAATTTGAATTAAAAAAATCGCAGGTCAGAAGTTACGGCTATATGGCCGATGCGGCAGAACAGTATCTCCGGAAATATAATCCCAGCCGTGACGAAGTATATAATCTTCTGCGCAGCAGCGGCAAATTCGAGACGATTTTCCGTGCCATGCAGGATGATGCCGTCAAAGCCCAGAATCTGCGTTTGTCGCAGCTGGTATATTTCGTCAGTCAGGATTATCACGTCTGGTAAACTAGGAGGATAGGATATTATGCAGTTACAGTCTCTTGTATGTCCGCACTGCGGAGCTATGCTGAATATTACCAACAGTACCAAAGTAGTTCACTGCGAATTCTGCGATGCCGATATTATGATAGAACAATCCCCGAATCAGCAGGCAGTGCCTCCGATGTACGGCAGTCCGGAACAAAATCAGGCGATTCCGCCCCGGTTTTCTGTTCAGAATGAAATGCCCCCTCAGCAGTACGGAAATTCCAATGTCAACATACAGCCGTTTCAGAATTATCCGCCGGGTATGCTGTTTGATGATGCCGCGTTCCGCCGCTGGAAAAAGAAATTCTGGAGATGGCACCGTATTCTGGCCGTTGTAACAATCGCTTTTGTTCTGATGATGATGCAGGATTCGCATTCTGATCCTGCACTGATACCGTTTTTTGCCGGAATAGGCATTTTCATGATCGCGCCGCCGGTTCTGGCCGGCAAAAAGCCCTCTGAACCGGATGCTTCCAGAAACCGCACAGGCTGGAATGTTTTTAAATATTATCTCATGTTTGCCGGAAATATCATCATTTCGTTTTTTGTCGCCGGGATTATCGCAATGATTCTGGGCATTGGGTAAATAAAATTTTGTAAAAAACAGTCCTGAAAAACGGGACTGTTTTTGTTCGGAATTCACAAAAATAAAAAATTTGAAAAAAACACTTGATTTTTGTTCTGAAAAGTGTTATGATTTACTATAGTGATTTAAAGCTTAAACGCTTTAAACTGATAAAATATTCAACCCGGAGGAATCTATCATGGAACGCAAAGGTAATTTAATGACGTACAGACCCGATATCAAGGTCTTTGATGCAACAATCCGCGACGGCGGACTTGTAAATAATTTCTTTTTTACGGACGAATTTGTAAAAGCACTCTATCTGGCTAATCTCCGCGCCGGTGTGGATTATATGGAAATGGGCTATCTTGCAGATACAGATGTCTTCAAACTGGAAGATTTCGGCGACTGGAAATTCTGCAAAGAAGAAAATCTCCGCAGAATTGTCGGCAATAATGATACAGATCTGAAACTTTCCGTCATGGCCGATGTCGGCAGAACCAATCTTCAGCGAGATCTGCTCCCGAAGTCAGAAAGCGTAATCGATATGGTGCGTGTGGCAACGTATATTCATACAATGCCGGCCGCTATTGAAATGATCGAATATGCCGCAAGTCTGGGCTATGAGACAACCTGCAATATTATGGCTATTTCCAAAGCAAGAACCGAAGATATCGAAGAAGCACTCCGCCTTCTGGCACAGTCTTCCATCAAGGCAGTGTACATTGTGGACAGTTACGGCGCACTGTTCCCGGAACAGGTGCAGGAGCTGACTAAGATGTATCTGGAATTCATGGAACCTGCCGGAAAACAGGTGGGAATTCATGCACATAATAATCAGCAGATGGCATTTGCCAATACTGTGGAAAGCTGTTCCATGGGCGCAAGCTTCCTGGATGCGACAGTCGGCAGTATGGGCAGAGGAGCAGGCAACTGCGCTATGGAACTTCTGCTGGGCTTCCTGAAAAATCCGAAATATAATCTGACCCCGATTCTGAAATTCTATGAAGACTATACGCTCAAACTCAAAACAGAGCAGGGTCTGAAATGGGGCTATGATATTCAGTATCTGCTGACCGGCAAGATGAATCTGCATCCGTCTTCGGCGATTTCCTTCACCAAAGAGAACAGAACAGATTATGCCAATTTCTATCATCAGTTATTTGACCTTGAACCTTAACGATTTTCCAAAATTTCTTTCCATCTTTACAGAACAATCCCCGGAGAAATCCGGGGATTTGTTTTTATGCTGTAAAATCGGCAATCAGGCCGACAATGTATTTCAGAACTGTGAGAGCCTCTTCCGAATCGGGCTTGCCGTTCTGATTGAAATCAATTGCTTTCAGCTGTGTTTCTGAGAGAGTATCTTTTCCGAGCACGGCTTTGTTCACAGCAATGACATCCAGAATAGTAATCTTTCCGTCGCCGCTGACATCGCCGGACTGAAAATTTTCAGAATCTGCAATTGCTTCAAATAAATAGCCCTGATTTTCGGCGTACTTCTGCGCCGAGGAATTTTCATAACCGCGGATGATTCCGGAAAATTCTGCATGAATTTCAATTTCTGCAATACAGCCTTCCGGCGGAAGTTCAATTTCAGAATAAGCATTGCAGATTGTTCCGGGAGAATCATAAATTTGACAGGCAGAATTCAGAATTGTGATTTTTTTCAGATTAGTACAGTTCTGGAATACGCCGTCTTCTATCTGGGCAGTGCTTTCCGGAAGGGTGATTTCTTTCAGAGCAGAACAGTTCTGGAAGGCATTCCATCTGATTCGCGTGACCGTTTCCGGAATGAGGATTTCTTCTATCGCACAGTGAGAAAAGGCATTCGCACCGATCGTTTTCAGATTTGCCGGAAGATTCACAAGTTTCAGATTTTCACAGCCGCAGAACATGCCGCCGTTCAGGTCAGTAATGCCGTCCGGAATTGTGATTTCAGAAATATTGGTATGATAAAATGCGGATGCGCCAAGTTCGGTCAGATGTTCCGGAAGATTCACGCGTTCCAAAGCCGACTGGTAAAATGCACTGTATCCGATACTGATGACAGTTTCCGGAATTTCAACAGATTTCAGATTTTCATCATTCCGGAACGCTTCTGAATGAATTTCCGTAACAGGAACATTCTGGACTTGTTCCGGAATCTGAATTTCTGTCAGTTCCGGACTGCATCCCATGACAACAGCCTGATCCAGATATACACGATAGTCAATGCCGTTTTCGCTGAGGCGGATATAATCATTATCATCAGAAAAATGCATTGTTACATAAGTCAGGACTGCTGTGCTCCGGACATTGGACATATTATACCAGTAATCCTGCGTATTGTTGAAGTACACGTCTTTCAGGCCGCATCTGCTGAAAATATGATAGACATAAGTCAGCGTGGACGGAAGATACAGCGTTTCCAGATTTTCACAGTCATTGCCGATATTGCTCAGGCTGGTGATTCCTTCCGGAATCGTCAGAGTTTTCAGATTTTTGCACTGCCTGAAATTATCTCCGCCGATTCTGGCAAGACCTTCCGGCAGAATAATTTCTTCCGGAGCATCGCAGCAGATGAAAGCTCCTCCGCCGATTTCTGTGACAGTTTCAGGAACAGTATAGCTTGTTTCAGCCTTCCGGGACGGGTATACATACAGGATAGTCTTATTCTTGTTGAAGAGAACATTGTCTTCCGCACTGAAATAATAATTCTTCTCCGGAACTGTGATTTCTTTCAGGTTTTTGCAGTTGGAGCACGCCGAAAAAGAAATGGCTCTCGTGCTTTCTCCCAGATTCAGCTTTTCGAGTGATTCGCCGAATGCATAGTTAAGAACCGTTTCACAGCCGGAAGAAAGCGTGATTTCTTTCGCCGGATGATGCCGGAATGCATTCATGCCGATTTTTTTGATTCCCTCCGGAATTATGATACTTTCCACCGATTTCGCCGGGGGATAATAAATCAGTTCGGAGCCGTCAGCACTGCACAGAATGCCGTCAATGCTCTGATATCTGGTTTGATTTTCGTTCACAGTTATTTCCCGTAATGCGGGGCAGTCCGTGAAAGCATCACTGCTGATATAATCTACAGGATAAGTAATTCCGGTTTCGGGGTCAGTGACCTCGGCCGGAATTTCAATATATGTCAGAGAAGCATCACATTTGATTAAAGTAACAGAATCTGAATTATAATCGGCATAGCCTTCAAAAGTCATAGTTTCCGTCTGGATTGTAAAAGTTTCCGGCATGGGCGGTTCTTCGCTGAGGATTCCAGTTTCCGGCATATCGGAAACTGACAGAGCACTGGCCGGGAGAGCCTGCATTCCGAGCAGAACCACAGCAGACAGAACAGCAGTTGCTTTTTTCAGTTTCATGATAAAAACTCCTTTATAGAATACTGCATCTTTCAGTTCCGGGAGGGTACAACAAAAACCACTATTCAAACCGAAATTCAAACAGCGGTACATTAAAGATAAATTTTTCAAACGCCGTGCGGCGTGTGGGTTGCAACAGAACTCAGAAATGATATCGTAAACTTATTAGCAACAGTTTCAACCGCCGTGCGGCGTATGGGTTGCAACATCCGCAAGACAAACAAGTTCGATGAAATGTCGGAAGTTTCAACCGCCGTGCGGCGTATGGGTTGCAACGAAGAAGGTGTTAAAGTCGGCGGACTGATTCACCCCGTTTCAACCGCCGTGCGGCGTATGGGTTGCAACTCTGGTACGTCGATAAGACACTCATCCTGCTGTTTCGTTTCAACCGCCGTGCGGCGTATGGGTTGCAACATGTCGGTACCTATGCTCAAATACATGAATGCAGAAGCGTTTCAACCGCCGTGCGGCGTATGGGTTGCAACAAAATCCAGAAGATGGTGAAAGATTACGGTATTGCGTTTCAACCGCCGTGCGGCGTATGGGTTGCAACTATGGGCTATACTTTAACGGGCTACGAAAATAACCTGTTTCAACCGCCGTGCGGCGTATGGGTTGCAACCGCAAAAATAACTAAAATTCAAACCCCGAAAGAGGAAATATCATGCAGATGTAACAAAAGCCCTTTGGCAAATATTCTGCTCTGTAGTATAGTATACCACACTTTGCACAATTTGTCAAGTGTTTTTTTCTGCTTTTTTGAAAATGTCAGGTGCGAATGCCCGTTTTTTCAGGCCGGAATTCCTCTGGTTTTATCCCCCGTTCGCACCAACAGTTACGATAAATCTGATGAATCAATCGGCTGATTGTTCCTGCATTCTGCCGCCGTCCATGCGGAAACAGCGGTCAGCATAGCGGAAGGCATCGTTCTCATGTGTCACCACGAACACAGCGGCACCCTGATCGGCGGCCTGCCGCAGAAACGCAAAGACTGTACGGGTGTTTTCGTCATCCAGGTCGCTGGTTGGTTCATCGGCCAGCAGAAGTTCCGGTTTGCGCAGAACGGCGCGGGCAACGGCCATACGGCGCAGTTCGCCGCCGGAGAGTTCCGCAGGCATGGCAGATTTCAGGTGCAGGATATCCAGCTGTTCCAGCAAAGCTTCTGCCTCGGCCTGATGGGCATCTTCGCCCCGGAGCGTATAGGGCAGGCAGACATTTTCCAGCACGTTCAGGCTGTGCAGAGCGGTTTGTCCCTGCGGAATCACGCCGATATGCTGATTCCTGAACCGTGACAGAACCTGGTCGGGCATAGCATAGAGTTCCTGTTCATCAAGAAAGATTTTGCCGGAGGTGGGGAGCATCAGCCCGGCCAGCAGATTCAGCAGTGTACTTTTTCCGGAACCGGAGCGGCCGGTCAGAACAGTCAGCGAACGGGCTTCCAGGGTCAGATCTGTTTCCTGCAAGGCTAAAAAGCGGTTGGAATTTTTTGTTTCCCGGATGAATTCTTTGCTGATTTTTTCGGCTTTCAGAATCATGATTAATTATCTCCTCTCAGGATGAGGGCGGTATCAATGCGGCTGATGCGCAGGGCAGAAGCGGCGGCGGCGGTACAGCCTGTCAGGACAGAGGCAAGTATTGCGCCGATTACATAGCCCAAGATTGCGCCGGAATTCGGCAGAAGAAACGGAAGATTCAGCTGTTCTTCAATCAGCTGATGAAAGGGCAGGAGAATCAGCAGTCCCGGCAGGATGCCGGCGGCACTGCCGGCAAGGCAGATCAGGAGTGATTCCTGCATGACAATTCCGGCCAGTTTCTTCCGGGATGCGCCAATCACACGGAGCACGGCGAATTCTTTTTTCCGTTCGCTGACACTCATGGTAAACGCAAGCAGAAGAATCACAATGCCCAGAATCCAGACAATCAGAATTAAAATGCCGATGATGCGGGAAACGCCCTGCAAGCTGTCGGAAATGCCGGAAATCATTTCTTTTGTCTGGATTGCCTTGACTTTCTTGATATGAATATTAATATCATTGACGATTTCTTCCGGCGTATAGCCTTCGGCGGCGTTGATGAGAACGCAGGAAACAACCTGTTCAGGATTGATATTCCGGAAAGTGTTCATATTCAGGTCAATAGAAGACTGAATCAGGGCTTTGATAGTCTCCTGATTGGTAAAAACGGCTGTATCGAAACTGGTGCCTGTTTTATCAAGTTTAGCGGCAACATGGCATTCCGTGCCGTAGAAAGAGAGCGTATCGCCGACAAAAGCGTTCAGGTCATTTCCGACAACGATATCATATTTCTGAAGGGTCTGGCTGTAGCTTTTTTTAATCCACGGGGTGATGGTGAAATCCGTTTCCGGGTCAAAGCCGATGATCTGCACGGCAAGGGAACAGCAGCCGGAACTTGCCGAAGCAAGAAAGAACTGTGCCGAAACCTGGCCGATTCCCTCACGGGAAAGAATTTTTTCATATCTGGCATGGTCCATGTAGAAATAGCCTGTTGCGCCCTGCAAGACGATATTTTCCAGATTGGATTTTGTCGTTGCTTCGTAGGGGACAACCATGATATCTGCTCCCAGACGGGATTCCAGCGAACGGAGCCCTGTTCTCAGGCTGGTAATCATGAGTGTTCCGCCGAAGACGGTCAGCGACAGCAGAGCGGTCAGAAAAATCAGAACAGCCGTTCTGACGGGTTTTCCGGCAAGATTCCGGAACGGCAGCGATCTGGAAATTTTCATGATTCTGTTTCCTCTTTTCTGTGCAGGACAGAAGCCGCCGCACCGCACAGAATGATAATTATGCTGATAATCATCACAGCGGGCTTCATGACAGCATGACAGCGCATATCCGTCATCATGCATAAATGAATCAGATAATTCGGCGTTACCAGAGCCATTGCGGCAATGCCTTCCAGACTCAGGGCGATTCCGGATTTTACTTTCTGATCTTTGATGGCGCATGTCATGACAAGACTCAGAATCAGCAGAACCAGTCCCAGGCCGAACACGGTCTGTTCTGCCCAATGGCAGGCCATCCAGCTTCCGTCCTCTTTGGGAGGGCAGGCATGGAACAGATATTTTGTTCCGAAGCACAGCAGTGCACTCAGCACACAAAGCACTGCATCAAGAATCAGGCTGATTTTTTTCATAAATACCTCTCCTTAAAAAATAATAATAATATCTTATTCTGCATAATCCTGCTGTGCCATGGGGTACTGCTGATAAAAATCCTGCGAAGCATAAATTTCATCCCGGATATGATACGGAAAATTCTCATCCGATTTCAGAAAATATTCTTCTGTCTGCATTTGTTTATCCCAGGTAACATCAAGATTATAATACTGCTCTCCAATCCGGACAATGTTCCATGCATGAAACTCGGTGCTGCCGTCGGAAATCTGTGCTGTTCCTGTGATGATTCTGACATCGATGCCGGATTCTCTCAGCATTCTGTATAACAGCACGGCATATCCCTGACAGACGGCACGATGATAAATCAATGCACCGTACGCTGTGGATTTCAGGTGATAATATTCATTTTTTTTATGCACATTATCATATTCGACGTTCTGATAAATATAATTATAAACTGCCCTGATTTTTTCATATTCCGAAGCGGATTTCCGGAAGTGAAAACTGTCCAGAACTTCCTGTATTTTGTCCGAAACTTTCTGTTCCTGTTCCAGAGTGGTGTAATAATCAGGGATAATTTCTATTTCGTAATGATATTCGCCGTTTTGCTGCTGATATCTGTAATGCATCTCGTAACCGCCGTACTGATGAAAAATATAATCTCCTTCTGTAGGATTTTCTGTTTCGTCCACGGCATAATGCATCAGTTCCCTGACAATGCTGCCGATATCATTCATATTATCTCTGTGGGAAGTATACTGGATGATGATTTTTTTATCATGTTTCCGGAGCGAATTCCGGACAGAGGCAATAACGGCATCGGCATTGGAAAAATAAACACTCAGATCCTGCCGGACTTCATAATGCCTGTTCTGACTGCATCCTGTCAGGAAAATACAGAATAGCAGCAACAAGCTGAGAATTTTTTTATTTATCATGTTTGATTTTCCGTTTCCAGACGGCCACAGCATTGGAACGCACTAATAATTGATCTATTTCAATTCCGGCAGGACAGACTTCCCGGCAGGCAAGCGATTTTCCGCAGCCTTCATAGATATGTTTCCGATATGCCCGGAAAAGTTCTTTTTTCTGCTGATCGGGCAGAGCAGTCAGCAGTCTTGTTGTCGGAACCATGGCGGCCATACCGGCGAATTCTCCTCCGGCAAAGAAATTCGGACAGATTTCAAGACAGCATCCGCACTGAAGACAGCGCGAAGCTTCATAGGCCGTCTGAGAACCGTTTGTTTTTGCTTCTTCTGCAAACCAGACCTGCATAGTTTTCAGATTTTCAAATAAAATACTTCTGTCTACAATCAGATCGGCAATTACAGGAAATTTCCGGAGCGGTTCAATTCTGATTTTATCCCGGAATTCTTTCAGCGGCGTATCACAGGCCAGCCGCGGACGGTTTTCAATTATCATAGCGCAGGCACCGCATTTTTTCTGTAGACAGCTGCATTCCCACCTGACAGGCTCTGCAAGAGTCCGGTTCAGTTCCGTAAGAGCCGCCGCAAGATTGATATTTTCATCCTGAGAAGAGAATTCATAGCTCTCCCAATGAGGAGTATCTTCCGGGGATTTCCGGCGAAGAATTTCCAAATTCAGCTTTATCATGCATCCGCCCTCTTTTCTGGAATTTCCCGGAACGAAATCCGGATTTGCTCTGCATATTCTGCAATAGTTGTTTTCCGGAAGTCTTCATTTTTTTCCGGATAATCCTCACGATAATGTGCGCCGCGGCTTTCACGGCGTTCCAGAGCAGAAGCAAGCATGGCCTCTGCCAGTAACAGCCTGTTCTGTTCATAGAAATGATAAGTTCTCTGACAGGAAAGCTGTTTTAATTTTTCAAGAGCTGTTTCCAGTGTTTTCTGATTCCGGACAATTCCCAGCCCGGAAAGCAGAATCTGACTGATTTCCTGAATCAGCACGGGAGATGCCGGAATAAACTTTTCCTGTTCAGAATTTGTCTTGCTTTCCCGGATTTCGGCCGGATTCTGCAAGATGCTTTCAGCGGCTTTTCTTCCGCCGTAGAGTGCGCCAAGCATGGAATTTCCGCCCAGACGGTTCGCCCCGTGATACTGACAGGTGCATTCTCCGGCGGCATAGAGATTTTCCAGATTTGTTCTGTGAAATTCATCTGTATCAATACCGCCCATAAAATAATGAATGCCTTCTCTGACAGGAATGGGATTTGTTCTAGGGTCTGATGACAAATAATGCATGATTTCCTGCCGCAGATCAGAGAGTTTTTTCTGCCATGTTATTTCAGGAAGTCCGGTCATATCCAGAAAGACTTCTCCGCCGAGTTCGCGCCGGACAAAATACATTTCCCGTGCAACGACATCACGCGGCATGAGATTTTTCAGCTCCGGATATTTTTCTTCCATGAAGTGCCATTTCTGACCGTTTCTCATGATATAGAGCCTGCCGCCTTCCCCTCTTGCGGCTTCTGTGACGAGACAGCGTTTTCCGGAAATGCCGATTGTCGTGGGATGATATTGCAGCATTTCCAGATTGCCGAGCTTCACGCCCTGACGGAATACTGTTGCAGTGACATCGCCGGAATTCTGAGTTGTTCCTGTGGTCATGCCGGGAAAGATGCCGTTCATACCGCCGGAACATAATAAAACAGTTCCGGAAAAATCAAGTATTTCTCCTGTATAATCATCCTGAATGCTTACTCCCTGACAGACCTGATCTGCAATCCGAAGCCGGATAAACCTGTGATGCGGAAATCTCTGCACAAGCCCGGAAACTTCATATTTGCGGACTTCATCAATCAGAGCCGTCATGATGATTTTTCCTGTGCTGCTCCGGGCATACGCAGTGCGTTTCTTTTTCTGACCGCCGAAATTCCGGAGCATGATGTCAGATTCCGTCATATTGAACGGTACGCCGAGCTGTTCCAGCCAGCGGACAATTTCCGGCGCATGATATGTCAGATTCTGTACTGCATTAGGGTCAGCCAGATAAACGCCGCCTTTGACTGTATCTTGATAATGATTCTGAACTGTATCATTTTCGCCCATAGTGTTCAGAGCCGCATTGATGCCGCCTTCGGCTAAGACGGACTGCGCCCGTTCGGAGTTCTGGAGCGAAATCAGAGCACAGGGAACTCCGTGTTCCGCGAGCGTGACGGATGCCGACAAGCCTGCCAGTCCTGCCCCGATTATGATGACTTTCTGCATATACTCACCTCACAGCACATTCCAGCGCAGATAATAAATTACAAATCCGATTCCGGAAAGAATTAAAATCACAGACAGGATAAATAAAATATCCAGTAGAATTTTAGCATAGCTTTTAGTTCCTATGGCAATCATCAGCGGCCGGATGTTCGTCAGAACATGCACAGCAATGGAAATTACAAGCAGAATCTGTGAAATCAATTGAAGAATGCCGAAATAGCTTAATCTGAACACGCCGTTCTCATCTTTGCCAAGAAAAATCAGCACATGGAACAGGATAAAAATCATGATTGCAAAGCCGCTGGAGCGTCTCAGCCAGAATAATTTATTTTCTTTATGATAAGAAACTCCGGATTTTTTACAGGCTTGCAGTGTATCGGCTGTGAGTTTGCATCCAATGATGATATGAATCACAATCAGTCCCAGCATCAGCCAGGCGGCGGCCTTCATGATTCCGGAACCGCCCGGAATGATTCCGGCAAGCTGAAAGCTCCCGGCAATTGCATGAATCAGGAACAGTGCCAGAATGCCCATGCTTAATACAGCATTGAATTTTCTCATGATTCCGCCCCCTGTACCTGAATGACTTCAATTCCCGGCCTGCCGGAAAGACTGTCAGCATGATAAGCATCTGCAAATTCCTGCGAAATTACCAGAATATCAAATTTTTTAAATTCGGCTTTGGAGAGCATTAATGTTACATCTTCGGACTTGATTTCGCACTGATGCTCCGGCAGACGGGACTGATAATTTTCGGCAAGAGTTTTCGCGTTCACATCCCCGGAGGCAACAGAACAGATAATATCTTCAAAAATCAGGCCGATTTCTTTTCCGGCGAAAAAATCGCGCCAGGTTTCCAAAGCTTCGGAATCTGTATGCTTTTCCAGATTGATATATACCAGATATGCGCCGGAAGGCTTATCGACAATCACGGAAGCACTGGAAACGGCATCGGGATTACTGCTCCGGAGTGCCTGATAGTAATCCGTCCGGAGAAACGGCACTCCCAGCAGAAGAAATAATACTAAGATGTCAGAAATAATATGTTTCATCAGCTTCATAATTCAGATTATTGTTCTGCCTGTTTCAGGGCATCTGTGACGGCTTCTTTGAATTCGTTATAATTAACCGTTGCACCGCTGATGGCATCGACTTCTTTGAGATCGCCTTTTTCAACCAGCTGTGCGGCATATTTATCGCAGGCCGCAAGAGCTTTCTGTGCCTTGTTATAGAAATCCTTATTTGCAATTTCGCCGTTTTCCTTGCCGTATTCAGAATCTTTCAGACTTCCGTCGAGTTCGTAAGTTTTAAAATCACAGGCAGTGATGGCACCTCCGGAGATAGTCAATTCTACAACTCCGTAGCCGTTTCCGGCAGTAGAATCAACTTCATCATTGACATATTCCTGACTCTGGGCCTTGTAAGTACCATCGGCATAGCTTTTGCTGCCGCAGGCAGTCAGTCCCATTGCAGAGACAGCACACAGAAGGCATATTAATTTTTTATTGATTTTCATGAGCATGTTCCTCCGCCTGAATTTCTTCTTCAGATTTAAGATCATTTTTGGTAACATGTGTACCTTCTTCATCGAAATGAATTTTTCCTGTAAAATTCTGATTCTGCACTTCTTTCACGACACGGCCGTTCCGGAGAACGATAGTTCTCTGTGCGACTTCGGCGACTTCCGGGTCATGTGTCACGACAATCAGCGTTGTGCCCTCATTGTGAAGCTTATGGAACAGATCTACGACGATTTCTTCATTGGCCTCGTCAAGATTGCCTGTCGGTTCATCGGCCAGGATAATTTCCGGATAGTTGATCAATGCTCTTGCAACGCAGACTCTCTGCTGTTCGCCGCCGGAAAGCTGACTGGGCAGATGCTTGGCACGGTCGGCCAGTCCCACGCGCTCCAGAGCTTCCATTGCTTCTTTTTCATCCGGAAGACTGTGATAATACTGCGCCAGCATGACATTTTCGACAGCCGTCAGATAATTGACAAGATGGAACTGCTGAAAAATCAGGCCGATTTTATCCCTGCGGACAGTTGTCAGATTTTTTGCGCTTTCTTTGGCAATATCCACGCCGTCGAGCAGTACTTCACCTTTGCTGGGCTTATCCATACAGCCGATGATATTCATCATTGTACTTTTGCCGGAACCGGACGGCCCCATAATGGAAACCCATTCGCCTTTTTCTACTTTCATGCTGACATTGTCTAGTGCATGAAGTTCGCCGTAAATTTTATAGATATTTTTTAATTCCAATAGACTCATGATAGAACACCTCTTTTATTCGCCTTTCAGCACCAGTGCCGGGTCTACTTCCGTAGCACTGCGGATCGGCATCAGACTGGATAATCCTGTGACAAGCACAGAAACTAAAATTGTAATCGGAACAAGCGCAGGCATAAAGGAAATGGAACTGCTGAACACATGAATGCTGACCTGCTGTGCAAACAGAAAGCCCAGCACTGAACCCAGAATGCCGCCCAGTCCGCCAAGCATCATGCTTTCGCCGAGAAATTCTTTCACAATACTGGTATCCGAAGCTCCGATAGCTTTTCTCAGGCCGATTTCTTTGCGGCGTTCGGTCACGACAGCCGTCATTGTCGTTGCAACACAGATCATCGTCAGAGCCAGTACCACGATTGTTACCAGCAGCACAAGTGCCTGGAGTTTCGTCAGAACAGTCGTTTCCGAAGCGGTCACGCGCTTGACTAATCTTGCATTGACCGACGGCACGGCACTGCTGATTCTGTCAGCATAGGCGGATAATTCTTCCGAAGCTGCCGAAATGCTGAGTTCTGCAACATCGATTGTACCAGCTTCTTCCGTAAGCGTTTCCAGGTCAGAAAGCGACATGTATAAATAATCCTCTTCCGAACCGCCTGTATCCAGAATTCCTGTAATTTCAAAATCTATAATATGATCTAAAATTGTCTCATCGCCGGAAGCGGCTTCCGCAGGTGTATAGCTGACTTCCAGTGTTTCGCCGATTTTCAGACGATACGATTCGGCAATTCCTGCGCCCACCAGCAGCTGATTTTCTTCCGACGGCCATTCGCCTTCGATATGCCAGTAAGGACTTGTCGCCTGTGCGCCCTTCATGTCCGTACCGGCCACGACGACGGGGCTTTCGTGAATCCGGACATTTTCATAGCGATACGGCGCAACTCCGACAAGCTGGTCTGATGCAATCAGAGCCGTTCCCTGATGAACATCCTCCAGCGTGAAAGTATCCTCTGCGGCAGTAAAAATCATATTTGCTCCGTAATTGCGGAACTGTGCACCCATCTGCCGGGGAACGTCATAATAAATCGTAACCAGCCCGGAAAGAACTGTCGCGCCGATTGCAATCGAAAGCAGTGCAACCAGCATTCTGGAACGCCTTCTCATCAGAGAGGCCGTAATCATGCGGAAATACATTTGTCTTTTTTTCATGATAAATCTCCTCTCAGTGACCGCCGTGGAGCACTTCGGCCGGACGGAGTCTCAGCAGCATTCTGATAGCCGGAATGCTTCCAGCAAGTGTCACCAGAATAACCAGAATTGCTACAATCGGAATGACAACAGGCTTCATCGAAATTGCCGAACCAAATACAGTATGCCCGATAATCTGTGCAAAGCCGAATCCGGCAAAAAATCCGATAATACCGCCGAAAATCGCCGTAATGAAGATTTCCGTCAACACCAGCCCGGAAATCGCGCCGTTCTGTGCGCCGATGGCTTTCATCAGGCCGATTTCACTGCTTCGTTCCATTACGCTGGCCGTCACCAGATTGCAGATGCCCAGTGCCGCGCCGATCATGCTCAGAATTGTAATCAGAATCATGAGAAGCTGTGTCTTTTCCATGATTGCGCCTTCGGAATCGGCTACCTGACGGACAGGAGAAGCAACAGAATCTGTAATCACTTCCTGAATCTGGTAACAGATGGAACTTGCATAAGCAGTGCAATACCAGATTTCGTACTGACTGACTGTCAGCGATTTCGGATCTTTGGCAGCACGTTCGGCCAGTTCGTTATCCGGAGTTGTCAGGGCACTGACTTCGATGCTGTCAATACAGCCGTCCAGATTGGCAAGAGACTGTACAGCATTCAGCGGCGCGAAAATCTGGTCGTCTTCTTCTCCGCCGGCATCGAAAATGCCGACAATCCGGAAAGTCTTCTCTCCGTCAGAGCCTTTGAGATGCAGGGAGCTTCCGACAGAAAGATTCAGTTTTTTGGCAAGTGCCGTGCCAATCATGGCAGAATCTTCCGAACTGCCGGACTGTTCGTTAATCCAGTCGCCGGATTCGATTTCCCACCAGCTTCGCAGGCTTGCGATGCCGGCATCGAGCTGTTCACCTGTGGGCAGTTCCATATGATGATTGAACCAGCTGCCGATTACTGTTACATCAGAGCCGTCATCCAGTTCGCCGCTGACCGTCACAAACGGCGCATAATCGACAATATTAAATGCCCAGAAAATTGTTTTGATTTTGCCCAGCTCGTCTTCCCGGAGATATGCGCCTGTGCCTTCGCCGCCTTCTACTTCGTATAATTCATTCAGGACAGAGGCCGCCTTCGGCACAACAGTGATATTCGCACCATAAGTTTTAAGCTCCTGATTGACTTTGTCGCCGACATCGAACATGACACTCAGCATGGCCGCTGCCAGTGATGCCCCCAGCGCGATAGTAAATGCAATCATCAGCATTTTTTTCCACTGCCGGAGCAGAGTACCTTTAATCATTCTGAAAAACATGAAACTGCTCCTTTCTTATTTGAATTCTTTTTCAAATTCAGAAAGTCCGTCCACAGGGACAAGAATCTTTCCGTTTTCGATACTGTACGGGATGACAATAGGATTGCAGCCGCCTTTAAAGCCGATTGTATTGATATTCATGACTACATCACAAAGATTGCAGACTACCTGCCCGTCTTTTTCATAATAGCCCGTTTCGCCGCAGATATCGCAGGCATCCAGTCCGATGCCGTAAGAGGAAGAATTCGGCTTTTTGATGACAATAAACCGGATGGCAACATTATTTTCTGTTGTATAGGCAAATCTGTGCAGATGACCGTCTTCGACCTGTTCAAAGCTGACTTCAACATTGCCGTTCACGACAGGCGCATCTTCTACAGGAGAAAGCTCTACTTTCCGGTTGGCGATTGCTTTCAGCTCCGTCAGATTCAGCAGACTCAGCACCAGGCAGGCCCAGACAACTCCGGCCCATCTTTTATTAATCAGCCATTTTTTCAGAATTTTTCGTTTTTCGGCAGGAGTCCGGTAAGGTTCATCCACATGACGGCTTTTCAGCCAGATCAGCACAGGAATGACTGCTGTGATGAATATCATGCCAAAAATAAACCAGTTGTCATGATTGGAGGAAAACTGTGCAATTTTAAACAGTGAAAAATCGCCGAATAATTTATGATTTGCAATCATTTTCTTTGTCAGCATAATGCGCAGGCACATGGTGCTCTGCCGGATGCCGCTGAGTCCCAGTGCCAGACTGAGTACCAGCATTTTTTGCCCGGAAGGAAGCCGGATCAGGCCTTTTCCGGCAGAAAGTCCGGCCAGAAATACCAGAATCACGCCGAATACAATGCCGATGAATTTAAAAATAAACGTCGTGGAAAGCATAGATTTTTCTACCAGCAGAATCGAATACGGATATACCAGCACATCCGGCAGAGCATAGGTAATGCCAATCAGCATGATAATGCAAAGCAGAAGACAGGCAGCCCATTCGCTGACTTGTTTCAGCGGCTTGCGCAAAGCCGAAAAAATCCAGAATAAAATCAATGCCCCCAGTGCAATAAAAAACAGAATCAGGACGATTTCATTCCATTTGGAAGAAGTCAGCAATTTGGTTCCGTTTTTCAGATAAGCCACAGTTCCGGCACCGGCAATTCCGCCGAGCAGTCCGATGACAGCAAATATTTTCCCTTTTCTGCCGAATCCGGAACTGATGTAAAAATACAGCATACCGGCCAGCAATGCGGCAGAAAGCAAAGCTTCTGTAGTATCTACAAAATATTTCAGCATGGAAGAACCTCCTTTTTTTCAGATTCTCAAAAACACACAAGTGCGCCGTGCAGGACACGGCGCATGTGTTTTGCGTAATAGATGGTAAAAATTACCATTCCTGCGGGATATATTCCCAGCCTTCATAAGTAACGGTCAGGTTGCCGTCAGCAAAGTAGTCATCAAATGTTCCGCCGGGGCCTGTTTCAGAGTCGATGTGCAGCAGATAGCCGTTTTCTTCCGGGCTGTGGAATGTGAATTCCAGTGTATAAGTATCTGCTTCCGGCAGAGAAATATTGGCACCATAGTGCGGGCCGTCAGAAGCACTCATAACCATGAAGGAGCCTTCGGCAGCTGTATCGCCGCTGGATGCAATGACTTTATAATCAACAGTCATGTAAGGAACCCAGTCGCCGACACCAAAGCCGAGCTTGTTTTCCAGAGCAGAAACGTCTGCTTCCAGATGCATGTCAAAGCCTTCGATGCTTTCATTGCCGCCGGACATCGGAACAGGCTGGAAGTATACAGCAGATACATTCAGGAATCCGGCTTCGATATCTTCAAAAATCGGGATTTCTGTAAAACCAGCTTCGCTGTCGGGGCTGGGAGCTTCGTTGCCGGCTTCGCTCTTGACTTCTGCATCAGCAGCTTCTGCGCTTGTATCCGCAGCGGGTTCCGAATCGGCATCCGCAGCCGGAGCAGTAGTTTCGGCAACAGAATTATTTTCTGCTGTAGGTGTAGATTCTGCCTTATTGCCGCAGGCTGTCAGGGACAGTGCCATAGAAGCAAACAGGGCAATTGCAATTAATTTCTTTGTCATAGTTCATTTCCTCCTAAATCAATTCTGACAAAAATTTGTAAATTTCCTTTTATATCAGCCTGATTTGCATCAGGATGAAAGGCTTGATTAAGCTTTTGCCTTTTCAGGCTTTTTGGCTTTGGGCTTAGGCCGGAGTTCTTCCTCGAACTGTTCATCTGATTCTGTCAGGAAGTGAATTCCTTCGCCGATGCTGATCAGCAGCGGAATGCCCGTCCAGCACACTGCAAAATAAATCAGTCCTTTGCCGTACTTGCCCAGATAAAATTTATGAATTCCCAGACCGCCCAGCACAATGGCAAGAACGCCGGCTTCTTTTCTGTTTCTGGTATTCCATTTCTGCATGATGAAAATCATGACAGTGATGAAAATTAAAATCAGCTGCGGAATCAGAGTTTCCAGACAGGGGTAAATTCCCAGAACGTCAAAGAAATTATTAGTCGGAATCAGGTTTGCCAGAATGGCCGGGGAAGTCATTGTCATGACATCGCCTTCAATCAGTTCCTTGATGCCCGAACCCAGGAATGAGATAGACATCACGAACATCAGAATGCTTGTTCCCAGGAAGAACGGCCGGATCGGAAGCTTGACACTCAGGAACCGGATTGCTAAAAAGACAAATACCAGAATAACACAGCCGACTCCAAAACCGCCCCAGACATATTTGGGATCATCAGAAAGCAGCGGCTGATAGAACAGAATCACTTCCGCACCTTCACGGAATACGGCTAAAAATGCAGTAAAGGCAAGTGTGAAGACATTTCCTGTTTCGGCAGAAATTTTAACCTGTTCATCGATATATTTAGTCCATGCTTCGGATTCTGCCTTGGATACCATCCAGTTGCTGACGTAGAACAGCACCAGCACGGCAATCAGAGCCGTAATGCCTTCGATGATTTCCTGATTGGCACTGTTGGCAAGTTTCAGCAGACTCAGCAGCCATGCGCACAGAAAGCTTGCCGCAATGGCCAGCACACAGCCGATGTAAACATGTTTCAGCTTGTCTTTATTGCCGGATTTCACCAGATAGGCGATAATTGCACCAACAACAAGAATTGCTTCCAGACCTTCTCTGACGATAATTCCCAGGCAGGCCGCAAAAGTGACCCATCCGCCGCCGCCGCCGCCGACACTGACAGCATTTGCTCCCGGCGTGACAGCAGTTGTTTCGGGAACAGCTTCTTCCTGTGCAGAAACAGTTTCCTGCATTTCCTCTGCCTGTGTTTCGGCAGATGCTGTACCGCCGCGGGAAAGGCCGCTTTCTCCTGTATCGCCGATGCCGTCAAGCTTATTGGCATCTGTATGAAGCATTTCGCTTAATTTGCTTAATTCCGCGAAAAATTCATCTGTCGAGCCGCCGTTTTTCGTAACAGTTTTGCAGGAACTGAACTGAAGTTCGACTTCTGTTTTGCGGCTTCCGGCAATATAACCCATTGCCACGCGCTCGAATCCGGTTGTTTCATAATAGCCGTAATAAGCGGCATTGACAGCACTGTGTGCGCCTTTGGCATCGCCGCTCTGATAGAGCTGGTCAGCAGCTTCCAGCACATCGTCCATAGCATTGGCGACATCATTCCATGTTCCGGCAGAACCGCCGGCATTTTTATATTCATCCCATGTAGCGATATATTCTGCTGCCGATGCTGTAAGTCCGCACAAACCGGACATGATAAATATCAGCATTATCATCAGCGAACTGACTGCACAGAGAAGCCGTTTTTTCTGTAACGGCATATTTCAGACCTCCTTGTTGGATAAAATTAAAAGCTTATTCTGAATTAGTTAGAAATCACTAACAGATATGCAGAATAAATAGGATTTTACTGCAATACAGACAAAAGCAAGGGATGACTGCTGCCGGAGCAATCCGGCAGCAGCCGCAGTTACCTGAAATTCTGAGCAAATATCACATTACAGATAAATCCTACATGTTATATTTTAGCATATCCTAACTAAAAATGCAAGAGATTTTTCAAGATTTGTGACCTGAGACAAAAAAAATGCTCCTGCGGCTGATATATTAGTCACAACAGCCATAAATGCAGGAGCAATCAGTTAGACAAAGTTAACAAGAAAGATTATATTTCCGGTTCGTACAGGCTGACACAGATGCCTGCCAGCATCCAGAACAGCGGAGCAACGGTAATGCAGCTTGTACCAATCAGCATCAGAAGCAGATACAGCACTACAGAGGCGAATATGCTGTCATGCAGCCAGATTCCGTGCTGTCGGCAGGCTTTTCCGCCGCGCAGCAGAGTAAGAATCATCAGCGCAAGGAACAGCAGCAGCATAGGAATGCCCAGTGTCCCGGCAATATGCAGATAATAATTATAGCACCGGTCAAAAACGTTCGGATTTGCAGAAATCGCTCTGCTCTGGTACAGCTGAGGATAAACAAGGCTGTCGGGGCCGCTTCCGGCAAGAGGAAATCTTGCTATGATATGCAGGGTATTTTTCCAGAGATAGCCATAAGAATCTGAAAGGCTTTCAATTTCAAAACCGCCGTTCGGGTTAAGCGAACTGCTTTTGCTGTAATAGCCGCTGACTGCCAGCCGGTAAGAGCTGTCCTCCCAGATTATCGCTCCGTCATAGAACGAAATGCCGTTTTCTATATTGACTTCCTCGCCTGTGGCACGGCTGAAAGTCTGATTCAGCGAAGGAGAAACATAATTCCAGCACATGCCGATTCCGGCGGCAATCAGAGCAATTGCGCAGACAGCTGCTTTTTTCCCCTGTCTGCGTATCAGAATGCAGGTCAGCACAAGAATCACTGCCAGCAGAAAGCCGAGCAGTCCCGTCAGGCACTGTGTCCGGACTGCTGTCAGCGAAAAGCATACAATGCAAACATAATCCAGAAGCTTATGCTTGGGATTTTCTGTAAAAACAGCTTCCAGAACTGCCGGAATCAAAAGAACAGATAATAAAATCGCCAGAAAAATGGGGCTTCCGGTCAGGCCGGAAGGAAGCAGTACCTGCAACAGAAGCATCGGTTCCAGATTTTTATAATAAGACGGAAATCCGACAGGCAGCATCTGAAACAGACTCCAGAAACATTCGGCCAGACCCATCCAGAACATGCCGTGCAGAAGTTTCAGGCGGTTTTCGTCTGTGCCAAGCTGTGCGCCCAGCAGAAAGAAACTGCCGTAAAATAGAAGTGACAGCCAGCCTTCGCTTCTGCCGTCGGCACCGAACAGAGAAATGCTGTAAAAATAAGAATTATACAGGCTGACCAGTCCCCACACCAGCATGGCCGCCAGAAGACAGGCCGGCAGAAATAATTTCTTAGGTGTTTCGCTTTTCATAAAGCCGATCAATACAAAAACAAGAGCAAATACACCCGTGATAGAAAGTGCCATTCCCGGCACACTGTAGACTTTAAAAAATTCCAGCGGTATACTGAACAGCGGCATCAGAACCAGAAAACTCAGCAGAATTTTCAGATTATAGCCGTGATAGCTTTCCGGAGTCATATTCAAGATAAAATTGGATTTTTCAGTTGTATGAAAAATAGTTTTCGCCGTTTTCGGCATAGCATTCACTCCTCCTGCATAAAAAAAGAGGCGGCAGAAGCCGCCCCCGTGTGTTGTTTACTTTGCATAATCTGCAACCCGGCTTTCACGAATCAGATTGACTTTAATCTGACCGGGATATTCCATTTCATTTTCAATCTGCTGGGCGATCTGACGTGCAACCAGCACCATTTTTTCATCGCTGATGACATCCGGCTGAATCATTACGCGGATTTCACGGCCGGCCTGTACGGCATAGCATTTTTCCACGCCTTTGTAAGACATGCAAATTTCTTCCAGTTTTTCCAGCCGCTTGATATAGCTGTCATAATTTTCGCTTCTTGCGCCGGGACGGGCAGCAGAAATAGCATCCGCCGCCTGAACAATACAGGCAATGGCAGTGCGCGGCTCCACATCATTGTGATGTGCCTCGATGGCATGAAGGACTTCTGCATTTTCATGACATTTGCGGCATACATCCACACCAAGCTGTACATGAGAGCCTTCCATTTCAGAAGTAAGAGCTTTTCCGATATCATGAAGCAGTCCGGCACGTTTGGCAAGGCTGACATCTACGCCCAGTTCGGCGGCAAGCACGCCGCACAGCTGTGCTACTTCGATTGAATGAGTCAGGACGTTCTGGCGGTAGCTGGTTCTGAATTTAAGACGGCCGAGCAGCTTGATCAGTTCATGATTCAGGCCGTGGACATTAGTTTCCAGAACAGCGCGTTCGCCTTCCTGTTTGATTTTATGTTCTACCTCCCGCTTGGCTTTTTCCACCATTTCTTCAATGCGGCTGGGATGGATACGGCCGTCTGCAATCAGGCGTTCCAGAGCGATTCTTGCAATTTCGCGGCGTACCTGGTCAAAGCAGGAGAGGGTAATGGCTTCGGGCGTATCGTCAATAATCAGATCTACGCCGGTAAGCGTTTCCAGTGTGCGGATATTGCGGCCTTCGCGGCCGATAATTCTGCCCTTCATCTCGTCATTGGGCAGAGCTACTACAGAGACAGCGGCCTCGGAGACCTGATCAGAAGCGCATTTGGCAATTGCAAGGGAAATATAACTTCTGGCCTTTTCCTCGGCTTCTTCTTTGAGCTGCTGTTCGTAAGAAGAAATTTTCACAGCTTTTTCATGAACAAGATCTTCCTCCAGGGTTTTCAGCATATACTCCTTGGCCTGTTCGCGGGTCAGTTCAGAGATGCGTTCCAGTGTACTGAGCTGTTCCTGACGGATTGTTTCAGTTTCTTCTTTTATTTTTTCAACATCCTGTAATTTTTCCTGAATTGTTTCTTCTTTTTGTTCCAGAGCATCAATTTTTTTGTCAAGAGTTTCTTCTTTCTGGTGAATCCGGCGTTCCTGTTTGGAAATTTCGTTTCTTCTGTCGCGGATTTCTTTTTCTGCTTCCTGACGGAGCTTATAAATTTCGTCCTTTGCCTCAACCAGGATTTCTTTCTTTTTGTTTTCAGCTTCTTTATCAGCTTCTTCCAGCTGATGCTGTGCCTGTTGAATCAGGCGTTCGGCCTCGGCGGTCTGTTCTCTGGCAGTCTGCATTTCTGTCTGGGCAGCTTTTTGTGCCGCATCAAGAGCGGCCTGGTCTTCTTTTCTGCGATGTTCTGCGCCTTTGTTAAAGCCTTCCTGTTCTGCGGATTTGACTTTTCCGGAATAGAACATCCAGACAAACACAATGGCTGCAATTAATACAACGATTACTCCGATCAAAAAACCTGTCATTTGCATTACCTCCTTTTAAGATTGTAAAATTTCTGTTTCAATTGCAAAAACTTCACACAGGCGGTAAATGCCGCTTCCTTTATTTGTTCAATTTTCAAAAAAATAAATATATAATAAAGCCGCAAATACGTCTGCGCAAGCTTACAGATACAAATTGCTGCCCTGCGGCAGCGGTTTATATCAATCACAATATTATTATTGTAAACTTTTTTGACAAATTTGTCAAGAGGGGTAAGAGAAAAATTTTCAGAAAATTTATTTTGCAAAGCATTCTGTTTGTCTGTCAAATACAAATGGAGTTGCTATGCGTACAAAATTCACAGGGAAATGCCGGTATTTGTATCGGATTTCGTGTAAAGCTACAAATTTTCAGATAAATTGCCCCGGATTACTTGCAAAACTGACAATTCTGCTGTATAATAAATTAGAAATTCTAATTACCAGAAAGGAACGATCGTTTCATGAACCTGAAAGAATACGGAAAAGACGAACTCACTGCGTTTTATGCAGACTGTCAGAAAGTCTATGCAGAATATCAGTCCCAGAATTTAAAGCTGGATATGTCCAGAGGCAAGCCTGCCCCTGCCCAGCTGGATTTAAGCAAGGACCTGCTGAACTGCCTGACAAATGAAGATCTGCTCGGCGAAGCCGGAGATTACAGAAATTATGGACTGCTGGACGGTATTCCGGAAGCAAAAAGATTATTTGCCCCCATGGTAGGCGTACAGCCGGATGAAATTTTCATGTTCGGCAATGCCAGCCTTCAGGCAATGTATATGACTGTCAGCTATGCCTGTACACACGGTCTGCTTGGCAATACGCCCTGGAAAGACCTGGAAAAGGTAAAATTCCTGTGTCCTGTTCCGGGGTATGACAGACATTTCAGAATTACAGAATTTTTCGGCATCGAGATGATTAATATTCCTACTGACGAAAACGGCCCGGATATGAATCTGGTGGAACAGCTTGTTTCCGAAGATGACAGCATCAAGGGAATCTGGTGTGTGCCGCAGTATTCCAATCCGTCCGGCGTGGTATACAGTGACGAAGTTGTAAAGAGATTTGCTGCTTTGAAACCTGCCGCCAAGGATTTCCGTATTTTCTGGGATAACGCTTACTGTATTCATCATCTGTGCGACAATCCGAAAATCATTCTGCCGATTCTGGAAGAAGCAAAGAAAAATCATAACGAAAATATTGTTTATATTTTTGCCTCTACTGCCAAAATTACCTATGCCGGAGCCGGCGTTTCTCTGCTGGCAGCATCCAAAGAAAATCTGAAAGACCTGACAAAAGCACTCAGTGCCTTCACCATCAGTTTTGATAAAATTAATCAGATGCGCCATGTCAAGTTCTTTGACGGCAAATTTGAAAATATACTGGCACATATGGAAAAACAGCGCGCATTGCTGGAACCGAAATTCCGGACAGTCCTGGATACACTCAACGCCGAAATCCGTCCGCTGGGCATCGGCGAATGGACAGAACCCAAGGGCGGTTATTTTGTATCGTTCAATGCGCCGGAAGGCTGTGCAAAGCGTATCGTCCAGCTGTGCAAAGAGGCCGGCGTAGTCCTGACAGGTGCAGGTGCCGCTTTCCCGTACGGCAAAGACCCCGAAGACAGAAATATCCGTATTGCGCCTTCTTATCCGGAAGTGGAAGAGCTCCAGAAAGCAATGGATTTATTTGTTCTCTGTGTCAAGATGGCCGC
Organism: Ruminococcus sp. UBA3665; assembly: GCA_002373165.1. GTDB lineage: Bacteria > Bacillota > Clostridia > Oscillospirales > Ruminococcaceae > UBA3855. Next base: position 40,818 of record DFJS01000049.1, read on the forward strand.
TGCCGAAAAACTGCTGAATGCATAATTTAAAAATCAAGAACTGACTGCTTTTGGGCAGTCAGTTTTTTATCCTGAAAAAACAAAGCACCCTCCGCCGGAGCAGAGGGTGTTTTGCCATGATATAGGGATTTTTATAATTAACGCTGGAGTGACGTTAATTACTCTAAAAGGGGGAGAATATAGTTCTCTTTCGGGAACAATTGTATTATAACATTCTTTTGTGATAATTATATGAAAATGCTATGAAAGTTTTGTATAGAATCGGAAACAGAACATGAAAAAACACAAAAACCCTCTTGCGAGGATTCTTGTGCATGATATAGGGATTATTGGGGATTTATAATAACGTTGGGGTAAAACGCTATTATCAAAAAAATAAATAGCAGGCCAGCTCTCACTGACCGTAATTTATTATATAATATATCCGTGAAAATTACATGATGATTTCGTGATGAATCTGTGAAAATTATTTGATTTCAAACCAGAAAACAGAGCCTTCTCCCAATTTCGACCGTACACCATACCCGTAGTTATGCAGTTTCAGAATCGCTTTGACGATGGAAAGGCCTAATCCAGTGCCGACAACTTCACGTTTATGATTTTCACTGCGGTAATATTTATCAAAAATTTTCTTGATTTTATCTTCCTCAATGCCGTCGCCGGTATCGCGGACTTCGATTCTTACGCCTGTTTCCGTGTTGACCTGCCGGACAAAAACCTGCTTGTCCTCGCCTGTATAATTAATGGCATTGTGAATCAGATTGCAGACAACACGCTCCATTTTTCCGGCATCACAGGTAACTTCTCTGGGGGCATCCGGCGTAAAGGACAGATGATAGCCCATCTGTTCAGAAACGCCTTTGTAACGGGAACAGATTTCTGTCATCCATGCAGTCACATCGAAGGTGGAAGGCTCCAGTTTCTGACTGCCGTTTTCCAGTTTGGACAAGTCCAGAATATCATTGACTAACATAGTCAGCCTGTCTGTTTCTTCTATGATGACTTGCAGATGTGCATTTCTTTTGACGGGATTATCGCCGGAAAGATCACGAATCATTTCGGCATAGGCTTTCAGCATAGTAAGCGGCGTTCGCAGGTCGTGAGAAACATTGGCAATCAGATCTCGCTGCATGGTATCCACTTTGGAAATTTCATGTTCGGCATAGGTGAGAGTCTGTGCCAGTTCGTCGACTTCTTTATAGCCGCCGCCCTGGAATTCTGTATCATAATTGCCGTGCGCCATGCGCTTGGCGGATTCTGTAATCCGGATAATGGGAACAGAAAGCCGGTTGGAAACAAACAGAGCAATGACAGAACCTGCTACCAGTAGCAGGACGGCAATCATCAGCAGCAGACGTTTCAGCAGATGAACTGTTGTCCCCACAGGTTCCAGAGCCGTATTGAACAGGATATAACCGTCCGGATTCTGGACACTGCCGATTACACTGCCGAGCACAAGCGTTTTCATATTAATCTGTTCGTCGAAAACATCCATGCAGACAGCACCTGTTTCGCTGTTTTTGACTTCCTGCTGAATCTGGAACAGATAATTATGCCATCCGTGCAGAAGACAGCGGCTGCCCATAACATCGCTCTGATACAGTACATAATTGCGGCTGTCAATGACAGAAATGCAGATCTGATTATTGAACGAAACAGACCGCATAGTTTCTTCAAATTCTTCCGTATCATAGGCTTTGAGGAGTTCGCTGGCAATATTTTTTGTCTCCTGAATTTTGAAATAATAATAAAATTTTTCCAGAAAGACGACTTCTATCAGCAGAAGGCCGGAGGTAATCACAGTAAACAGAATAAAGGCCGTTGCCAGCATGGTATGCAGGGAAAGCCGGGTTTTTTGTTTTCCGGGCTTTGCATTCTGCACAGCGGTCTCTTCCGGGGGATTCCGGAATTTATGCTTCTGCATTGGCATCGAATTTATAGCCCATACCCCGGAGCGTGACGATAAATTTTCTGTATTCTCCAAGGCTGTTTCTCAGCATTTTGATATGCGTATCGACAGTTCTGTCATCGCCGAAGAAGTCATAGCCCCAGACGGATTCCAGAAGCTTGTCACGGGTAAGGGCAAGGCCTTTGTTTCTGACCAGGAAGAACAGCAGGTCATATTCTTTAGGAGTCATCGAAGCTTTTTTGCCGTCAACATAGACTTCACGCCCGGCGATATCGATTTCCAGGCCTTCAAAGACAATAGTTTCGCGTTTTTCTTCCTTAGGTTCGGCAGCAGGTGCGGCGGCGCGGCTTCTTGCAAGAACAGCCTTGACACGCGCCATAAGTTCTTTCGGCGAAAACGGTTTGACAACGTAGTCATCCGCGCCGATTTCAAAGCCGAATAATTTATCATATTCCTCGCCCCTTGCAGAGAGCATAATAATCGGAATATTTTTATGTTTTTTGATTTCTTTGCTGGCGGAATACCCGTCCAGTTTCGGCATCATGACATCCATGATAATTAAATCATAATTATTTTTCTTGCATTTTTCCACGGCCTCCATACCGTTTTCTGCCTCATCGACATCATATTCTTCAAATTCGGCGTATTCTCTGACGACAGCCCGGATATTGACTTCATCGTCAACAATTAACAACTTGCTCATAGACTGAACAGCTCCTTTCATGATTTTGAATATATTATAGCATATTTTCAAAAAATAGGCAAGTCTTTTTTGCGTATGAAAAATATTTAAAAATTATTTAAAAATTCTGTCATGGTTTGACAGGTCTGATAAATTATGCTATAATAAGGGTAAAATATAAAAATTTTGCAAAAAGGAGAATTTTTTATGAATTTTTCAAATCCGTTCCAGAAAAAAAACGAAATCTGGAAATATAAATATCAGTCTCATGAAATTATGATTACAATGAAGCGTTCCAAGGCAAAGGCCTCGAAAGTAGCATTATATCTCAACGGCGAAAAAGTAAACGAAGCTTTGTTCCGGCTCCATGCCTGTCTGGAAGGAACACTCCCCACAGGAGAAACTGTTTTTGTTCGTCTGGAAAGCGGCATGGACAACATCGACTGTTTTATCATTGTCGGCAAAAAGCCTTCTCTGGAAAAACACGGAAAAGATATCTCAGATGATGAAGTAGCTGCCTTTGCGGCAATGGGGATTCTTTCATCAGAATTTCATGCCCTGCCGGACACGCAGGACTGATGGGCATGATATTTCGCATTTAAGGGAATTCCTTGACAAATCTATTTTCCTGTTATATAATAAAATTACTGTATTTCAATCAAGAAAGGCTGATTTATTATGAACTCTCAAACAATAACAGAACGCGTTGTCAAAACCCTTGGTGCGCATCCTTATCTTTGGATGCTGTTCTTTTGTCTGCTTCAGAATCCGTTTTTTCTGGGTTCGATTCAGAATATTCCGAATAATATGCTCTGGCTGGCGGAATTTCTGGTGCTGGGGAGCATTTCCTGTGTCATTTTGCATTTATACAGAATACAGAAACTGAATCTGAAAAAAGCATGGATTTGTGAAATTCTGGCAGTTTTTGCAGATTTCATTTTAGTAAAGCTCTATGTCAGGTCACAGAATCCGGGGCTGTGGCATTTTGCCGGAGGATGTGCCATTCTTTGCATTTTATACCGCTTTGCGGACAGGCAGAAGTTCCGGACACAGATTAATTCTCTGCTGATTCTTGGCATTGGCTTTTTTCTGAAATTATATTATATTCTGGGAACATCGGTTTATACCCGTCAGCATGATATGGGCACTTTCGAGGGAAAGTCCGGCCATGCGGCCTATATTGAATATCTGGCTGTGAATCATCATCTTTCTGATTTTGATGTACGGGAACGCAGACAGTTTTATCATCCGCCCCTGCATCATGCGCTGAGTGCCCTGTGGATTTATCTGAATGAAAATCTGCTGAATACCGGCCGCAATCCCGCCCGTGAAAGCATCCAGACGCTGACTTTGTTCTATTCCATGTGCATTATGATTGCAGGCTACCGGCTTCTGCGGCATTTCAAGCTTGACGGAAAAGCATTATATATTCCGCTGATTCTGATTAGTTTTCATCCGACGTTTATTTTATTCGGCGGATGCATCAATAATGATATTTTATCCGTTGCGCTGATGATGGGCGCATTGCTCTGCACACTGCAATGGCAGGAACACCCCACACTGAAAAATATTATGAAAATCGCGCTCTGCATAGGCTTTGGCATGATGACGAAGCTTTCCGCGGCTCTGATTGCGCCGCCTGTCGCCTTGGTTTTCCTGATTGTACTGATTCAGAATTTCAAAACCAAAGGCAAGGATTTGTTTAAACAGTTTGCATTGTTCGGCTGTGTGTGCGTACCGCTGGGCTTATGGTTCCAGGTGCGGAGCTATCTGAAATGGAAGATTCCCTTCAATTATGTGCAGGAAATGAGCACTTCTCTGGCGCAGTATCTCGGCGATCAGAAATTTATCGACAGAATTACAGATTTTTCAGGCTATCAGTTTAATTCCGTCTATGAACAGTGGTATTCTGCCGATAAGCCCGGCAGTTATAACGAATTCAATCCTATCATTGCCCTGATGAAAAATGCCATATTCGGCGAATATATCAACGAAACTACTTTCCCGGATTTTCCCTTTGTGGATAAATTTGCATTCGTTCTGTTCTGGCTGAATGTCCTGATTGCGCTGTGTGCAGTAATCTGTCTGATTCTGGTATGCTTCCGGAAGAATACTCTCATGAAGCCGGTTGAAAAAGCATTCTTATTCAGTTTTTATGCCCTGATGATGGTCAGCATTTACAAGATGTCCGCGGATTATAAATTCACCTGTACGATGAATTTCAGATATATCATGCCGACGGTGCTGCTCGGCGCACTGGGAATGGGTCTGACTCTGAAACAGATTCACGAAAAAGATGCCAAAAAAGGCGAACTGGCAATTAAAATCTCCGGCGGAGCATCTCTGATTTTTGCCTTCTGTGTATGTGTGATTTATCTGATGCTCTGCTATACGAAAGCGCAGGCTTCATGATGGAAAAAGAATTTTGCTATATCAGTGAAAAACGCTATCTTGCCACAGTGTTTCTTATACTTTTGCTTTTTGTGATTTTTCCTTTTTTAGGAGCAGCAATATTTTCCCGGTATGTTCTTAATTTGCTGATCTTTCCTGTTACGCTCATTTCCGTGATTGGCTTTGCCGTTCTGGAAAAACATCTCAGCACTCTGAAAGGATGCTTTGAAGCCGATGAAGAAGTATGTAACTTTACTCTTTCCGGGAAAACACTGCATTTCCGCTATGAAGAAATTTCCGGAATTCTGCTTGAAAATGTTCCGGAAAACGGCAGAGGCGGAAGTCTGATCGGCTATAAAATAAAGCTGAACATCACAGCGAATCAGCAGGATTATGTCATTCAGCAGGAAATGACTCTGGATTATGAATTAAAACAGCATCCCGAACAGATTTCCGAAAAACTGAAACAGACAGAATTAACGGAAATCGGAAATTTCCTGAAATGGAAAACCGGACTGCTCTGAGGAGATGGAGACATGAAAAAAGAATTCAAATATATCAGCGATTTTAGCTATCTGTTTTCCTTTCTGATGTTAGTTACATGTATACTTGCACTTTTTTCTGTCATATTTGTTGTGGCTGATGATAAAGCAATACCGTTTTGCATAAGTTTGTGGATAATATGTTCTGCATCTGCGGTACTCTATTATTACTTTCAGTATATGAAAGCGACTTTTCAGGCGGATGATAAAGAATGTGAATTTCAGTTCAGAAAGAGAAAATTACATTTCCGTTATGATGAAATTAAAAAATGTGAACTGTTGTATTATCCGCAGCACAGCCGTTTCGGGAGTCTGGTAGGCTATAAAATTCAGCTGCATATCACGGATCAAGAGAAAAATGAACATGTCATCCGGCAGCATATTTCTGTTGATTATAGTTTTATGGACTATCCGCAGGGACTTCCGGAAGAAGTCACTAAAGCCGAACTCACACAAATAGGAAATTTCATCAAATCGAAATTGCAGCCGGCAAAAATCAGAAAAATAAAAAACAAAGAGCTTCCAGAACCTGAAACAGAAGCTTCTGTCATGTATACAAATATCGCCGATACGCCGGAAATGCAGGAAATTTCAAAAGCTATCCACTCGAAGAAATATATCAAAAAGATCGAACATGAATTTACTTATGATTTGATCAAGGAAGTATATAAGCAAAATCTGATTCTGATTCTTACAAATGACGATACTTATTATGATAATGATGATCTGAAAATCCGGTTTGAAAATATTTCTGATCTGGAAACAAGTCTGAAAGGCATTATGCCGCCTGCTTTCACAATTCTTGACCATAATGCAGAAAGCTATTCTCCTGAAAATAGATATGAATTAGTAGAAGACGAATGGAATATTTTATCATTCTATTTCGAGAAAGCGGAAATCATAAGCTGATAGGAAGGTGATTTTCATGAATAGAAATTTTCATTATACCAGTGAATTTTCTTATTTATTCTATGTACTCTGGACACTGTTTATAATAATCGGCGGCAGCATTGTGTGTGGAATTTTTGCAGAATATCCCGGCACATTATTCGGCAGATGATGAAAAAATAACATTCCGGCTTTGGTTTGGACAGAAAAAAATTTTCCGTTACCGGAATATTGTTTCTGTGGACTGCACACAGAAATATCATAATACCCGATACGGAGGCTGTTATGATATTTATCTGATAATTCATACACAGAATCAGGGAAAATTTTCTCTGATGCAAAAACTCCCTGCCAAAAGCGAATTTATGGAAAATCCGGAACTCCTCAAAGAAAAATTAGAAACTACAGACCTGATGCAGATAAAAAATTTTTTGAAAGCTGAAATTTCCTGAGGTGATTTTATGGAAAAGAAATTCAAATATATCAGCGAAAATTGTGAGGGCTTTGTGATGCTGTGCGTAATTGTCTTTGCATTTAATCCTGATATTTCCGGCTGGGCTGAAACAAAAACTGCATTTTTCCTGTATTGGCTCTGTTTTGTGATGATTGTCATCTTAACATTCTGGAGCTGTCATATTTCAGGGAAGTGTTCCGCAGATGATGAAAAATTAATATTTCGCCTTTGGTTCGGAAAAAAGAAAATTTTTTACTATCAGGAAATCAAATCCGCAGACTGTACTTATGAATATTACCGCAACAAGAGCGACGAGGGATATCTGATTCATCTGACAATCGAAATGAAAGATTTAAGTAAATTTTCCATTGTGCAGAATCTTCCCTATGAACCCGGATTTATCACAAATCCTGAATATTTCACGGAAAAACTGGAAGCAACAGAATTCATGCAGATTAAAAATTTTCTGGAATCTGAAATTTCCTCTTGACAAATCAGAAATTTTGTGCTATGATAGATTCAAACGATGACGGAGAAGTCTTGCTAATCGGCTTTATGCCATGAAATCACAGAGAGCTGTCCGCAACGGGGCTGAAACGAACAGCATTTCACAGGGATTAGAAAGAATACCACTCCAGAGCCTGTCCAATCCACAGCGGCTGACCGCCGTTATCCGGTCAAACAAGGTGAATATAATAATTATATTCATGAAATTCAGGTGGAACAGCGGTAACTATCGCCCTGAAACTATGGAAATTCTGTAGTTTCGGGGCGTTTTTGTCTGACAGGAGATTTTTATGAAATATTATTTTATTCTGTATTCCGTTCTTCCGCCGGAAAAAATAAAGCAGATTCTCTTTGAACCGCTGGGAAATACCGGAAAGATGTCATCAGAAGGTTACCCTGTCTATGGAAAAATTCCAAAATATTGGCTTTATTATTTTGAATATCAGGTAAAACAGCACGAAAAAGGCTCTGAAATAAAAGTAACGGCTGAATTTCGGAAAGAACTGCAAATGATAGGAAATATTTTTCTGATATACTGTGCGGCAGTATTGCTTCTATGTACAGGATATTATATGAATATCGTATCCTATTCGATTATTATATATATTATTGATATTTTATCTGCTGTATTTCCTGCTGAATCTCCGGAGAAAAGCACAGCTCCGCAAAGTGAAAAAAATAACAGAACCTTTTTTACATGAGAAAGAACAGGAATTTCTGAACCAATCAAAACAGCATGGAAATGCTGATAAGATATTATAATTCAAAAAAGGAGATTGATTGATTATGCTGAAATTAACACTCAAAGACGGCTCTGTCCGCGAAGCCGAAGAAAATCTCACAGCTGCCGAAGTTATCAAAGACATCGGCATGGGCTTGTATAAAGCCGCCTGTGCTGTCAGAATTGACGGCGAAGTCTGTGACCTGCGCACAGTGCTGACAAAAGACTGTGCCTTTGAAGTCCTGACGTTCGATGACCCGGAGGGCAAAAAAGCCTTCTGGCATACGGCATCGCACATTCTGGCGCAGGCTGTCAAGAGACTCTATCCGAATACCAAGCTTGCCATCGGCCCTGCCATTGACGGCGGATTCTATTATGATTTCGATGCCGAACATCCGTTTACGCCCGAAGAACTCGAAAAAATCGAAGGCGAAATGAAAAAAATCGTCAAGGAAAAACTGCCTCTGGAAGCCTTCCTGTTAAGTCCGGAAGAAGCTCTCCAGAAACTCAAAGAGATGGACGAGCCTTATAAAGTCGAACTCTGTGAGGAACACGTCGGCAAGGGCGAAAAGATTTCTTTCTATCAGCAGGGCGATTTCACAGACCTTTGCGCCGGCCCTCACCTGATGACAACAGAACCGGTCAAGGCCTTCAAGCTGCTGTCATGTACAGGAGCTTACTGGAGAGGTTCGGAAAAAAATAAAATGCTCTCCAGAATTTACGGCACAGCCTACCCGAAAGCCGCACAGCTGGAAGAAGAACTCAAACGCCGCGAAGAAGCTAAAATGCGCGATCATAACAAACTCGGCCGCGAACTGGAATATTTTACAACTGTAGATGCCATCGGTCAGGGCTTGCCCGTACTGCTCCCGAAGGGCGCGAGAGTCGTTCAGCTGCTCCAGAGATGGGTAGAAGATTACGAACAGGCACACGGCTGTGTACTGACTAAAACGCCGTTGTTCGCAAAGCGCGAGTTCTATAAAATTTCCGGCCACTGGGATCACTATCGCGACGGTATGTTCATCATGGGCGATCCTGATGACGAATCCAAAGAATGCTTTGCACTCCGTCCGATGACATGCCCGTTCCAGTATCAGGTATATCTCAACAAACAGCGTTCTTATCGTGATCTGCCTATGAGACTGACAGAAACGTCTACATTATTCAGAAACGAAGATTCCGGCGAAATGCATGGCTTAATCCGTGTCCGTCAGTTTACTATTTCAGAAGGCCATTATATTCTCAGACCCGACCAGCTGGAAGAAGAATTCCGGGGCTGTCTGGAATTTGTCAAGTATTTCCTGGATACGGTTGGTCTGCTGGGCGACTGTACTTACAGATTCTCTCAGTGGGACCCGGCAAATCCGAATAATAAATATGAAGGCACTAAAGAACAATGGGACGAAGCTCAGCGTGTAATGGGCGAAATTCTTGATAATCTGGGACTGGAATACACGGTCGGCATTGACGAAGCCGCTTTCTACGGCCCTAAACTGGATATTCAGTATAAGAACGTATACGGCAAGGAAGATACGCTGGTTACAATCCAGATTGATATGCTTCTTGCCAAGAGATTCGGCATGGAATATATCGACAAAGACGGCACTAAGAAAACGCCGTATATCATTCACAGAACTTCTCTGGGCTGCTTCGAGAGAACGCTTGCCTATATGATTGAACATTTTGCCGGAGCTATGCCGCTGTGGATTGCGCCGGAACAGGTTAAAATCATTCCGATTGCTGACCGTCATCTGGATTTCTCCTATCAGGTGCGCGATGCTCTCATGAATGCCGGCATCCGCTGTGCCATCGATGACAGAGCCGAAAAAATGGGCAAGAAAATCCGTGAGGCAACGCTGGATAAAATTCCCTATATGCTGACAATCGGCGATAACGAGGTAGAAGCACAAACTGTTTCTGTCCGCACCAGAAAGGGCGAAAATCTCGGCAATATGACACTTGATGAACTGCTTGCCAAGCTTCTGCTGGAAATTTCGACAAAATCAAAAGAATCCTGCTGAGGATTTCAAAAAAAATCAGGCTTCCCGGAAATACGGGAGGCCTGTTTTGTTATGTGTTTGCATCTGATTCTTTCAGGTGGCCGAACTCCTGCACAAACTGCCGGAGTGCCGGCAGGGAAGTGTCATAGACTTCCTGCATTTTTTCTTCAGAATCCATAGTTTTCCGGACTTTGCGTATGCCGATATAGATATCTTCGTCAAAAGGCTCGTCCCATTCCAGCCGTTCGGCAAAAGCGGTATCTTTCAGCATGAAGCGTACGCCCTGTGTTTCCTGATACTGGCCGAAATACTGCTCCAGATCGTCAAGAGTGCTGTCCGGCACAATGAATTCGTCCGCGCCGCTGTCAGAAATCACAAGAACGGCCTCGCCGATCTGGAATTCGGCAAAGAGTTTTGTCTGATCGCCGGTATAGCCGTCGCGCTCGGCAGTTTCCTGCGATGCCGGAATGTAGTAGACATCAACCGAAACTTTGCCGTCGCCGTTGACATCATCCAGATAGCTCTCGAATAATTCCTCGATGCCGGAGGAGCAGGCGGCACTGAAAAAGTCGTCATGCACCAGCAGCAGGATAATCATATCGGGTTTGACTGCCGTGACAACCTGCCATGTAAGATAGCCGAACATGATGAGGAAAAACGCGGCAAAGCCCATCCACCATTTGTTATGATAGATGAAATTAGAAATTTTTTCGCTTAGAGTATATTGTTTTTCTTCGGCTTTTTGCTCGAAAATAGTCTCACTGGAAGCAATTACGCCCTGTTTCAGCTTTAATAATTCTTTTTTGTCTTCTTTCAGCTGTTCTTCATGGGCAAGGCGTTCCTGCTCTTCTTTGAGATGCTCTTCTTCCAGAAGCTTTTGTTCGGCAAGTTTTTGTTTTTCTTCCATTTCGCGGATGACTTCGAGTGTAGTTTTTTCTTTTTTCTGATGATCTTCCATGCATCGCACCCCTGTCAATCAAAATAAGGGACGGATTTTTTTCTGAAAACCCGTCCCGGAAACATTATTCTTCTGTTTTGGGCTGATGATCTGCCAGAGGCTTCATCGTCGGGAACAGGAGCACATCCCGGATAGAGGGGCTGTCGGTCAGGAGCATGACGAGTCTGTCCACGCCGAAGCCAAGGCCGCCTGTCGGGGGCAGACCGTATTCCAGAGCGGTAACATAATCTTCATCCACCTGACAGTTCAGATTGCCCTGTGCTCTCTTAGCGGCAACCTGACGTTCAAAGCGTTCTTTCTGATCAATCGGGTCATTCAGTTCCGAGAAGGCGTTGCCCATCTCGCGGGCATACATGAAATATTCAAATCTTTCTGTGAAAGCCGGGTCAGAAGGCTTTCTCTTTGCCAGAGGAGAATTTTCAACAGGATAATCATAGATAATTGTCGGCTGAATGAGTTTTTCTTCTACAAAGGCATCAAAGAACGCAATCAGTACATGACCTTTTGTTGCATTTTTTCCTTCTTCGACTTCTACATGATGGGCCTCTGCACAGGCGCGGGCATCTTCATCAGATTTCCAGTCATGATAATCCACGCCGGCATATTTCCTGACGGCTTCGATCATAGTCAGACGTTCCCAGGGCTTGCCGATGGCAATTTCTGTTCCCTGATAGGTAATCACATCTGTTCCGCAGACATTCAGCGTGATCGTCCGGTACATGTTTTCAATTAAATCCATCATGCCGATATAATCCGTATAGGCCTGATACATCTCGACAGAAGTAAATTCCGGATTATGTGACGGGTCCATGCCCTCATTACGGAAAATTCTGCCGACTTCATAGACTTTGTCAAATCCGCCGACGATTAATCTTTTCAGATTTAATTCCGTCTCAATTCTCAGATACATATCCATGTTGAGTGTGTTATGATGCGTGACAAACGGCTTGGCGGCCGCGCCGATTTCAATCGGCAGCAGAACAGGCGTATCTACTTCCACATAGCCCAGATTGTCCAGATATGCCCGGATTTCGCGCATAATCTGACTGCGCTTGACAAACGTATCCTTTACCTGCGGATTGCAGATCAGGTCAAGATAACGCTGTCTGTAACGCGTATCCTGATCTTTCAGGCCGTGCCACTTTTCCGGCAGCGGCAGAAGCGATTTGGATAACAGCGTCACGCTCTTGGCATGAACTGAAATCTCACCCTTTTTAGTCCGGAAAACAAAGCCTTCAATGCCGATGATATCGCCGATATCCCATTTTTTGAATGCTTCAAATGCCTCTTTGCCCAGATCGTTCATGCTGACATAGACCTGCATTCTGTCCGTATGGTCGCGAATATCCAGAAAATGTGCCTTGCCCATTTTTCTCCAGCTCATAATTCTGCCGGCAACATGCAAAGTTTCTTCTTTGATTTTTTCCAGTCCTGCCTGAATTTTCTCTTCATCACCGGCGGCAGAATCCAGCACAGCCTTTTCTTTTTCTTCATACTGCCGGCGGAGTTCGGCATTCTTGACCGATACAGGATAGCTTGTCAGTGTAAACGGGTCAAAGCCCTCTGCCTTCATGGCGTTGAGTTTATCCAGCCGGATTTGTCTGTAGTCAGTTGTATCAATTATTTCCTGAGAGTTGATTTCTTCCTGCATTAGTTCACGCTTCTTTCTGAATTTCTCTTGCAATATCAATTACTTCATATTCAATTTCTCCGGCAGGAGCTTCTACGATGAAGATATCGCCTATTTTCTTTTTCATAGCGGCCTTGCCGATGGGGGATTCGTCCGAAATTTTATGTTCCAGGAAATTGGCCTCGTTTGTGCCGACAATTTTCCACTGTTCATTTTTTTCAGAGCCGACTTTGCGGATAGTAATCACTATGCCGATATCAATTTCTTCCAGAGCTTCGCCGGTATCTTCCACAATTTCAGCATTATTGAGGATATATTGTGTTTCGGCGATTTTAGCTTCCAGCATAGCCTGTTCGTTTTTGGCTTCGTCATACTCGGCGTTTTCGGACAAGTCGCCGTAGGAGCGTGCCTCTTTCAGTTTCTGGGCGACATCCACACGGTCCACATTGATTAAATGGTCGAGCTGACGTTTGAGGTTTTCGTACCCTTCGCGGGACATTCTTCTTTTCTTTTCCATAAAAAAACTCCTTTCGGGATTCGGGATGATGAAAAATCAGGGCAAAGCCCTGCTGATTTCTGTATCTCTATTATTATATTATATTTTTCCGGAAATGTCAAGCCTATTTCAGGACAAATGCTGAATTTTTCCGGGAAAAGGCAAAGCCCTCTCTGCTGTGCAGAGGGGCTTTTGTTTTTCAAGCACCGTTACGATGGACTGTCCGGACTATGCGGACGAAACAAAATTAAATTTTTCAAAGGCCGTGCGGCGTACGGGTTGCAACCGCAAAAATAACTAAAAATCAAACCCCGAAAGAGGAATATCATGCAGATGTAATAAAAGTCTTCCGACAAATTCTCTGCTCTATAGTATAGTATACCACAGTTTGCACAATTTGTCAAGTGTTTTTTCCTGTTTTTTTGAAAAGTTCAGGTGCGAATGACGGTTTTTATCCCCATCCGCACCAGCAGTTATGATAAATTTATGAAATAAACTCTCCTGTCAGATAGCCGCCCTCTGTGCCCGTAATCCGAACCGGAAGAATCTGATTCCGGAACTCCTCGCCCGGATGCGCCGGAACATGCACAAGCAAATAATTCCCTGCGTGGCCGCAGTGAAAAGCCGGATTCTTCTGCCGTTCAAATAAAACGGAATGAATTTGCCCGATGCAGGAGCTGAGATATTCCTGATGTAAAATCGCCGCCGCTTCGGCCAGAGCATCCGCACGGGCTTTCTTGACGGCTTCCGGAATCTGGTCGGGCGCAGAAGCCGCCGGAGTGCCGGGGCGCGGCGAATAACGGAAGATATGCATCCCTGCAAAACGGATTGCTCTGACAAAAGCAAGCGTTTCCTGAAAATCGGCATCTGTTTCGCCGGGAAAGCCCGTCATGAGATCGGTCGTAACCGCACATCCCGGAAACAGTTCGCGGAGCTGACTCACAAGCGCGGCATATTCGGCGCAGGTGTAGTGACGGCGCATGGCTTGGAGTGTGCGGTCACAGCCGCTCTGCACAGAAATGTGAAAATGCGGCAGCAGCTGCGGAATACGGCTTAATTTTTCCAGTACCGGAGGAGTCAGCCCGTCCGGCTCCAAAGAACTGAGACGAATCTGCACAATGCCGGAATCCGCACATGCCCGGACGGCATCGGCCAAATCATGATGAAAATCATCCTCATAGCAGGCCAGATTAATCCCGCAAAGAACTATTTCCTGATAGCCCTGCCGGACGAGTTTTTCTGATTCTGTGCGGATTTCGTCCAGTTTTCGGGAACGGCATCTTCCGCGTGCGTAGGGAATAATGCAGTAAGAACAGAAACGGTTGCATCCGTCCTGAATTTTCAGGAATGCTCTGGTATGGCCGCTGTCGGAGCCTTGAGGAAGAGACTCGAAGCTTTCGCCGGAGACGAAATTTTCCACAGCGGCGATTCTGTGGGGGTTCTGGAAGTAAGCATCCAGCAGGTCGGGAATATGGGCGCGGTGCCTGGTGCCGGTGAGGATATCGGCATCGGGGAGTTCAGCGGCATCGGCCGGAAAGGCCTGTACATAGCATCCTGTCACGAGGATGACGGCATTGGGGGCAGTATGCCGGAGTTTGCGCAGGGTCTGGAACATGCGTTTATCGCCGGAGGCGGTCACGGTGCAGGAATTGATAATTAAAGCATCGGCCTGTTCGGGGGAATCAGTAATTTCCCACTGATGCTGGATAAGCAGGGCGGCGATGCTGTCAGTTTCGGCGGCGTTGACTTTACAGCCGAATGTATGAAGATAAGCTTTCATGAATAGTCTGCTCCTGTCTTTTTTCTTAATTATAGCAGAAGCAGGGGAGAATGTCAAGAATCGGCGCAGTGTGCAAGCAGAATCTGCATATACTGGTCTAGATATTCGCGCATAAAAGGGGACATGCCCTGACGGCAGAGTTCATCAAGGGTAAAGCTGTGCTGATTGCGGAGGAGTTTCAGCTGTTCGGAGTAGGGGAGATGCTGGATATCCTGGGCTTCCTCGAACAGATAGAGATATTTTTTCATCCACTTTTGGAACTCCTGTTTAATAAACTGCTGTTTTCCTCGTTTCATATTTTTTCCTCCATAAATGAAAATGTTTGGTTTTAAAACAAATAAAATTGTTTTTTATACGAATTATATTGTAACACATTTAGTTTATAATGTCAAGAAAAAATGGTAAAATATTTTAAAAAAAAGGAGTGATTGCATTATGAAAACGGAATATCTAGAAACATATCGAATTATGGGGCTGAAAATCGGCTATTACCGCAGACTGCGCGGAATGACACAGGAACAGCTCGCCGAAAAAATTGATAAGAATACTTCTTTTCTTTCTTCTGTAGAAGCTCCTAACGTAGACAGAACTATTTCTCTGGATACTTTGCTGGATATCGCCAAAGTGCTGGATGTTCCGGCTTACAGATTCCTGAAAAATGACGATGTGTAATAACAGATTCGGTACTGCACTCCCGGCAAGGGAGTGCTTTTTTTTTTTACATAAATACACTACCTATATAGTAATATAATAAACTATAAATGTCAATATAATATATGTAAAACTATTGATTTTTATAAAGTGACTTGCTTAAATGTTAATATTACTATATAATATTGATGAAAATTACTGAAAAGGAAGTGTATTTATGAACGAAATAAATTCGCTGATTACTATAGCAGAATATGGAAAAATCCATATCGCATTGAAAAAAATCATGGACGAAAAAGGTATTACCAGAAATCATCTTGCCGATGTTTCCGGCACCAGATTTGAAGTCATTAACAGATGGTATCATGATAATATCGCAAAACTGGATTTGGATGTCCTTGCCAGAATTTGCTATGTGCTTGACTGCTGTCCTCAGGATATTATCCGGTATGAAAAGCCGGCAGAAAAATAAACATGCGTCAATTATTCTGACTGCCGTCGAAAACCCGTAACAAAGCCGTTTCGCAAAAAAATTCCCCGGAATAGGAAATCTGTATAAAATTTTTATCTGTTAGTCATAACTATTACTCTAAAACGCTGAATTTTCCCGAAATCCCTTGACATCTGTCCCGTTTCGTGCTATGCTGTAATTACGGCAAGGGAAAAAGCCGTACACAAGGAAAAAAGAGAAAGAACATTTTTAGGAGGTAGGTTTTTATGACAACAACCACTATTCAGCTGAAAAGTTTCGCCGATGTGCCGAACTTCGTCGCTACGATTACTAAGTTCGCCTTCGATATCGACCTCGTTTCCGGCCGCTACATCGTGGATGCTAAGTCGATTATGGGTATTTACAGCCTGGATCTCAATCATCCGATTGAACTCCGCGCTCACACAGAAGATGCCGAAGAACTCTTCGCTCAGATTGCTCAGTATATCGTAAAGTAATTATATTATTATACAGAGAAAGATTTTTTAATAAGGATGTTTTGCAGAAGCGGACTGTACCTAGAACAGTCCGCTTTTTACAGCTTAGGAAAATGCAAAGTGCAGAATCCGCCGGAATGCCGCCGGCATCGTCATTTCCGGCACTTCTTCCGATGCCAGCAGTGCGCATTCGCAAAGCAGTGTTTTGCCCTGATAAAAACAAACTCTGCCGACTCTCTGATGATATCTTACCGGTGCCTGCACAAATTCCGGCAGAACCATAACGGCCTGAATCTGCGTTCCGGACGGAACTGCCATCGCCGGAAGTGAAGAGAGTTCCAGAAGTACGGAAGATTCCGTTCCTTTCCGGATTTTCAGCGGCCGGAGAAATTCTTCCGCAAAGGCCGGAAGCATAATCTGATACTGCGAAAATGCCTTGTTCAGGAGTTTTTTTGCCAGCGAAAAACGGGTATCTTCATCAGGAGCATTGAGGACGACTGCAATGCACAGCATACCGTCTGATTCGGCGGCGGCCGCAAGAGAATAATCCGATTCCGGAGAATGAGAAGCTTTCAGGCCGCGGCAGGTTTTCAGCGTGCGTGTCAGAGTGTTTTCGCTGACGAGTTCGACTGTATCATGCAGAATCATGATGCGCCATGTGGTGAGGCATTCTTTCAGGACTTCGCATTGCAGAACCGCACGGCACAGCAGGGCGATATCATAGGCGGTAGAATATGCCTGACTGTCGTCGAACCCCTGTGGACTGGTGAACCGGGTAGATTTCATGCCCAGATCGAACGCGGCGGCGTTCATATCCATGACGAATTTTTCCGGACTGCCGCCCAGCCGGTCGGCCAGCACAGCGGCGGCATCGTTGGCATTGCCTGTAATCAGTGCAAGAAGCAGTTCTCGGACGGAAATACTGTCGCCGGGTTTCAGCCAGATGACTGCGCCCGGCATACCGGCCACGCTTTCTCCGGCGGTCATGACAGTATCCGGCGTAATTTCCTGCCGTTCGATTGCTTTTGCAGTCAGGTAGGCAGTCATCAGCTTGGCCAGCGAGCCGACCGGGCGGCGTTCGTCGGCGTATTCCTGATGCAGAATGCTGCCGGTATTCGCTTCCATCAAAAGAAAGGCCATTTCACGTTCTTCGGCATGAACCGGAAGCATAGGAATCATCTGCACCAGAAGCAGGAGTGTCAGCCAGACACAAATTTGTTTCCTAATCATACAGTAAGATCATCCTTTCGTAGAAATTTGCTGCTGTAAGCATATGCATTTCCGGACAGAATCATCAATTTTCTGAAAAACAATCGGCAAAACTGACAAAAAATTCATATTAGTTTTGTTCTGTTTTCACAATGTTACATGAAAAAATCCGGATATACTTGCAAAATTTCTGATTTTATAGTATGATATATATGAATTCTGATTTTTTGGAGGTTATTCAAAATGACTTTGAAACTGAACACAAACTATCTCGAAAGCTTTGTCAGAAAAGACGAGCTGACCGGCATAAAAGCCCAGGTGGAAACTGCGGCTGCCATGCTGCATGATAAGTCCGGACTGGGAAATGATTTTCTGGGCTGGGTAGAACTGCCTACGGATTACGACAAGGAAGAATTTGCCCGTATCAAGGCCGCGGCTGAAAAAATCAAGAAAAATTCTCAGGTTCTGATTGTCATCGGCATCGGCGGTTCATATCTGGGTGCAAGAGCGGCAATTGAATTCCTGAAATCCCCGTTCTATAATAATATCAAGAAAGATACTCCGGATATTTATTATGTCGGCAATAATATCAACCCGACTTATCTGAACGAGATCCTTTCTATCTGCGAGGGCAAGGATATTTCTGTCAACGTCATTTCCAAATCCGGCACAACTACAGAACCAGCACTTGCTTTCAGAGTATTCAAAAAACTCGTAGAGGACAAGTACGGCAAGGAAGAAGCCAAAAATCATATCTTCGCAACGACAGACAAGGCTAAGGGCACTCTGAAAGAACTGTCCGATAAAGAAGGCTATGAGACTTTTGTCGTTCCGGATAATGTCGGCGGAAGATTCTCTGTTCTGACCGCTGTCGGCCTGCTGCCCATTGCTGTGGCCGGATGCGATATTGATAAACTCATGGAAGGCGCACGGCAGGCACAGAATGATTATACGGCCGATTTCGATCATAATGACTGCTACAAATACGCCGCACTGAGAAATATCTTCTACAGAAAAGGCAAATCTGTAGAAATGCTCGTTTCTTATGACCCGGCATTCGCTATGATGTCCGAATGGTATAAACAGCTGTTCGGCGAAAGCGAAGGCAAGGACAATAAAGGCATTTTCCCGGCTTCTGTCGTATTCTCGACCGATCTGCACTCTATGGGACAGTTCGTGCAGGAAGGCTCCCGTGTCATGTTCGAGACTGTTGTGGATATCAAGACCCCCAAGCAGGATTTCTATCTGGAAGAAGATGCCGCAAATCTTGACGGCCTGAACTTCCTCTGCGGTCAGAATATGTCCGTTGTCAACAGAAAAGCTTTCGAGGGCACGATTCTGGCACATACCGAAGGCGGCGTTCCGAACATGATTCTCGAACTCGAAGATACCAGCGAATTCAGCCTCGGCTATCTGATTTACTTCTTCGAGAAGGCTTGTGCAGTTTCCGGCTATGTGCTCGGCGTGAACCCGTTCAACCAGCCCGGCGTGGAAAGCTACAAATCCAACATGTTCGCACTGCTCGGCAAACCCGGCTATGAAGGCGCAAAAGCAGAGCTTGAGAAAAAGCTCGGCTATTAATAAATTTTTATAAAAAGGAGTTTTTACACATGATCCAGATTATCACCGGAAGAAAAGGTACTGGCAAAACCAAGAACCTCATCGACAGAATCAATACTGCTGTCGCAGAAACCAACGGCTGCCTTGTCTGCATCGAAAAAGGCGAAACCCTCAGACGTTCTATCAGCTATAAAGTACGCTGGGTAGGCGTGGAACAGTTCGATATTGCAGGCTATGAGAATTTTTACGGCTTCATTGCCGGAATGCTCGCCGGAAATTATGATATCAAAGAAATCTTTGTAGATGGCATTCTGAAAATCGGCGGCGCAGATTTCGACGCACTCGGCGCAATGTTCGCTAAAATTGATGCCCTGACAGGCAAGGAGACGATTGTAACCTTTACTGTTTCGGCTGATAACTCCGAACTGCCGGAATCTGTCACAAAATATCTTTGATTTTTTGGAAAAATATTTCCGCAAAAATGCTTGACAAGCCGGAGAGAATCTGCTATAATAAAAGCAGTCGTGCTTCATGCTGTATCAGAACGGAGATTTGTAAATTATGCTGATGAATATTAAGAATATCCTGAATATTCCCGGAGCTTCACAGGAATTTGATTTCTCTGTGCCGGAAGAACGCCTGGAACTTGTCAGAGGCTATGTATTTCATACGCCGGTACAGGTAACGGGCAGTCTGAAAAATCATGCCGGAGCTGTTGTTCTGAAACTGCATATTGCATTCTCTCTGCTTGTCACCTGTGACAGGTGCCTGAAAGAAACTGTACAGGCGTTTTCTTATGACACGGAACACATGGTTGTCCGCTTTGTCAATGATGAAGAAAACGAGGAGAATTTTGTTATTGCAAAGGCCGAAAGTATTGATCCTGCTGAAATCGCTCTTGCAGATCTGCTCCTGGAACTGCCTTCTAAAATGCTCTGCAAAGAGGACTGCAAAGGCTTGTGCCCCGTCTGCGGATGCGACAGAAATATTACCGACTGCAATTGCATGACAAAGATAGAATTTTAAGTAATCTAAAAGAAAGGGGTTAGAGAATCATGGCTGTACCGAAGAGAAAAACTTCCCATGCAAGAAAAAACAAGAGACGCAGTGCTGTCTGGAAGCTGGAAGCTCCTGCAATGAGCAAATGCGATCACTGCGGCGAACTGAAAGCACCTCATAAGGTATGCAAGAACTGCGGCTATTATAAGGGCGTAGAAGTTCTGAAAATTGACGTTCTGTAATGTAATTGATGCAGAATCAAGCGGAGAGAGGCAGGGCTTCTCTCTGCTTTTTTATTTAGCAGGGGATAGTAAATCCTTTCCGCTGACTGAAAATGTTCACACAAGTGAACAAAATCCATAGTATCATAAAGGTGGAAGGGGTGGAAGCTCTATACTATCCCTACGCATGAAAAAATATTTTTTTTAAAGAAATATATAAGGCTATAGGTTCAGCCTTCCACCCCTTCCATCTTTTATCATAGTATAAATTCTGATTCTGATTTGAAAAGCAGTCCGAAAGGAGGCGTTTGTTCTGGTTGAAATTACAGGAGTCATTCCCGGTTCGCCGGCACACAGGGCAGGCATCCGGTCAGGAGAATTTCTTGTCTCGATGAATCAGCATAAAATCCGCGATGTGCTGGATTATATGTACTATGCCGCCGAAACTAAAGTAACACTGATCATTCATAACCCCGGCGGCGAAAGAGAAATTTTCATCCAAAAAGATGAATATGATGATCTGGGACTGGAATTCGCAAGCTTCCTGATGGATCACAAACAAAGCTGTAAAAATAAATGCGTGTTCTGCTTTATTGATCAGATGCCCCCCGGTATGCGCGAAACGCTCTATTTTAAGGACGATGATGCACGGCTGTCGTTTTTGCAGGGAAATTATGTCACTCTCACAAACATGACTCAGGAAGACGTGGACAGAATTATCCAGATGAAGCTGAATATCAACGTTTCTGTGCATACTACAAATCCAGAGCTAAGATGCAGAATGATGCATAATCGCTTTGCCGGTGAAAAACTGGATTTTCTCTGGCAGATGGCAAAGGCCGGCATTCAGCTTAATTGCCAGATTGTGCTCTGCCCCGGTCTCAATGACGGCGCAGAACTGGAACGCACTCTCCAGGATCTGGGGAAAATGCTCCCGAATCTGACCAGTGTTGCCGTTGTTCCTGTCGGATTGTCCAAATATCGGAAAAATCTCTATCCGCTGACAGGCTTTACCAGACAGACCGCCGCCGAAGCCATCGACCTGATTCAGAGCTATCAGGAAAAATTTTTAGAAAAATTCGGCACAAGAGCTGTTTTCCCGTCAGATGAGTTTTTCTTAATCGCCGGACGAGAAATTCCGGATGCCGATTATTATGAAGAATATCCCCAGTATGAAAACGGCGTGGGAATGCTCCGTTCGCTTGCCGATGAATTTCATGAAGCTCTTGCCATTGCCGAGGCTGAACATCTTCCCCGGACTGTCTCCATCGCGACCGGAAGGAGCCCCTATGAATTTATCTGCAAACTCACAAGGGAAGCCGAAGAAAAATTCCCCGGTCTGACTTGTCATGTGTACTGTATCAGGAATGACTTTTTCGGGGAGACTATCACTGTTACGGGTTTAATCACAGCACAGGATCTGATTGCTCAGCTCAAAGACAAACCGCTCGGCGAAGAATTATTATTATCCAGCAGCATGATTCGCCGGAATGATGATGTCTTTCTGGATGATTTGCATATTCCGGATGTGGAGCAGGCTCTGCATACCAGAATCCGGATTACCAGCAGTGACGGCTTCGAGCTTCTGGATGCCATGCTCGGTATTGAATATTAATCAGAAAGAAGTGTTCCTATGTGGGGAATCTGCTTTTACAGCAAAGTCATTCTTGAAAACAGATTATTTCAGAAAGTGGTTGCATTCGATTTAGATACAGATAATAAGACAGCGATTCTTTCCCAGCCGGAACATGCCAGAGGCCTGAAAATTCCCGTCATGGAACTGAAACTGCTGTCCCGTCCGCCGGAATTCGCCTATGCCGAACAAGTCCGGATTGTCCGTCATCCGGAACGTATCGGAAAAATTACAGATATTTTCTGGCATTTCAAAACCCATTGCTGTTATTATTATATTTCAGTGGACGGAATACAATATCATACAAGATTTTTTGCAAAAGAACTGATGAAATGTCAGTCATGAGATAAAGGAGGAGATACCATGCCGTTACCCGTTGTTGCCGTAGTCGGCAGACCGAACGTCGGAAAATCGACGTTATTTAATAAACTAATCGGACAAAGATTATCTATCGTAGAAGATACCCCCGGCGTGACCCGTGACAGAATCTATTCCAGATGCGAATGGAGAGAACATAAATTCATGGTTGTTGATACAGGTGGTATCGAGCCTAAAGAAGATGATAAACTG
Source organism: Ruminococcus sp. UBA3665 (assembly GCA_002373165.1). Taxonomy (GTDB): domain Bacteria; phylum Bacillota; class Clostridia; order Oscillospirales; family Ruminococcaceae; genus UBA3855. Next base: position 63,546 of record DFJS01000049.1, read on the forward strand.
CTGACTCTCATGCGCCAGCAGGCCGAACTTGCCATTTCTCATGCGGATGTGATTGTCTTCGTGACGGATGTCCGCAGCGGCGTGACTGCCAATGACTACGCCGTTGCCGATATGCTCCAGAAATCCGGAAAACCCGTCGTTCTGGCCGTCAATAAATGCGATACCCTCGGAGAAATCCCCATGGATGTCTATGAATTCTATAATCTGGGAATCGGCGAACCGTTCCCGATTTCGTCCGTGCACGGTCACGGTACAGGCGATATGCTCGACGAGATTATCAGGCATTTCCCGGAAGAAAATACAGAAGATTATGAAGAAACAGATATCAAAGTAGCTGTCATCGGCAAGCCCAACGCCGGAAAATCTTCTCTGATTAACCGCATCGCCGGAGAAGAACGCGTGATTGTCTCTGATATCGCCGGAACGACCCGTGATGCCACAGATACAGTCATCGAACGCGGCGAAGACAGATATGTCTTTATTGATACTGCCGGAATCCGGAAAAAATCTAAAATCACTGAAAAAATTGAACATTTCAGCGTTCTGAGAGCTTATATGGCCGTTGACCGCGCGGATGTCTGTGTCATCATGATTGATGCCGTTACAGGCTTCACAGAACAGGATTCCAAAGTCGCCGGCTATGCTCACGAACAGGGCAAGGCCTGCATCGTTGCCGTCAATAAATGGGATGCTGTCGAAAAAACAGATAAGACTATGAACGAATTCCGGACTAAATTAGAGAATGATTTCAGTTTTATGTCTTATGTTCCGTTTATTTTCATCTCTGCCAAGACAGGCCAGCGTGTCGAAAAATTATTCGAGATGATCAAGCATGTATATCAGCAGAATTCTATGCGCATCAGCACGGGTATGCTGAATGATATTCTTGCCTATGCCGTCGCCAGAGTGCAGCCGCCGTCCGATAAAGGCCGCAGACTCAAAATTTATTATATGACACAGGCATCCTCCAAGCCGCCGACATTTGTCTTATTCGTCAACAGAGCAGATTTGTTTCATTTTTCTTATCAGAGATATATCGAAAATCAGATTCGCTCTACATTCGGCATGGAAGGAACACCCATCCGGATGATTGTCCGCGAACGCAACCGGAACGATGCCTGACAGGAGGATGACAGCATGATACTTCTTTCCTGTGTGATTGCCGCCGCGCTGGGCTATCTGTTCGGGAGCATCAATTCGGCAATTCTGACAGTCAGATTATTAAAACATGAGGATATCCGGAATTTCGGAAGCGGCAACGCCGGACTGACAAACACGCTCCGCTGTTTCGGGAAAGGCTGTGCACTGATTACTCTGATCGGCGATTTAGCCAAAGGCATGATTGCAGTCATGCTGAGTCAGCTGTTCGGGAAGATGCTCGCCGGAGCGGAGGCAGATTTGTATCTGCTGGGATGCATTGCCGGGATTTTCGCGATTCTGGGGCATGTATTCCCGTTATATCACGGCTTCAAGGGCGGAAAAGGCGTTCTTGTCGGGGTATCTATTTTTTTAATTCTGGACTGGAGAGTCTTTTTAATCCTGATTGGTATTTTTGCGCTGGTTCTGGCAATCTGGAAATATGTCAGTCTGGCCTCGATTACTGCGACAGCCTGCTGTCCGTTCGTGACCTTTGCGGCACAATATTTTCTGGAAGATATGCATCATCAGGAATTTACGCTGAATCAGATTTTTCTGCATTTCGGGCTGATGTGCATCATGGCGTTTATGATTATCTTCATGCACAGGTCTAATATTCAGCGGCTGAAAGCCGGAACGGAAAGCAAAATCGGTCAGAAAGGGAAGAAAATCAAATGAAACCGCAGTCCGGCGAAATCAGCTATCAAATGAAATGGAAGGTGCTTTTCACAATATTTCTGGCTGGCAGTATGCTGTTATGTGTCTTCATGGTTTTCTGGCATACGGAAGAACTGCTTTCATGGCTGATGCTTGTGTTTACTGTTCCGGTGTTCAGTATTTGTATTATGATGTACTGGCGGTACAGATTTGCATATAACAGCAGTACAGATATGCTGTCTTTCCGGAAAGGTGTTCAGAAAGAAATCCAGTTTTCTATTTCTGAGATTACTAAAATTCATACCAAACAGGAAGAAAAATATATCAAAGGCGGCCGGACTGTGTATGACATACTTTGTATTCAGCTTGACGGGCAGAATCTGGAAATCATTTATCATATTGAGTTCGCCGATTTTATTGCTGTGTCATTGGATATAGAAAATTTGGTGAAGTACGTTCAGCAGAAAACTTGTAACGTTCCGGAACAATCCGGCACTAACTAATAAATCTGAAAGGAGCGTTTTTTATGGCAGAAATTACAATTTTAGGTTCCGGCGCGTTTGGTCTGGCTCTGGCCGTCATGTGCCGCAACTGCGGCCACGATGTCACAGTCTGGTCAAAATTCGAGGAGGAAATCAACGAAATCCGCACTACCGGCGAACTCTCCGGCAAGCTTCCGGGAGTGAAAATTCCGTCTGATATTCTGCTGACAACTGATATTTCCAGCGTATCCGGAAAAGATGTTGTGTTAATCGGCATTCCGACCTCTTTTTTGAGAGGTGTTATTCAGGAGGCCGCCCCGTATCTGACAAAAAACACTGTTCTTGTCAATACGTCAAAAGGCCTCGAAGCCGGAACGTATCAGCGCATGAGTGAAGTCATTCACGAAGAAGCCCCGGAAAATCCGGTTGTCGTGCTGACAGGGCCGTCTCATGCCGAAGAGCTTTCCAGAGGCATCCCCACAACTGTGACCGTCGCCAGTCAGGATGTCAAATATGCCGAGTATATTCAGGATCTGTTCACCTGCGGTACACTCCGGCTTTATGTCAATATTGATGTAATCGGCTGCGAACTGGGCGGTTCGATGAAGAATATCATTGCACTGGCCGCCGGAATCAGCGATGGGTTAGGCTTCGGCGATAATACCAAGGCCGCTCTGATGACAAGAGGCATTCACGAAATCACCTGTCTGGGGCTGGAATGCGGCGCGGAAATGGATACGTTTGCAGGATTGAGCGGTCTGGGCGATCTGATCGTTACCTGTACCAGTATGCACAGCAGAAACCGCAGAGCCGGCATCCTGATCGGACAGGGCATTTCTCCGGAAGAGGCCGTCAGACTGGTCGGCACAGTCGAGGGCTATTACTGCTGCGAAGCCGCTTACGGACTGGCAAAGAAGCTCGGCGTTCCCATGCCGATCAATGAAGAATTATATCATTTGCTGTACGAAAACGGCGATGTGCGCGAATCAATGAAAAAACTCATGGGAAGACCCAACCGGCACGAATGCGAACATTATATGACACTCGAACAGCTCGCCAAACTCGGACAGGGATGATAATATATGAATTTATTCTCACAGATAGAAAATTTTGTGCCTGAAACTGCTCAGGAAACCTCTGCAAAACAGGATTTGTTACTCCTGATTCACAAATATGGGAATGCTCTGTTATCCAGAGACTGCGAAGCCGGACATATTACATGTTCCGGCTTGGTTTTGTCGCCGGATTTGAATAAAACGCTGATGGCCTATCATCTGATTTATCAGTCCGTCGGCTGGCTGGGCGGTCATGCCGACGGCGAAGAAGATCTGCCCGGCGTGGCTCTGCGTGAAGTGCAGGAAGAAACTTCTGTATCAAAAATCTGGTTTTTGTCAAAGAAAATTCTTTCCATTGATATTCTCCCTGTTCCGGCGCATCAGAAGCACGGAAAGCCCGTTCCGGAACATCTGCATTATAACGTCACTTACGGCTTTCTCGCCCCGGAACAGCAGAAAATCGCTGACAAGCCGGACGAAAATAAAAATGTCCGCTGGATTGCTTTGCATCAGATTCCGGAACTCTGCACAGAACCGCAGATGATTCCCATCTATCAGAAAATTATTTCCAGAATGAAAGCTATCGCAGTACAGAAACAGACAATTCCGGAACAGATTACACAGCCGCTTCTGGACTGGTATCCGGCGCATCACAGAGAGCTGCCCTGGCGGCAGGATTGTGACCCGTATCATATATGGATTTCTGAAATCATGCTTCAGCAGACCAGAGTGGAGGCCGTCAGAAATTATTATACCAGATTTCTGAACGCTCTGCCGGATATTCAGGCTCTGGCATCCTGTCCGGAAGAAAAGCTTCTGAAATTATGGGAAGGCCTGGGCTATTATAACCGCGTACGGAATATGCAGAAAGCCGCACAGATTATCATGAATCAGCATCAGGGGAAATTTCCGGATTCGTATGACGAAATCAGGAAGCTTCCGGGCATCGGGGATTATACCGCCGGAGCTGTCAGTTCCATTTGTTTTGCCCGTCCCACTCCGGCAGTAGACGGAAATGTGCTCCGTGTCATGGCAAGGCTGGAAGAGGATTTCAGAAATATTCTGGATAATTCTGTCAAGAAAGATATCACTGTTCAGCTGGAGCAGATTTATAATCCCCATAATGCCGGAACACTCACACAAGTCCTGATGGAACTCGGCGCGACAGTCTGTATTCCGAACGGTGCGCCGCTCTGTGAAGTCTGTCCTGTAAGCAGAATCTGCATGGCAAGGCAGAATCAGAGCGTTTCTGATCTGCCCGTAAGATTGAAAAAACAAAAACGCAGAACGGAACAGAAAACTGTTTTCGTTCTGCAATATGAAAATAAAATTGCCGTCCGCAAACGCCCTCCGTCCGGCCTGCTGGCATCGCTCTGGGAGCTTCCCAGTCTGGAAGGGCATCTCACGCCGGAGGAATGCGTAAAAGCCGCAGAAGACTGGAATACCGCCCCCAGAGAATTGATTAAAATCAATACAAGAACCCATGTGTTTACACACATCACATGGCAGATGCAGGGCGTATTTCTCAAATGCGGACGGCAGAATTCTGATTTTGTCTGGGCTGACCCGGAAGAATATGCCCTGCCGACGGCATTCCGGTGCATTCTGGAGTAATTATTTTAATAATTCCTGCCGCAGATAAGCTAATAATTTCTTCTCCCGGCGGGAAACCTGCACTTGAGTCATGCCTAATTTTTCAGCCGTTTTTGTCTGTGTCAGATTCTGATAATACCGTAATTCCAGCAAAGCTCTGTCTTTCTGGGACAGCAGCTGCATTACCTGATGCAGGGCAAGCTTATCGCTGATAGCCTCGTCAGGAGCTTCTACTGCAATATCAATCTGCGATTCGTCCTCGTCGGAAGATGTCAGCGAAACGGCCGGACTGACTGCGCATAAGGCCATTGCAACCGCTTCCGGCGAAGTGCCTGTCTGTTCGGCCAGTACTGAAATCGGTGGTTCCATGCCTGTTTCTTTCAGGGACGCTTCCCGGATTTTCTGGATTTTCATGGCCAGTTCGCGCAGTCCCCGTGAAACATGTACCGTTCCGGATTCCCGGAACAGCCGTTTGATTTCTCCCAGAATCACAGGAACGGCATATGTCGAGAACTGCACTCCGCGCGAGGCATCAAACGCTTTGGCCGCCTTGACAAGGCCTTCGCAGCCGGCAGAATATAAATCTTCATAGGGAATGCCCCTGTTCCGGAACCGGTTGGCACACAGATGCACCAGTCCCAGATGCTCTTCCGGCCGGGGATTAGTCGTCTTCTGCATGAATCCGGCCGAGTTTCCGGCGCATAGTCAGGACAGTGCCGTTTCCGGGCGAACTTCTGACATGCAGGCTGTCTGTAAATTCCTGCATAATTGCAAATCCCAGCCCGGCGCGGTCTTCTTCCGGCGCGGAGGTATACAGCGGAGTCATAGCCTGTTCGATATCCGGAATGCCGCAGCCCTTGTCGCTGACGCGTATGTACAGCACGCGCTCCGGCAGCATACGCAGGCAGACGGCAACATCGCCGGAACAGTTCCGGTAACCGTGGACAATGGCGTTGGTAACGGCTTCTGAGATGACTGTCCGCAGGTCGGCCAGTTCCTGCGCCGTGGGGTCGGCAGGAATCAGAAAGGCAGACAGAGCCGCTCTTGCCAGAGCTTCGTTTGCCGATACGGCCGGAAACAAACAGCGGAATTCGTTCAGTGTGTTCATGCATTCACCCCCTCGCAGATCTGAGCCAGGCGTTCCATGCCGGCCAGTTTCAGCACCCGGCTGATGTAGGCCGAGGCATTTTGAATTCTGATTTCTCCGCCCATTGGCTGGAGGATTTTATATCTGCCCATAATCAGGCCGATTCCGGAACTGTCCATAAACGTGACCGCCTGAAAATCCAGCACCAGAATCCGGGGCATATGGGCATAGAGGGCGGCATCAATTTCAGTGCGGAGCATAGCACTTCTGTGATGATCCAGTTCGCCGTCCAGGCGTACAAGCAGTTCCTGACTGCTGGTATCGTAGTGTAATTTCATAACAGCAAAAAGTCCTTTCTTTGTTTCTGTTTCTGTATGCTTATTATATCATATTCCGGATGGCGGATTTTGTCAGAACAGGGAAGGGCAGAAAAAAATCCGGAATTTTATTTCCGGGCTGGAAACATAAAAAAATCCCCTGCAAAAGCAGGGGACTGGAGCTGATGACCGGATTTGAACCGGTGACCTACGCCTTACCAAGGCGTTGCGCTACCACCTGTGCCACATCAGCCTCACGACTTATATATTATAGCATATTTCAAAGCATTTGTCAAGAGTTTTTTCAAAAAAAATTCAAAAAATCCGGACGGAACTGCTCCGTCCGGAGCAGGCCGGTTATTTTACCAGTTCTTTGAGTTTGTCCATCAGTTCCAGGTCTTCTTTTGTAATTTTCAGGTTGGTTTTGGCTTTTGTGCCGTCGGCAGATGTAATTTTAATTTCCAGCAGGCTGTCTTCGCCGAGTGCCTGTACGGAATAGCCCAGAAACTGGATGAACTTCGGGTGACGCTCCTGAAAGCCCTGTAATAACGGTTTGATGTGCATTAATGCAAGTGGATTCATAATCAGATTACCTCATTTCTAAATCATTGCGGAATAAATCCGGCTATCGTTATTATAGCACAGTTTGGCAGAAATTGCAAGCGGTTTCCGGCAATTTATTGTTATTTTTCTGTCAATCCGGGATTTTTTTGCGCATTCTGCTGAATCTGATAAATTTCACAAAAATTTCTTAAAATATACTTGCAAATTTGACAGGCTTATGCTAAAATGAAAATGGAAAATTTTTTTAATTCAGAAGGAGCGTATTAGTTTATGAGTAAACGAAAAACAAAAATTGTCTGCACCATCGGCCCGGCAACAGATCAGCCCGGCGTTCTGAAAGATATGATGCTTTCCGGCATGAACGTTGCAAGATTTAATTTTTCCCACGGCGATTATGCTACCCATCAGCAGAGATTTGAAGCAATTGTCAGCCTGCGTAAGGAACTCGGCCTGCCCGTTGCAACAATGCTGGATACCAAAGGCCCTGAAGTCCGCCTGAGAAAGTTTGTTGATAATAAGCCCGTCGAAATCCATGACGGCGATCTGTACACGCTGACAACAAACGATGTGCCGTGTACAAACGAGATCGGCAGTGTGACGTTCAAGAATCTGCCCCAGGATGTCAGCGTTGGCACCAGAATTCTGATCAATGACGGCGTAATTGAACTGGTTGCCGAAAAAATCACCCGTACCGATGTGATCTGCCGTGTCATTCACGGCGGCGTACTCTCGAATAATAAGGGCATTAACGTCCCCGGCGTACGCCTCTCGATGCCTTACCTGAGTGATGCCGATATGAATGACCTCGAATTTGGCGCAAAAATGGGCTATGATTTTATTGCAGCAAGCTTTGTGCGCTCCGCGGCGGATATTAATTATTTAAGAAGATTCACAGAAAGTCTGGGCTGGTTCAATGTCCGGATTATCGCTAAAATTGAAAATCTGGACGGCGTGCATAATATTGATGAAATTCTGGAAGCCGCTGACGGCATCATGGTTGCACGCGGTGATATGGGCGTGGAAATTCCGTTTGAACAGATTCCCGCTATCCAGAAACAGCTGATTCAAAAAGGCTATAATGCCGGAAAACAGGTGATTACTGCTACCCAGATGCTGGAATCGATGATTACCAATCCGCGGCCGACCCGTGCCGAAATCACTGATGTTGCCAATGCAATCTATGACGGCACCAGTGCAATTATGCTCTCCGGAGAAACTGCTGCCGGGCAGTTCCCGGTAGAAGTGGTCCGCACAATGGACCTGATTGCTTCTACTACAGAAGGCAATATTGATTATAAGCATGAATTCGCTGCCCGCAAGGAAAATGACAATGTCTCAATCGATGAGGGAATTGCCCACGCGGCAGTGACAACAGCACATGACCTGAACGCCAAGGCTATCATTGCTGTTACCAAGCGCGGCAAGACAGCAAGATTAATTTCCAAATTCCGTCCTTCTGTGCCGATTCTGGGCTGTACTACCGATGAGGACAACCAGCGCAAAATGAATATGAGCTGGGGCGTAACGCCGTTTGTTATTGATGAAGAAGATAATACCGATACGCTCTTTGCCAAAGCCGTGGCCGCCGCCAAGAGTCTGGGGCATGTCAAGGAAGGCGATCTGGTAGTCATTACTGCCGGCGTTCCGCTGGGCATTTCCGGTATGACTAACATGATGAAAGTAGAACGCATTATCTGAACAAAAAACCCCGGCTTCTGCCGGGGTTTGATTTGCTTTCAGGAAAGACTCAGTCTTCGTCTTCCTCAACTTCTCTCATAGAAATCGAGATTCTCTTGTTGTCAGCATCAATGCCGATAATCTTAACCTGCACTTCGTCGCCGACAGAGACAACATCCTTGACATTTTCCACACGGCGGTCAGCCAGCTGGGAAATATGAATCAGACCGTCCACGCCGTCGATAATCTGCGCAAATGCGCCGAACGATGTGATAGAAACAATCTTAGCTGTCACAATATCGCCAATGGCATAGTTTGCCATGAATTTTTCCCACGGATTGTCTTCGGCTCTCTTGTAGCCCAGAGAAATTCTCTGCTTGTCAGGATCCAGATCCTTGATATAAACTTTCAGCGTATCGCCGACAGAAACTACCTGGCTGGGATGCTTGATTCTGTTCCAGGACAGTTCAGAGATATGCACCATACCGTCAATGCCGCCCAGGTCAACAAATGCGCCGTAGCTTGTCAGGGACTTGACTTCGCCTTCGTATTCCTTGCCGACTTCCGCAGTTTTCCAGAATTCTGTCTTGGCAGCTTCCTTTGCCTGACGGGATACGGCACGGATAGAGCCGACTGCGCTCTTCTTGCGTTCCGGAGCTTCCAGAATCATGAATTTTACAGTCTGGCCTTTCAGTTCGTCCAGAGAAGCCTCACGCGGCAGTCCGGTCTGAGAAGCCGGAATAAAAATGCGCACGCCTTCGTAATAAACATTTACGCCGCCCTTGACTACGTTTGTGACAGCTGCTTCCAGAATAGCATTTTCTTCTTTTGCCTGGATTACTTTATCCACACCGGCCTGCTCATCCACTTTTTTCTTGGAAAGGGTAGCAATACCGTCCTGATCGCTGACTTTAATCACAATCAGGTCAATTTCATCGCCTTCCTTGACAATATCAGAGGGCTTCTTGGTGGGGTCACTGGTCAGTTCGCTGGCCGGAACAGTACCGGTCTGCTTTGCGCCGAGGTCTACAATGACTTCGCTGTTATTCACAGCCATGACACAGCCTTTCACTCTATCTCCGTTTCTCAGCTTTTTGCTGAAATTTTCGCTCTCGATTGCCTGAGCAAAATCGATGTCTTCCTCCGTTTCCGGAATTTTGTTCAGATTTTCTTCCATGGTAAAAATTACCTCCTTAATAATATGTGCCGGTGTGGATGCACCAGCAGTAATGCCGATAGTCCCGGCATCAGACAGGTCTAAAGTGTCAAGCTCGTCCGCATTCTCAATATGATAGCTTTTGCAGTACCGGCTGCTGATATCATGAAGCTTTACCGTATTGGAACTATGTTTTCCGCCGATGATAATCATGCAGTCCGACTGTGCCGCAAGGGCAGCAGCATCACGCTGCCTTTGCTCGGTTGCACTGCAAATAGTCTGGTAAACAACAATATGAAAATTTTCGTGAGGAAGGACTTTCAAACACTCTCCCCATAATATATTATTATACGTTGTTTGCGCCACAATTGCAAGGGTTTTTGAAAAGTTTTTTTCCAGATTCTGAAAAAAGTCTTTCAGCACAAATTGATCTTTGAAAACAAAATAATTTTGTTCACAATGGCCAATAATTCCCTGCACTTCGGGATGATTTTCGTCACCGGCAATCAGAATCAGGCTGCCTTTTGCTGTTTCTTCTGCCACAATTTTATGAATGCGTCTGACAAAAGGGCAGGTAGCATCAATCACAGGATTACCAAGGGCATGAATCTGATCATAGACAGATTTTTCGACACCATGCGAGCGGATTGCCACATATTCTCCGGGGCGGAGCTGAGAAACATCTTCAATAATTCTTGCACCTTTTGCCTGCATATCCTGCACAACATCTGTGTTGTGAATCACTGGCCCCAGTGTTGCGACGGGCTTGTGCTGTTTCAGTGCCTGGTAAACCAGATCGACAGCACGGTCAACACCAAAACAGAATCCGGCGGATTTCGCAACCTTGATTTTCATGAAACCGCCTTCTTTCAAAAAATTGAATCATAATTTATTATAGCATATAATTTTCAATTTGTCAAGTGCGAATCAGAAATTAAAAAAAATCTGTTATAGTTCTTGTGTTTTGTCGAAATTTGTGCTATAATAGACAGGAAAGACTAAATTTTTTCAGGGGAGAATGTTTTTTATGAAAACAAAAATTTTTTGCCTTCTGCTTCCGGCGGCAGTACTGCTCTTTACTTCCTGCGGAGAACCCCAGGCGGCTGTGTCCTCTGCTGTACAGACAACAGCGACGGAAGATCCGTACGCCCAGTACGGCGATGATGTGGAATTTATCGACGCGCCGATGACTGCTCCTGCCATCATAGACGGGGACGAACTCCCGGAGGACGAAACATCGGCCCCGGAAGTCTATCAGGAAGCTCCCCCCGATATGCCGGAGTCCTGAACATGAAAAATCTGCTGTACTGATTTTTCAGCACAGCGGATTTTTTTATTTTTTTGCTTCTGCCGGAAGCTCCGGTTCGTCAACCAGTGCTTTGATGCCGTCCATAATCGGCGGCATGATTTCTGTCCGCAGAGTTTTCAATAATTCCCGTTCGGACAGATGTTCCGTATCCGGAAGCGATTCTGCCGGAATCGGTTCGCCGATTCTGACAACAATCTTGCTGCGGAAGTGAAGCTTTTCGCCCTCGAAATTAATGCCGATCGGGATGATATCAGCGCGGACTCTTGCCGCTACCAGAGCAACGCCGGATTTTCCTTTTCCGACACGGCCGTCTTTGCTTCTGGTGCCTTCCGGAAAAATCAGCAGATTTTTCCCGTTCCGGATACAGTCGGCAGAAGTTTCTATCACAGAAAAATCGCCGGAACCGCGTTCCACAGGAAAGGCTCCCAGCCAGCGGATCAGCCCGGCAAAGGCACGGCTGCCTTCAAATAATTCTTTTTTGGCCATAAATCCGAATCTTCCGTATCCGGAAAGCGCAACCAGAACAGGATCCAGATAGCTTCTGTGATTCGAGACAAAAATATATTTCTGGTCTTTCCGGATATGCTTCCGGCCTTCAAATTTCAGATTATACCAGATGTGCAGAGCAATCCGCACCAGCAGCATTGCGATGAAATACAGCATAAGCAGGCCTGCTTTCAGTCCAGTTTTTCTTTAATCAGTGCCGTGATATGCTCCACTACCTCATGAAAGCCCATGGCAGAAGAGTCTACTAGCACGGCATCCTCTGCCTGACAAAGCGGCGCAATGTCACGATGCATATCCTGATAGTCACGTTTTTTGATATCTTCCAGAATTTCTTCATATTCCGGACAGCCGGGCTTTTCGCGCAGTTCCAGATATCTCCGGGAAGCGCGTTCTTCGGCAGAAGCCGTCAGGAAAATTTTTAAATCTGCATGAGGCAGGACTACTGTGCCGATATCGCGGCCGTCCATGATAATATTATTTTCCGAAGCAATTTTTTTCTGCAAGTCAAGCAGATGCTTTCTGACGGCAGGCACTGCCGAAACTCTGGAAGCCGCCATGGAAACTTCCGGACTGCGGATGTAATCAGAAACATCTTCGCCGCACAGAAAAACACGCTGTACGCCGCCGATGAATTTCAATTCAATTTCGATTTCAGAAATTTGTTTTGTAATCTGTTCTTCTTCCAGGCAGCCGTTCCGGATGGCATACAGACCAATAGCGCGGTACATGGCACCTGTATCTACATGAATAAAGCCCAGATCTTTGGCCACAGCTTTGGAAATACTGCTTTTGCCTGCGCCGCTGGGGCCGTCGATGGCAATATTGATTGTTTTCATAAAAAAATCACAACTCCTTTAAATCATATCATGATGCTGTTCAGAAATTCATTGCTGCCAGATAGCCGGTAGCAAAGGCAATCTGCAAATTAAAACCGCCGGTATAGGCATCCACATCCAGGATTTCTCCGGCAAAATATAAATTCCGGATCAGCCGGGATTCCATTGTATTCGGCCGGACTTCCTGACAGGATACGCCGCCCCGTGTGATGATGCCTTCGGCAAGCGGCCGGGTGCCCCGGACTGTGAAAGCAAAATGTTTCAGCTCTTCACAAAGCCGGAACCGCTGCTGTCTGGTCAGGCTGTTGTTTTTCAGATACGGCGCAAATCCGCACCGGGCAAGCAGAGGAGCTACCATATTCGCCGGAACAAGCTTCCGGCACAGGTGCGAAATCTGCTGATTGGGAATTCCGGCAATTTCACGCTGAATTCTCTGGTCCAGCTGTTCGGGCGTGAGGGCAGGTTTCAGGTCGATTTCCAGCATACAGCCTCGCGGCGTTTCCGGCAGATGTGCCGAGGCACTCAGCACCAGAGGCCCCGAAACGCCGAAATGCGTGAACAGCATTTCGCCCTGTTCTTCATAGAGAATTTTATTATTTTGTTTCAGGGCAAGTCTGACATTTTTCAGGGAAACGCCCATCATTTCGGCGCAGTCGCGTTCCAGCGTTTCCAGCGGCACGAGTGACGGACGGATTTCTGTTACTGTGTGTCCGGCCTTCCGGGCGATGGCATAGCCGTCTCCTTCGGAGCCTGTTCCCGGATATGTCGCGCCGCCTGCGGCCAGCAGAATTTTATCAGCAGTATAGCTTTTTTTCTCACAATTTACGCCAAGACAGACCTGATTTTCAATCATCAGGGATTCTGCTTTGTCCTGAATGATTCTGACATGCCGGTTCAGCATTTCTCTGTGAAGAGTTTCCACGATTTCGGCGGCCTGATCGCTGACAGGAAAGACTCTGTTTCCGCGTTCGGTTTTCAGGGCAACGCCCCAGGATTCAAAACACTGCATGACATCCTGCGGCGAACATGCCGCAAAGGCACTGTATAAAAAGCGGCTGTTCCGGAGAATATGCTTCATGAGTGTGTCACGGTCACATGCATTTGTCAGATTACAGCGGCCTTTTCCGGTAATCCGGAGTTTTTTGCCGATTTGTTTATTTTTTTCAATCAGCGTGACTTGGTGCCCCTGTTCCGCCGCGTGAACGGCCGCGAAACAGCCGGAAGCTCCTCCGCCGATGATGAGTATCTTCATGATGCGTTTCCCTCCAGCATACGGCGGCGGCGTTCGGCAAGAGCCTTTCGGCGTGCATCAGTTTCCGGGTGCAGAATCTGCCAGCCGTTTTCCGACCATTCCAGCAGATCACCTTCCTGCGCTTCCGGCGGAAGCTTTTCACGCAGAAAATCCGTGAAGATGCCATCATGTTCCAGAACAGCAAAATTATTTTCAAAGCGATCGATACTGTAAATCATAAAATTCTTACTCCTTGCCGCTTGTCAGCACGTTGCAGGCTTTTGTATCTTTGTCGTAGAGAAATACAATATCGCCCTGCTGTGCCGTGATGTAGATTTGATCTGTATAGGCTTTCAGATGTTCCAGCGTACTTTCTGCCGGATGGCCGTATTTGTTATCGACTCCGCAGGAAATGGCTGCATAAGCCGGCTGTACCTGTTCCAGAAAAGCAGTTCCGGAAGATGTATCGCTTCCGTGATGGCCGGCTTTCAGGAACGTAGCTTTCAGCTGGGAATTATCCACTGTGGAAAGAATTGTTTTTTCCTCCGGCGTTTCCATATCGCCTGTAAAGAGGCAGACAATATCATCATACTGAACCCGGAGCACCAGCGAGGAATTATTCAGTGAAGAGGCATGTTCCGAAACAGGGCCTAATACGGTAATCTGCGCACTGCCGAGGGAAAAGGCATCGCCGGTTTTCAGAGCTTTGTATTCTGCGCCGGAAGCCTGAATGGCATCCAGATATTTTTCATAAGTTTTGGTTGTCGGAATCAAAGAATCCTGAAAGACAGGTTCAATCATTGCTTTCGGCCTGACCGAAGCGAAAACTTTCGGAAAGCCGCCGATGTGATCGGCGTGCATGTGCGTGGCGGCGGCACAGTCCAGTTCTGTAATGCCCTGGCCGTTCAGATAGCTGATAATCTTCGGAGCGGCACTCGATTCGGCGGCATCAATCAGGAGCGTCTTGCCGTCCGCCTTAATCAGAATGCTGTCACCCTGACCGACATCGATGACATGCACCTGAAATTCAGCATCAGATACAGTGAGATTCTGATTCTGTGTATTTTCCTGATTCTGAGAATGCTGTGTGCTGTACTGGCCGCTGAGCAGGGCAATGATTGTCATAATCGTAACCAGAATGCTGTAAATAAATTTATTTTTAGAATTTTCCGGCTGCTGATCGGGCAGGGGAGTCTGTTTTTTTCCGGCCATGCATTCACTCTCCTTTTCTGTGCATTTTGCGCTGTTCCAGTTCCAGAGGAGACATGAGGACTTTCCGGGGCTTTGCGCCTTCGTAAGGGCCGATGATGCCTTTTTCTTCCAGCTCGTCCATAATTCTGGCGGCTCTGGCATAGCCCAGCCGCAGTCTTCTTTGCAGGTTGCTGGTGGAGGCCTGACCGGCTGCGACTACTACTTCAATCGCCTGTTCCACTAAGTCTTCATCTCCGGAAGGTACAATTTCTTCCGAACTGCTGCTTTTTTTCTTGTCTCCTGTCACGGCCATCTGATTGACGGCACGTTCGATTTCTTCGTCATAGCTGATAGTTTCAGACTGGTTTTTGATAAATTCCACTACTTTTTCAATTTCTTCTGTCGAAACATAACAGCCCTGTACTCTGACGGGCTTGGGCTGACCGCTGGGCAGATACAGCATATCGCCGTGGCCGAGCAGTTTTTCCGCGCCGCCTGTATCCAGAATAATTCTGGAATCGATCTGCGACATGACGGAAAGTGCGATTCTGCTGGGGATATTGGCTTTGATCAGGCCGGTGATAATATCAGTTGTCGGCCGCTGTGTGGCGATAATCAGGTGCATTCCGGCCGCACGTGCCAGCTGTGCCAGACGGCAGATAGCTTCTTCTACTTCTTTGGAAGCCGTCATCATCAGATCGGCCAGCTCGTCGATGCAGATGACAATCTGCGGCAGTTTTGCGAGTTCCAGTTCTGGTTTTTCCAGGCAGATTCTGTTATAATCTTCCAGATTTCTGACGGAATTCCGGGCGAAGACATCATAACGGCGCAGCATTTCCTGTACTGCCCAGTTCAGAGCCCCGGCGGCTTTTTTGGGATCGGTAACAACAGGAATCAGCAGATGAGGAATGCCGTCATATACCCGGAATTCTACAATTTTGGGGTCAATCAGGATTAATTTTACCTCATCCGGCGCGGCATGATATAAAATACTCATGATAATCGAATTTGTGCAGACCGATTTACCGGAACCTGTTGCACCTGCAATAATCATATGCGGCATTCTGGCAATATCGCCGATGATGACATTGCCTGCAATATCTTTTCCGACTCCGAAGGCGAGTTTGCTTCCGGCGTTCTGAAATTCAGGGGATTCCAGCAGTTCCCGGAGTGAAACAGTATCTTTCTGCGCGTTCGGCACTTCGATGCCGATAGCAGGCTTGCCGGGAATGGGGGCTTCGATGCGCACACCCTGTGCGGCAAGATTCAGGGCGATGTCATCTGAAAGATTTGTAATTTTCGATACTTTTACGCCGGGTGCGGGCTGTACTTCATATCTTGTGACGGAAGGCCCTCTGGCGATATTAGTAATATTGACATCTACGTTAAAGCTTTTCAGCACTTCGCACAGCTGATTGGCATTGTCGCGGAGTTCCTGTTTCAGATTCGGGTCATCGGCATGGGAATCGCCGGGCTTGAGGAACTCCATTTTCGGCATGTGATAGCATTCCTGTACTGCCTGTGCCAGATCAGAAAAACGGGCGGCTTCGTCTGCAATTTCCAGAATAGATTCTTCTTTTTCGTCCTGTTTTTTCTTTTTGGCAGGGGTTTCGGCGGCATGGTTAATCAGGTCTTCCAGAGAAGGCAGAAGCTCCAGCTGATTTTCATCCTGCTCGCTTTCCGGTCTGGATCTGGATTTTTTGCGGACTCTAACTTTGCCGTCTTTTGAGGGAAGATCGAAAAATTCGCCCATACCGGGAGTTTCTTTTCTGGCCGGCGCAGTATCAACAGGGATATCAATCACAGAAGCATCGGCATCCTGATAAGACAGTCTTTTCGGCGCACTTTGCCGTGCGATGAAAAGTGCCTCCTGCTCCGTGCGCCGGTCATGTTCCTGCTGTTCTTCTTCATAACCGGAGACAAGCCGGAAATCGTTCTTATCTTCCCGGAGAAAATTTGCCAGATCATGAAAAGGCCTGTTTAAAAACCAGAACAGTTCTGACAGAGTTTTTTTAGTTGTCAGCATAATGCCGACAAAGGTAAACAGAATCATGATAATTTTCGCGCCGATTTCGCCGAATATTGCCTGAATGGGAAATGCTGCCGCACTGACCATGCCGCCGCCGCGCCAGGCAATGCCTTCTTCCCGGAGCATCTTGAAACAGCCAAAGAAATCATACTCCAGAATTCTTCCGCCGAAAATCATGATTTCAATCAGACAGCTTAAAAATATCATGCTGCCGATGAGAAAACGGATTTGTTTCCCTAATGTATCTTTATCTTTTTTTCTGTCAATCTGGATAGCCGTCCAGCACAGACCGACAGGAATCAGAACAGAAGGAATGCCGAACAGGCCTTTGATTGTCTCGTGCATGACTTTCCACATGGCACTGCCCTGGATAAAAATCAATAAAAATGTCAGAATTCCGGCCGCAAACAGGCAGACAGAATAAATTCTGGCCGGAACTTCTTTTTGTTCCTGCTCTTTTTGTTCTTCTTCTGTAAGAGGAGAAGCCGGCACATCTTCCAGTGCAGGCATAGCAGGCTGTTTTGGTTTGGATTTTTTTTCCGGTTCTTTTTTGGTTTTTTTGGCAGAAGAATTTGATTTCTGCTTTGATGTACCGGATTTTTTTTTGGTTTCAGCCACTTGTAATCCTTTCTTGAAATTATCTTACTGCCTGGAAGATGCCGTATCCGGCTACGCCCAGACCAAGCACAAGCGTATAGAATGCAAAATATTTGAATTTATTATTCTTGACAAGCAGATCGACCAGCTTGATTGCTGCAATGCCGACTGCGGCGGCTACTGCAAAGCCAATCATGAAAACAGGAATATCGCCGACAGGCAGAACGTTGGCTTCTGCGGCATCTTTGATTTCTACCAGACATCCGGCCAGAATTGTCGGAATCCCCAGCATGAAAGAATATTTTACCGCAGTATCGCGGTCTGTGCCGATGAATAATGCACCGCAGATAGTCGAACCGCTCCGGGATACGCCCGGCAGAAGTGCCACTGCCTGAAACAGGCCGATAATCAGTGCATCTTTCCAGGTCATTGTGGCAGGGGTTTTGGTGCCGTCCTTGCATTTGTCCGACATGAATAAAATAAAACTTGTGTACAGAAAAAAACAGCCCAGTGCAATCATATATTTTGCGGCGACTCCCTCGATAAAATCGCGGATGAAATAAAACGGCACCAGCACTACAAGAGAAATCAGCATCATATAAATCATGCGGCGTTCCGGACTGCCAAGCCCGGCTTTGAGTAATTTTCCGGTAAACAGGTCTTTCAGCATGGCAATGCATTCTTTGAACAATGCCGCAACGGTATCTTTAAATGCAATTCCGACCGCCAGAAGCGTTCCCAGATGCAGAAATGCCGAAAATAAAAAATTATTCTCGCTGGCGGCATTGCCGAATATATGCGAGTACAGCATCAGATGCCCCGAACTTGATACAGGCAGAAATTCCGTTAAGCCTTGAATAATTCCCATTAAAATAGAATCCAAAATTGACATAGTATGTAATCTCCTTTATCCTTATTATATATAATATATTTATTTATCTCTGTCTAAAAAATCATGCATGATACTGATATATTTCTTCCAGCGTGGGCACATATTGCCAGCCGTCATCCGTATACCAGAAACTCATCATAGTATCTAATCTTAATTCAGGATTATCTTTTTTCAGCATATCGATATAATCTTTTGTTTTAAAAAGTTTATCCTGATGCAGCACATCCATGATATATTCACCCAGCAGCACTACGGAATGATGCGAAAAAGTTCTTACAGTTCCGTTTCTGTCTTTCATTTTTAAATTCAGAGTGTGCCCGTTCTTGAATGTAATAACCGAGGCAAGAATCATTTTTCCGTCCTCTGTGCCCATGCCGCTGCGGACAATTGCCTCCGCCAGACCGAAACAGTTATTCTCGTATTCTTTTCTTAGCTTCCGGAGTACTTCCGGTTCAAACCAGCCGGACAGATTCATCAGATTATCATCAGGAGCTAAATCCTGTATTTCAACTACTTCCATATATTCCATAGAACAAATTCCTTTCCTGATCTGTAATGTACAGGCACTGTAAAAACGTGCCTTTCTCTGTTAATCAGCATACCGCACGGGAGAAGATTCAATCAGCGTGTATAATGCCGAAATGGCATCGCTGAGGCTTCCGGTCTGATCGATCAGGCCCATTTCTACGGCCTGTGCGCCGGAAATGACTGTGCCCACATCCGTGGCAAGTTCCTGCGTATTAGTCATCAGTTCGCGGAATTTTTCTTCGGAAATACGGCTGTTTCTGGTGACAAACCGGATAATTCTGTCCTGAATTTTGGCGATATAGTCAAAACTCTGGGGAACGCCAAGCATCATGCCGTTCATGCGGACGGGGTGAATCGTCATCGAAGCAGAAGGCACAATATAGGATTTCTTTGCACTGACCGACAGCGGAACGCCGATGGAATGGCCGCCGCCTACTACCAGCGAAACAGTAGGAGTCCGCATACCGGCAATCAGTTCGGCAATGGCAAGCCCGGCTTCCACATCGCCGCCTACCGTGTTCAGAAGAATCAGCAGACCTTCGATGCTTCTGTCCTGTTCTACTGCTACAAGTGCCGGAATGATGTGTTCGTATTTTGTAGTTTTATTCTGCGAGGAGAGTTCATAATGTCCTTCTACCTGTCCGATGATGGTCAGGCAGTGAATCAGATGCCGGGCATTGGCCGGACGGATACTGCCTGTTTCTTCGATGAGTTCCGTTTCGTTCAGCTGTTTTTCTTCCGGAGAAGATTCTTCCGGGGAGGCTTCTTCCGGCGGATGGTATTCGCCTAAATTATCCTGATACATGCAAACACTTCCTTTCAGGAAGAGTATGCCCGGACATATGCAGTTTATACCATTCTGCCGGATATGCTTAGTATAGCACAATTTCAGGCGTTTGTCAAGGAAAATGCTTTTATAATTTTAATCATCCGGCGGATTCCGGAAACAGAAGCACACCGCCCGGAAAATTTGTTCCGGGCGGCGGCTTTGTATTTCTAAAAAAAGTGAGGAATTGTTCTGAAATGCACAGATCAGAATTTTGCAAGATCATCGGCAGTAATCAGGCCGACAATATATTTCAGGACAGCCAGGGCTTCGTCAGATT
Organism: Ruminococcus sp. UBA3665; assembly: GCA_002373165.1. Taxonomy (GTDB): domain Bacteria; phylum Bacillota; class Clostridia; order Oscillospirales; family Ruminococcaceae; genus UBA3855. Next base: position 83,497 of record DFJS01000049.1, read on the forward strand.
CGGGTTTCTGATTCTTGTTCAGGTCAGCGTTGACAAGACCCTTGCCGTCGAGAATTTCTTTGCCGAGTACGGCTTTATTGATTGTGATGATATCAAGAATATTGACTTTGCCGTCCAGGTTGGCATCACCAAGAAGAACATCAGATGCAGGTTCGCTGGGATCGGGTTCTGTTTCTGTGGGCTGTTCGCTGTTGTCGTATTCATAGACAAGCTTGATGGTATTATAAGTTACATCAGCACCTTCGGGATAAGTCCACCAGTTAGGCTGAATTTCGGCATAGTCATCCAGTGAAGTGCCTGTGACTTCTGTGCCTTTTTCATCAATTACAATAGTGAATTTATCATTGAATTTTACAATATTATCATTTGTGCCTGCATCAAAAGAGATTGCCTTGCTGCCCCATACAGATGCAGTTTCGCCTTCCGGAACTACCTGATTGAAGCAGAGTCCGCCGCCGCCCATTGCACCTGCGGTAATATTGAAAACAATTTCTTTCAGATGGTCTTTATCGCCAAGCGGAAGCAGCGGAAAACCATTTTTGGAAAGTTCCAGATCGGCATAATTATAAACTGTTTCTTTGACTGTGATATCAGGTTCTTCTGTAATCTGCGCATCTGTTTTCTGATCGCTGATGACAATCTGTGCTACGGACAGTGCCGGAAGAGTCACAGTCAGCGTATTGTCTGCAAGATTGTTCTGTACATCGATGATTTTAATATCACTGGAATCCTGTGTGATGGCATAGACAACAGCACTCTGATAATTCTTGTCAGAACCTGCAAGATGAATTACAGCATTTTCTTCGGAAGAAGCATCTTTATTGGACAGTGTCATGGTAATAACAGAATCATCTTCGCCCTGGATAGCGGCAAATGCTGCGGCTTTGGAAAGGTCTTCTGTTTCGGCAGAAACGAGCGTATCGCCGAAAGAAGCTCCCTTGCCGTCATAGTTCGTATACAGATTGATTGCGGATTCTACATACGGGCATTCCGGCAGAGTGCCCCAGTAAGTTGCAAAATAGACTTCATTCAGAGCAAATGCGCCCAGAGCTTCGGCTTCTGCAATGCCGGTGATGACGGATTTTCCTGTAGACTTTTCGTTGGCGATATTGCCGAGGTTGTATTCAGATACAGCAAGTTTTGTGCCGGGATAATATTTATCAATTGATTCCTGCATTCTTGTCAGGAACGGGAAGTAACTGCCGGCCCACGGCTGCAACCAGCTGTTTTCCTGATATTCAGGGTCATAAAGACTTCTTGCGGCCTGTAAGATGCCTTCGTCTGTAGAAACATCCTGTGCATAATAATGAACATCGAATACATCAATCAGACGCTTGCCGTTTTCTTCTTCGGCCTGTTTCATCTGGTCAAGATAATAATCCATATACCAGGAATAATTATTCTTGACAGCCTGCCACTGCGGGTCTGTAAAGCCGTTGCCGCTTTCGCCGATCTGCATACAGGGCAGCATTCCCCAGAAAGCCGGGCCGTAGACTTCGGCCTTCGGGTCGATTTCCTTGACTACTTTTGCCAGTTCGATGGATTTGGAAACCAGTTCTTCATTAGTGACTTCTTCAGAATGCATACGCGGATGTGTATCATTCCAGAGTACGGGTTCATTGTCAAGGCTGTAAGCCTGAATGCCTTCTGCCGTAGAAGCATCGCCGAGTGTATTTACAATATAATTGACATATTCGTCCATATAGACAACATTGTCAGTCGTATCCGGTTCGAGAGAAAGAGCACCGTCTTTTCTGAATTTGACTTCGTTCCATCTTGCAGAAGGAGCGGCTTCTTCTTCGGAAACTGCACCGTCTTTATCGGCGGAAACATAGCCGGCCATCTGGAGTGTTGTCATCTTGTAGGGAATGCCGTATTTATTGACATTTTTGGAAAGATTTCTTGCGGCATAGCCTGCGCCGTCGGAGACATCGCCGATATTGGTATCAGAACTGTGCAGCCAGTCACTGCCGGCATTCGACCAGTTTGTTTCCCAGTTATAGGCAGTATAGCGGTTGCCGCCCTGACGAACGGCATTGACTTTGACGTTTTCCAGATTTGCGCCGTTGCCGTATTCGTTCACGCCGTAGATGTACGGGCTGATGGCCTTTCTGTTTTTGGATGTGTCTACAGTGACGGTCATCTGATAAGCATCGGCAGCATTGACGGCTGTCATCAGAGAAGATGCCGGAACAGTCAGCAGAAGTCCGGCCAGAGCGGCGGTCAGTACACGGGTTGTTTTTTTCATAAGAAATTCCTCCTAAAATATAATATAATAAAATAAAATTTTAATCTGTTTCAGAACGGAATGCGCCTTTTTTCCATATATCCACATCCGGTTCACAGTTCGAGATAAAATTAATCAGTGCTTCGGCCAGAACCAGAATTGTCGTCAGAGGAACAGAATGCACATAGCCGTAAGTATTCATGATATTTCCGCCGACATCGGCTTTCAGTTCCCAGATAATGCCCAGATGAATGCATTCAGTCACAATCTGTCTGATTTTTTTCTCCGGAATCTGCAAATGTTTGGAAAAGCTTTCCATTGTCAGAATATAGTCACGGGGCAGGCTTTCGGAGAATTCAATAAGTCTTAAAGCATCTTCGTCCGATAAAAGCCGGAACAGTGACAGCATTCTGTCTGAAATTCTGGCATAGCTTCCCACGCCCTTTTCCGGAATCTTCACAAATGTGAAAAACTGCATATCCGGATTGAGTCTCATCAGGCCAAGAGCAGAATCAGCCCGCAGATGGGCATAAATCACTCTGGGGGGATGATCCGGAAACTGTACCTGATGGGGCTGGATATTCTTGTCATAAGCGCACAGAAATTTATAAAATAATTCCACTGCCTGTTCTGTGCGTTCTGCTTCTTCCAGTTCGCTTAATTTTCTGATATATTCATTCAGATAATCCGGTTCAGGTTCTTCGTCTTTCAGGCCGAACAGCACATCTAAGGAAACATTCAGGATTTCAGCAATTTTCGGGAGAAGCGTTCCGTCCGGGAACGAACCGTTTTCCCACTTGGAGACGGCCTGCGGAGTGACATTCAACTGTGCGGCGAGTTCTTCCTGTTTCATTCCTGCACGTTTGCGATAGTATGCCAGCCGGGAAGAAAATATGGTGTTATTAGTAGTCGCTTTAGGAAAGTTAGTGTTATATCCTGCTTTTATGCTGTTATAAAGAAAAATATAGTACCTTTCTTTTTGAGTCAGTATTTTATCTGAAACGTTGTCAGGAAAGGTTTCAAGGATAGAGAATTTAAGTTTGTTTCCATTATTAAAATCATTCTGCATTTCAGTGCAAAAATGATTACCTTGTAAGAGGGCCGTTTTGTGTGCGCTTCTTCGTGAACAAGAATTTCTTGTCTGCCCTATATAAACCTTTCCATTGGTGCAATTTTCAATTTTATAAATACAGCAAACTGAAATTCGCATATTTGTCCTCCAAAAATAAACTTACAAATATATCATATCATATTATTTTTATTTTGTCAACTATTATGTGGTCAGGCAGGTGATATAGCTTTCAAATTCTTGTTTTAAGGCTTCCTCTTCCACGAACCGGAGCAGGGCAGGGCGTTCCGTGAAATGGGCTGTCCATGCGATACGGAAAATAATCTCGTCAGGATAATCATCAAGAAGAAAAAAACGATAGCCGGACCAGTCCGAAAAAGGGGAAATGCTGTATTTTCTGAATTTTGTTTTATCAAATTTCATGTCATTTGGATTGTATGCGCCGATACTCAGATGATAATTATTTTTGAAACTGTAATTGCAGTAGGTATTTTCGTCGCTTCCGCCGAAAGCACATGCACAGTCATGAATCTGTAAGCGATAATTCTTTCCGGTTTGCAGAAATTCCGTCGGAATGCACAGCTCGTATTCGTCTTGTGTCTGTATTGGATAGGCGTAATCCGTTCCATAGAAAAGATACTGCTTCGGAAATAAGTTCTCTCTCTTGCGGATAGAAAAATGAAAGTGCTTTCCCGTTTCGTCCTGAATGGTAATCTTTCCGCATGGTGTGAGAAATTCAGTCATTGTGATTCACCTCGTTAGCTTGTCTTATTTATTTCAGAGTATAGCATAAAAAATAACAGAAGTCAATACCCGGTAAAATTCAGACAATATGCATAAAAAATCAGAGCTGTTTTCATGCATACTTAACAAAATAAAGATTTTTATTCCGAAATCAGAAAAAATTTGAAAAAAACACTTGCAATTTTTAAAAAAGCATGGTATAATAACAGTACCGTCGGCAAAAGACAACTGTCTTTCAGAGACGGAATATTTTCATAACAGGAGGTTCTTAACAATGGCGTTAAAGAATCAGTATTTGGTAGATTTATTGGAAAGAGTAAAGGCAAGAAATCAGGGCGAACCTGAATTTATTCAGACCGTAACAGAAGTTCTCGAATCTGTAGAACCGGTTGTGGATGCAAGACCTGACCTGGTAGAAGCAGGCGTTCTGGAAAGAATCGTAGAACCGGAGCGTCAGGTAATCTTCCGTGTACCGTGGGTTGACGATAACGGCAAAGTACAGGTAAACCGCGGCTTCCGTGTACAGTTCAATTCTGCAATCGGTCCGTACAAGGGCGGCCTGAGATTCGCTCCTAATGTATATATTGGCATTATCAAGTTCCTGGGCTTTGAACAGATTTTCAAGAATTCCCTGACAAGCCTGCCGATGGGCGGCGGCAAGGGCGGTTCTGACTTCGACCCGCAGGGCAAGTCTGATGCAGAAGTAATGCGTTTCTGCCAGAGCTTTATGACAGAACTCTGCAAGCATATCGGCCCGAATACAGACGTTCCTGCCGGTGATATCGGTGTTGGCGGCCGTGAAATCGGCTATCTGTTCGGCCAGTATAAGAGAATCAGAAATGAATTCTCCGGCGTTCTGACCGGCAAGGGCATGGAATACGGCGGTTCTCTGATCCGTCCGGAAGCTACCGGTTACGGTGCAGTTTACTATACAGTCAACATGCTGGAACACTTCGGCGATTCCATCAAGGGCAAGACTGTTGCAGTATCCGGCTTCGGCAACGTTGCATGGGGTACAATCAAGAAAGTAAACGAGCTGGGCGGCAAAGTTGTTACAATTTCCGGTCCTGACGGTTATGTTTACGATCCCGACGGCATCAGCACTGACGAAAAAGTAGAATATCTGCTGGAAATGCGCGCATCCTGCCGCAACCGTGTTCAGGATTATGCTGACAAATTCGGCGGCAATATCGAATTCCATGCAGGCGAAAAGCCGTGGGGCGTTAAGGCTGATATCATCATGCCGTGCGCTACTCAGAACGAAGTCGGCATGAAGGAAGCTGAACAGATTGTTGCCAACGGCGTGAAGTATTATGTAGAAGTTTCCAACATGCCTACATCCAACGAAGCAATTGCATTCCTGAAATCCAAGAATGTAATCGTAGCTCCTTCCAAGGCTGTCAACGCAGGCGGCGTAGCTGTATCCGGTCTGGAAATGTCCCAGAACTCCATGAGATACAACTGGACTGCTGAAGAAGTTGACGAAAAGCTCAAGGGCATTATGGCTAACATCTTCAAGGCTTCTGTAGAAGCTGCCAACAAGTACGGTCTCGGCGATGACCTCGTAGCAGGTGCCAACATTGCCGGCTTCCTGAAAGTTGCAGAAGCTATGAAGGCTCAGGGTGTGGTTTGATTTTAATTCAAGATTTTTTGCAGAGGACTGATTAGGTTCAGTCCTCTGTTTTTATTAAGAGAGGGAAGTATATGCTGTTCGTACAGGAAATTACATTGCGCTATGAAAAAGATGTTCGCTATGCGAATTATGCGAATCAAAGAAAATCTGTCCGGTTCTGGGAACTTCCTGAAAGCCCTCCGGAGGAAAATGAAATTTTCTTTCAAAAAATTTTTATGTGGCAGACTCCTGAAAAATTAGCCTGTTACCAGAATCAGGTGAAAGCTTACGGAACAGAGGGCTTTTTTGGAGGAGGGTTTAATAATACGCCTTTTTCAGGGAGAATTGGTGTTATCAAAGAAGAAAATAATTATAGAATTCAATACTGTGATAAGAAAAATTTAGGCTTCTATACGACAAGATTTTTATTAAAGCCAGAAGAATACGGCAGAATGATTTTTAATGAAAGGGGAGCGCATGATTATACAGGTATCTGGTATTATGATCTGATTACTTATAATTTCATCAATACAGATTATGATCAATACCGGAAAAATTTATTTTTCCGGAAAGTGCCCGATCATGAATTCAAAGATATGCAGTATTTGCGCTATTGCAGATAATATTTTGTGAAAATCTCTTGACAAATCTGTGAATTTATTGTAAAATGAAACTATCAAAATTATTTCGAGAGGGGAAATTTTTATGAAGAAATTACTTGCCGGAATCGCCAGCCTTGCAATGTGCGCTTCTGCACTGACTGCTCCTGTGCAGACCGCATTCACCAGCCTTTCCGCAAATGCCGAAGGTGATTACAATTACGCCGAAGCTCTCCAGAAATCGCTGTTTTTCTACGAGGTACAGCAGGCCGGAGAACTCCCGGACTGGAATCAGGTCTCCTGGCGTGCCGATTCTATGCTGACTGACGAGGTGCCCGGCGGCTGGTTCGATGCCGGAGATCATTTCAAATTTGCGCTGACAAATGCCTATACTGCCGCTATCATGGCATGGGGTGTCATCGAATATAAAGATGCTCTCAAAAAAGCCGGACTCTATGAAGAATATATGAATAATCTCCAGTGGGGTCTTGATTATGTCGCCGGATGTGACCGCGGCGATGCTGTTGTCGGAACCATCGGCGACGGATTCGACCATCAGTGGTGGGGCAGTGCCGAAGTCTATATGAGAAAATATAAACTCACCAGCGGCGATGATGCCCGTCCGTTCGATCTGATTACTTCTACTTCTACTATGTCTCAGATGGCTGCGGCCATGGCTGCCGGATATATCGCATTCAAAGAAGATAATCCGACACTTGCTGAAAGCTATCTGGAACACGCAGTCAGCCTGTTTAAAGTTGCGGATGCTACCAGAAGCAATGACGATCAGGGCGTTCAGAAATCTTACTATCCGCAGACGGACTTTTTCGATGATCTGTTCTATGCCGCTAACTGGCTGTACCGCGCTACAGGTGAACAGAAATATCTTGATAAATGCGATGAGTATATCCCCAATCTGGCAACAGAATCACAGTCAACAGAAAGAAAATATACCTGGGGCTACTGCTGGGATGATGCTCTTCAGGGTGCCGCTCTGCTCTATTACGAGAACACAGGAAAAGAAGAATGGAAAACACAGATTGATCATCATCTTCAGTACTGGATTGACGGCTACGGCGGAAAACAGATTGCCTATACTCCGGATGGCCTTGCATGGCTGATGGAATGGGGTGCACTCCGTCATGTGACGACAACTGCATGGCTGGCAAAGCTCGCAAGCGATGTTGCTTTCAAGGACGATGCCGCTAAAGCTGAAAAATATAATACCTGGGCCAAAAAACAGCTTGATTACTGCTTCGGCGATAATAATCTGAATCTGTGCTATGTGCAGGGTATGGGCGAAAATAATCCCAAGACTTTCCATCACAGAACTGCTTCCGGTATTCATGACGACCACTGGCAGAGCCTCGGTCTGGATGAGGCCGATGCCGAAGGCTGGCAGACTGAATATGCACATACACTCTACGGCGCACTCGAAGGCGGCCCCTCCAAAGACGGCACATTCACCGATGAAGTAGGTCAGTATCAGTATACCGAAGTAGCAATTGACTATAATGCCGGATATACGGCTCTGCTGTGCGCTATGCTGGATGATTATGACTGCAAGCCGCTGGCAGATTTTCCGCCCACTGAAACTCCTAAATGGAACGAGTTTGAAGTCGCTGCCGTAATCCAGCAGAATCAGGCAAGCTATACACAGATTCAGGTATGGGCTATGAATCATTCCGCATGGCCGGCAAGAGTCGTAAAAGATCTTTCTTATCGTTATTATTTCGATATTTCCGAAGTTCTGGATGCCGGACTTTCTGTGGATGATATCAAAGTTTCCATCGGCTACGATCAGCACGCCGGCGATGAAGGCGCACTCAGCGTTTCCGGACCGGTTCAGTATAAAGACAATACTTATTATATCGAACTGAAATTCAATGACGGCTCTGTTGTTATGCCGACAGGTCAGTCTGAACACCGTTCCGAAGCACAGATCAGAATTGCCGTTGCCGATACTGCTCCGGCCGGAGCATGGGATCCCACCAATGACTATTCCTTCCAGGGACTCCAGGAAGGCGGTCAGGATCTGCTGAAATCCCCGGAAGCGATTACGCCTTATATTACCATGTATGACGGCGGTACGCTCATCTACGGAACAGAACCCGACGGCACAACGCCTTCTGAAAATCCGGTTGTCACTCCCACAGAACAGCCTACAGATGCTCCTTCTGAGGATATTCTCTACGGCGATGTCAATATGGACAACAAAGTAAATATTCTGGATGTCATTTCGCTGAATAAAAATCTGCTCGGCAAAGAACTGATTAACGAAGCACAGCAAAAACGTGCTGATGTCCTGCTGGACGGCGGTATCGATTCTACGGACTCCCTGACAATCCTGAAACATATTGTCGGCATGATCAGTTCACTTCCGGTAAATCCCTGAATTGGTTAAAATGTACAAAATCAGTGTACACAGTTTAGATAAATCTCCAAAGTTGAAAAAAACACTTTACTTTTCTGGTGAAATGTACTATAATAAATTTGATAGGATTTTTAAAGAACTGTGTGTGTTTTGTGAAATCTATCGTAAAATTATGCTTATTATGCCCGCTTGCACTGACGGGCATGATATAAATTCAATCTATCATCTAAATCTTAATGGGAGGGTAATTACCAATGCGCAAATTTAATTTTGGCAAGAAGTTCGCAGCTGGTGCCGCTGCACTCGCTATGGTTGCAACTTCTTCAGCAGTATCCGTTGCAAGCATGACCGCTTTTGCCGGTGAACTGCTCGGTGAAGGTACTTTCAATGAGGGTGCCGGTCTGCCGTGGCATATCTGCGAAAACGGTACAGCTTCTATGGCTTTTGAAATCAACAACGGCGTTTACGCAATCGAAATCAAGAACACCGGCGGTGCTTCCGAAGGCGGCGAAGACAGATGGGACTGCCAGTTCCGTCACAGACAGCTTTCCATTACTTATGGCCATAAGTATCGTCTGACTTATTCTGTTTATGCTACCAATTCCGGTCATATGTATTCCAAGCTCGGCGACGTTACCAACGATGATGCTGAATACTGGCATCTGAACGGCAATAAGCTGAATATGACCTATCAGGAAGGCATTTCTCAGGCTGACCTGGAAACTGCTCTGAAATCTGCTGCTACTGTAAGCGGCAATCAGACTACCAGCGACCAGAACAACTGGGATGTCAAGTACTATGAAGGCTGGGACAAGTGGAAGGCTGAAGATATCCCTGCTAAGACCTGGGTTACACAGGCTTGGGAATTCTATATTGACAAGTCTTTCATGAACAATATCCAGAGCCATCCGGAAGGCAAGAAGACTGTTGAATGGACATTCCACTTCGGCGGCGACGGCAAATACACTCCCCAGAAGTGTTTCCCGGCAGGTACTGTTATCAAGTTCGATAACCTCGCTCTGATTGATATGGACGGAGATCAGGATGACTGGACTCCCGAAGCAGAAAAAGTACAGAGAGACATCGTCCTCAACCAGGTTGGCTTCTATCCGAACCTCCAGAAGCAGGCTACTGTAGAAGGCGGCGGTGAAAGCTCCTTTGAAGTAAAGGATGCTTCCGGCACAACTGTATATACCGGCACACTCGGCGCAGCATTTACGGATGATACTGCCGGCGAAACTGTTCAGGTTGCTGACTTCTCTGAATTCACAACACCCGGCAAGGGCTATTATATCCAGGTTGGCAGCAAGAAGTCCCTGCCTTTCGATATCGGTACTGATATTTATGACGGTCTGGTAACAGACGCTATGAACTATTATTACCTGAACCGTTCCGGTATGGATCTGAGCGATCAGTATGTTTCCGACTCTAAGGGTCATTATTCCAACAATCCGCATGATGCTGACAGAACCCTCGGCCGTAAGGCTGGTCACAAGCCGGATGAAGCCTATATTTCCGATGCCTGGGTTTATATCTACACTTCCAAGCCTACTCTGTCCCAGACTGTTGACGTAACAGGCGGCTGGTACGATGCCGGCGACTATGGTAAATACGTTGTAAACGGCGGCGTTTCCATGTGGACTCTCGGCAATACTTTTGAACGCGCTCTCTATGCCGGCAAGGCTGACAAGTGGGCTGACGGCTCCGGCACAGTCAAGATTCCGGAAACCGGCAACGGCATCCCGGATATCCTCGACGAAATGATGTACGAAGCTGACTTCTTCGAGAAAATGCAGCGTTCCGACGGCATGGTTTACCACAAGATGCATGACTACAAGTGGACAGGTCTCGGCGTTATGCCTTATGTAGAAGATCCTTCTTCTGATAAGCTCGATACCACTAACCCGATGCGTATCACTAAGCCGGTTACTTATGCTGCTACCCTGAATGCTGCTGCATCGTGGGCACAGCTGGCACGTCTGCTCAAGCCTTATGATGCTACCAAGGCTGCTCATTATGTAGAACTTGCTGAAAAGGCTTATGCTGCTGCCAAGAAGAACTTCGTAAGCGGCCACGCTAACGATGCCATCGACGACAAGGGCACAAAGCCTGCTGCTACAAGCGGCTACGGCGATATCTACGCTAAGGTTGATGGCGACTATACCAAGGATACAATGTTCGCTCCTCTGGAACAGAACAAGGGCGGCGGACCTTACGGCGATACTCAGGTTTCTGACGAATTCTACTGGGCTTCTACCGAACTGTTCCTGACAACAGGCGGCGATGAATACGGCAAGGATATGAGAGCTTATTCTGATGCTTTCACATTCACTCCTAACGTATACGGCGGCGAAAATAAGGGCGATCCTACTGCCTTTACATGGGGCACTCTGAACGCACTGGGCGTTATGTCCTATGCAGTTCAGAAGGATAATGCCAACGCAGATGCTGCTGAAATCAAGAAATCTACTGAAGCAATTCAGTCCGTTGCTGACTACTATCTGGGCGTTGAAAAGGCTTCCGGTTATGGTACTAACTACGAAGGCCAGGATATGTCCGCAACAATCACTGTATTCGACGGCGATACTCCTACAGAAAAGACTGTTGATATGACCGGTGCTTACGGCTGGGGCTCCAACTCCATGGTAGCAAACAATGCTATCGTTCTGGGTCTGGCTTATGACCTGTCTGACGATGTGAAGTACCTGAACGGCGTATCTTCTTCCTTCGACTACATCCTCGGCAGAAACGCTATGGAAAATTCCTATGTAACCGGCTGGGGTACTGAAACAACCAACTATCCGCATCACAGATACTGGTGCCCGCAGATGAAGGCTGGCTGGCCGTATGCTCCGTCCGGATGCCTCTCTGGTGGTCCTAACTCCAACATGAACGACCCGATGATCCAGGGCGCAGGCTACAAGATCGGCGAACTGGCTCCGCAGAAGTGCTACTATGACCAGAACGATGCTTGGTCTGTAAACGAAATCACCATCAACTGGAATGCACCTCTGGTATGGGTATCTTCCTTCATGGAAGACGAAGGCGATGTCAATGCTGAACCCATATCTACTGATATCCTGTGGGGTGATGCTGACTGCAACGGCAAGGTTAACATTGTCGATGTTATCGCACTCAACAAGGCCGTTCTGGGTAAAGATGTTCTGACAAAGCAGGGCGAAAAGAATGCCGACGTTGACGAAAACGGCGTTCCGGATGCTACTGACTCCCTGAATATCCTGAAACTGATCGTTGGCATGTATACACAGGCTGACTTCCCGATCAAGAGCAAGTAATTCAGGCCTGAACTAAATAAAATCAGCAGGACAGCTTCGGCTGTCCTGTTTTTTATTCTGATTCTGTTTCTGACGGCGTTTCCTGTCCGGAAACAAAAAATTCCTGATTCATGCCGATTTCGCCTTTCAGTGTGTAAGTCAGGCGGCAGGTGATGCCGTTTTCGTCCGTGAGATATTCTTTCTGACAGTCCAGAATTTCAACAGCATCAGAAAGAAAGTTTTTTTCATACCTGACAATGACAGCATTCAGGGCAAGCAGCGTTTCTTCTTCGGAACGTTCTGTGACAGAAGTCAGTTTTTCTTTCGTGATTCTGCGCAGAATGCCTGCCGGAAGCGTATGCCCTGCAAAACAGAACGGCATGTAGAATTCTTTTTCGGAAAATTCCTGAAAATCCGGTTTTCGCAGATCAAGCGGAAATTTCAGATTGAACAGACAAAACCATCGCTGGGAAACAGAGTTCCCCGTGGAAGCTGTCTGCTGTTGGATAAAATATTCTGAAAACTCCGCCTGCTGGGTATAAATGCCCGTAACGCTGCCGAGCGCGTGACAATACCGGAGATGGCCGCCGTTTTCGTCCCGGATATCGCCGCTGACAATGACATCGCCGGCCGCGATGCCGTCGCCGATCATCCGGGTCAGCTGGCCGCTGTAGATTCTGACATCCGTAATCTGCGCATTGTACCGGGATATGATATGGCACGGCACACGCTCGTGAACCATAGGAATATGCGGCGTTTCTTCCGTTACCTGAATGACAAGGCGGTTTCCGGTATTCCGGATGCCTGCCCATGCAATTTCCGGAATTTTTACACGCAGAAGCGTTTCGCAGTGATTCATGTCAATTGCTGTCATCCAAGTGCCCTGCCTGACCCCTTCCTGTTCCAGAAGCGACAGAATAACGGAATTCTTTACTGTTTTTGTCCCCTGAATTTCAATCACGGCAACTGTATTGGAATAATAGAAAATTAATGCGGTTCCCAGAATAACGCCGAATAAAAATCCGAACCGACAGCGATATTTTTTTAATTTTCCCATCAGGGAAGGCAATGGCTGTACAGTCAGCTTCACGCGATAAGTTTCCGCAAGTTCTTCCAGTTCCGGAAGATCTTTCCGGGCAATCCGGCAGAAAAATATATTGCCCTTGCAATACTGATTTCCGCAGGAAATCGCGCTGTTTCGGACAGCATTGATAAACGGGTACGGACTGCGGGCTTCTGCCTGAATATCGCAGAATTCACGAATCTGCATTTTTATCATCTCTTTTCGGTCAGATTGATGGAAGAAATTTTTCCTGTTACAATCACACTGCTGTCATTGTAATCAAATACGCGCAGTCCCGTTCCCCAGATTTCAAGCATCATATCCAGAGTCTGGAGCCGAACCAGAACTTCATTATATTCCAGAATTCTCCGGCAGTTTTCCACACGCAGTTTCTGATTGCCGTGCAGATGCAGGTAAGTATCCAGATATACCCATCCGCGCACGGTGCGGCTGATTCTGAATTTTTTGGGCAAGTCGATCACGCTCCTGTTCTGCTCTGGTGTATTTTATGAGATTTCCGGAGCAGATATGCGCATAACGGACAAAAATCCGGCATAGGCTGTACAGGTGATGAACATGCGGATTAAATATCAGATATTTCTGCTGATTTCCGGAATGCTGGTGCTGTTCTGGTGTGCAGTGTTTTTTCACAGCCAGATCGGGCAGGCGGTTCTTTATGCCGGAGAACGCTGTATTAGAATCATTCTGCCGTCGCTGTATTTTTTTTCCATTCTGGCGGCGTTCTGCGTCAGATCCGGTTTCCTGGAAATTCTGGCGAGGCCGTTCGGAAAAAATGCCGATTTATGGCTGATAGTTTTCTTTTCGCAGATCGGCGGCTATCCTGTCGGCGCACAGCTTCTGCATAATATGTACCAGGAAGGCAGAATTTCCCGGAAATTGGAACAGAATCTGCTGTGTGCCTGTATCGGCTGCGGATTTGGCTTTTTATTCGCGACGGTCGGGGACAGTGTCAGAAAAGCTCTCCTGATCTGGCTGATGCTGAGTATTCCGAATTTTCTGCTTGCGGGATTTTTTCTGCATTCGGAAAAAAACAGAAATCAGAAAACAAAATTTCCGGAACAAAGGCCGTTTTCCGTTCTGCTGACAGAGAGTGTGGAAAGTGCGGCCGCGGCAATGCTGAAAATCTGCGGCATGATACTGGCATTCGGTGCCGGGATGGGCATTCTGCAAGGCGTTTTCGGAAAGCTGTCAGCTCTGCCGGCGAGTATTCTCGAAGTAAGCAATTTATCAGATTATATGAAAAACGGCGGATTTCTGCCGGCCGCAGCAGGCTTGCTGTCGTTCGGCGGCCTGTGCGTGCACTGTCAGATTGTCGCCGTCTGTGAAAATCATCTGGACTGGAAAAAATTCCTGCTTTGCAGAATTCTGACAGCAGTGTGTTCCGGACTGCTTTGTCAGTTCGGGATGAAATTTCTGTTTCCGGAACAGATGCCTGTCTTCCTGACAGAAACATTTGTTTCTGTTCATGATGAACCCAGCCGGATTCCTGTCTGCTGTCTGCTGGTGATGTCCGTTTTTGTCCTGAAAAAATATGATTTTTTCCAGAAAACATTGACAAATGCAAAAAAATAAGTTAAAATAATATCAGCAGATATTGCACGAAAAATCAGAGGAGGTAATTTTCATGAAAATTTTTAAAAGACTGGCCGCAGGCATTTCTGCGCTTGCACTGTGCGCCGGTATGACAGTTTCTGGATTTGTTCCGGCAAATGCTGTCGATGATAACAATGACGACTGGCTTCATGCTGTCGGAAGCCGTCTCTATGACAAGGATGGCAATGAAGTCTGGCTGACAGGTGCCAACTGGTTCGGCTTCAACTGTTCCGAAAACTGCGCCCACGGCATGTATGCCGCCGACTGTGATGCATTCCTGAAAAGTGTCGCCAATCACGGAATTAATATCATCCGTATGCCGATTTCTACAGAACTGTTATGCTCCTGGATGAACGGCGAGCCTAATCCGGTACAGAGCGTTCAGGCAAGCTATGAACCGCCGCAGGATGTCGTCGGCGAAGACGGCACAGTCACCAAAGCCGGTACTTACGGAAATATCAACAAGGATTTTGTAGAATCTGACGGAAAGACTCTCAAGAATTCTCTTGATATTTTCGATACTATGATGCAGAAAATGAAGCAATACGGCCTGAAAGTCCTGATTGATGTGCATAGTCCTACGGCGCACAATTCCGGCCATAATTATAATCTCTGGTATTATAATCCGGAGTGCGAAGCCGCTGATACTATGGCCGTCACAGGAGACGGTCACGAAATGACCTATCAGGAATGGATTGATTCTATTACATGGCTGGCCAAACGCTATGCCAATGATGATACTATCTTAGCTTATGACCTCAAGAACGAGCCTCACGGCAAACGCGGCTATTCCGGTACCACATGCCCGGACGGCATTGCAAGATGGGACGACTCCAAAGTCGAAAATAACTGGGCCTATGCCGCTACTGAATGCGGCAATTCTATTCTGAGTGTCAATCCGAATGCCCTGATTTTGATCGAAGGCGTGGAACAGTATCCTAAAACCGAAAAAGGTGCAACTTATGATACTGCCGATATCTGGCAGGCTTCGGCAGAAGTTTCTCCTTGGTACGGCGCATGGTGGGGCGGCAATCTCCGCGGCGTAAAGGATTATCCGATTGATTTCGGCGATGCCAGAAAAAATTCTCAGATTGTCTATTCGCCCCATGACTATGGCCCTTCTGTTTACGAGCAGACTTGGTTCAATAAAGAGTTCGATACACAGTCCCTTCTGGATGATTACTGGTATGATACCTGGGCTTATATCAACGATCAGGATATTGCACCCCTGCTGATCGGCGAATGGGGCGGCCATATGGACGGCGGCAAAAATCAGAAATGGATGGAACTGCTCCGGGATTATATGATTGATCATCATATTAATCATACATTCTGGTGCCTGAACCCCAATTCCGGCGATACCGGCGGTCTGCTCGGCTATGACTTCACCACATGGGACGAGGATAAATACGGTCTGTTTGAACCCTCGCTCTGGCAGACCACGGACGGCACTTACATCGGTCTGGACCACGCCCACAAACTCGGCGATAATGGCCTGACTACTGCCGAATTCTATGCTTCCGGTGCAAAGAGCAATCTGGATGCCGGCGGAAAAACCGATCCTGTTCAGGTGGAATCTACACCCATTGAGGAAACAACCGAACTGCCGACAACTGCTCCTTCTAAAACAGATGCAGAAGATATCATGTTCGGCGATGTGGATCAGAATGAAAAAGTAAATATTCTGGATGTCATTGCGCTGAACAGAAATCTGCTCGGCAGAGATCTGCTGACAGATTCCCAGCAGAAAGCAGCCGATGTCGATCACAACGGTCTGCCGGATGCGACAGATTCCCTCATAATCCTGAAATATATTGTCGGAATTATTACAAGTTTCGACTAATCCGGAATGCTTTCAGAAGACTGCCGCACAGACGGCAGTCTTTTTCAGTACTTTATTTTTTTCATGAAATTCTTAATTTTTAAAAGCACTCTATGTTGAAACTTAATTTTATAAATTATTTGCTCTTTTTTATTGACAAATTTCTGATTCTGATGTAAAATAAACGCATAGAATAAATACGCAAGCAACGATGCTTGAAACAGTCCTGGAACACAAACAGGCTCTGTCTCGGCATCGTTTTTTGTATTTTATTGGATTATTCAGCAGGAGAGTGGAAATATTATGACGAATGATTTCAGAATTCAGGAACCCTATCCGAAACAGGGACTTTATCACCCGGCTTTTGAACATGATGCCTGCGGAATTGGTGCAGTCGTCAACATCAAGGGCATTCCGTCCAGACGTGTGGTGGAGGATGCTCTGCATATCGTCGAAAATCTGGAGCACCGCGCCGGAAAGGATGCCGAAGGCAAAACAGGCGACGGCGTTGGAATTCTATTGCAGATCTGTCATGCATTTTTTTCGCAGGAAGCCGAAAAATTAAATATCCGGCTCGGCAGTGCACGTGATTACGGCGTGGGGATGTTTTTCTTCCCCCAGGATGAACTCAAACGCCGGCAGTCGAAAAAATTATTCGAGATTATCACCCAGAAAGAAGGCATGGAAGTGCTTGGCTGGCGTGAAGTGCCGACAGTTCCCGGAATTCTGGGAGAAATGGCCTTCAACAGTATGCCGTCCATATGGCAGGCATTCGTAAAGCGTCCCGATGCCTGTCCCAAAGGCCTTGCATTCGACAGGATGTTATACATCGCCCGGCGCGTGTTCGAGCAGAGCAACGAAAATACTTATGTTGTATCGCTTTCCAGCCGGACAATTGTCTATAAAGGCATGTTTCTCGTCATGGAGCTGAGACAGTTCTTTCCGGATTTGCAGAATCCGCTGTATGAATCGGCCATTGCAACCGTGCATTCCCGGTTCAGTACCAATACAACGCCCAGCTGGCAGAAAGCCCATCCGAACAGATTTATCGTCCATAACGGCGAAATTAATACTATCACAGGCAATGCAGATAAAATGCTCGCCCGTGAAGAATCTATTGACTGTGCAATTTTAAAAGATCAGATGCATAAACTGCTCCCGATTATCGATGTCAGCGGTTCGGACTCTGCAAGACTGGATAATACGCTTGAATTTCTGGTCATGTCCGGCATTCCGCTGCCGAAAGCCGTCATGCTCCTGATTCCGGAGCCGTGGAAGCATAACCGCGCCATGAACCGGGACAAAAAAGATTTTTATCAGTATTATGCCACTATGATGGAACCATGGGACGGCCCGGCCTCGATTCTGTTTTCGGACGGCGATGTCATGGGTGCTGTCCTCGACCGCAACGGCTTGAGACCTTCCCGGTATTATATCACAGATGATGATTTTCTGATTCTGTCTTCCGAAGTCGGAACGCTCGACCTGCCGCCGGAACATATTCTGCACAAGGACAGACTCAAACCCGGTAAAATGCTGCTTGTCGATACCACGCAGGGCAGGCTGATTGATGATGACGAACTCAAGAATTTCTATGCCTGTCAGCAGCCTTACGGCGAATGGCTGGATACTAATCTTGTCAAGCTCCGTCAGCTGCATATTCCCAATCATCATATTGATTATTATAATCATGAAAAACTATGTCAGATGCAGAAAGCGTTCGGCTATACTTATGAAGAAATCCGGAATTCTATCCTTCCCATGGCCGAAACAGGCTCGGAACCGATTGCTTCTATGGGTGGGGATAATCCGCTGCCTTCGCTTTCTGAACAGAATCCGCCCCTGTTTGATTATTTCCGTCAGCTGTTCGCGCAGGTAACCAATCCGCCTTTTGATGCCATCCGGGAAGAAATTGTAACTGATACCAGCATGTATATCGGTTCGGACGGCAATTTGCTGGAGGAAAAAGCATCGAACTGTCATGTGCTCCGGGTGGATAATCCGATTCTGACAGATACTGATATGCTGAAAATCAAATATATGAACGTGCCGGGCATGAAAGTCGAAATGATTCCCATCACGTATTATAAAAATACCTCGCTGAAAAATGCCATAAGGCATTTATTTATCCGTGCGGATAAGGCTTACCGCGACGGTGCCAATTTCCTGATTCTGTCTGACCGTGATGTGGATGAATATCATGTTGCAATTCCGTCTCTGCTGGCCGTTGCCGCCTTGCAGCAGCATCTTGTCACAACCAGAAAGAGAACTGCCATGGCCCTGATTCTCGAAACGGCCGAACCGCGCGAAGTGCATCATTTTGCAACTCTGCTCGGATACGGCGCAAGTGCAGTCAATCCGTATCTGGCACATGAAACGATTCGCGAACTTACCGAAACAGGTGCACTCGATAAAGATTATTATGCTGCCGAAGCAGATTATGATTCCTGCATTCTGCACGGTATTGTCAAAATTGCTTCCAAAATGGGAATTTCTACGATCCAGTCCTATCAGGGCTCTAAATTATTTGAAGCTGTCGGTGTCAGTCAGGAAGTGATTGATGAATATTTTACCGGAACTGTCAGCCGGGTAGGCGGCATCACACTCAAAGAAATTGAACAGCGCATGGATAATCTGCATTCTTCGGCATTCGACCCGCTCGAACTCGGTACGGAAACAGAAGTCAGCAGCATCGGCACTCACAAGATGAGAAATTCGCATGAAGAGCATCTTTACCGGCCGGAAACAATTCATCTGCTCCAGAAGGCAAGCAGAACGGGCGATTATGAAATTTATAAAAAATATGCCGAATCTGTTCACCAGGAAGGCCGGAACATGCAGCTTCGGGATATGCTGGATTTTGTTTATCCCGAAAACGGCGGCATCGCTCTGGAAGAAGTCGAACCTGTGGAAAGCATTCTGAAACGGTTTAAAACAGGCGCGATGTCTTACGGCTCGATTTCGCAGGAAGCACACGAGACGCTCGCTATTGCCATGAACCGCATCGGCGGCAAGTCCAACAGCGGCGAAGGCGGCGAAAGTCCGGAAAGAATCGCCACTGCCGGAACAGATCATGATTGCAGTTCTGCCATCAAGCAGGTAGCTTCGGGAAGATTCGGCGTAACGTCGGAATATCTGGTCAGCGCAAAGGAATTGCAGATCAAGTGTGCGCAGGGTGCAAAGCCCGGCGAGGGCGGTCATCTTCCGGCCGGAAAGGTCTATCCCTGGATTGCGAAAACAAGGCATTCCACGCCCGGAGTCGGCCTGATTTCGCCGCCGCCGCATCATGATATTTATTCTATCGAAGATCTGGCACAGCTGATTTATGACCTGAAAATGTCCAATGTCAACGCAAGAATTTCTGTCAAATTAGTATCAGAGGCCGGAGTCGGCACGGTTGCGGCAGGTGTTGCCAAGGCCGGCGCAGGAGTCGTCCTGATTTCCGGATATGACGGCGGTACAGGTGCCGCTCCGGCAACTTCAATTCATCATGCCGGACTGCCCTGGGAACTCGGCGTTGCTGAAACGCATCAGACGTTATTGTTAAACAATCTCCGTTCCAGAGTTGTTGTCGAAACAGACGGAAAACTCATGACCGGGCGTGATGTGCTTGTTGCCGCTCTGCTCGGCGCGGAAGAATACGGCTTTGCTACTGCGCCCCTCGTGACAATGGGCTGTATGATGATGCGTGTCTGCAATCTGGATACCTGCCCTGTCGGAATCGCTACTCAGAATCCCGAACTCCGGAAACGCTTTACAGGCAAGCCGGAATATGTTGTCAATTTCCTGACATTCGTTGCACAGGAACTCCGCGAATATATGGCAAAATTAGGCATCCGGACGGTTGATGAACTCATCGGCAGAACTGATCTGTTATGCATCAAGGAAGAGCCTGAACACAGCAGGGCGCACCTGATGGATCTGACAGCTCTTATGCATAAAAAAGAAAATTCCCATTTCAAGCCGGAAGATGCTTATGATTTCCATCTGGAAAATACGCTGGATGAAAAAATCCTTCTGAAAAAGCTTCCGCTGACAGGCCATAAAAAACAGATTACTGTACATGTCACAAATACGGACAGAACGTTCGGCACTATGTTCGGCTCTGCAATTACCAGAAAATTCGGAACTTCTCTGGAAGAAGATACTTACAGAATCAAGTGCATCGGCAGCGGCGGCCAGAGCTTCGGCGCATTTATCCCGAAAGGCCTGACACTCGAGCTGTGCGGCGACAGCAATGACTATTTCGGAAAAGGACTTTCCGGCGGACAGCTGATTGTCTATCCTCCGGAAAATGCGGCTTTCAGGGCAGAAGAAAATATCATCATCGGCAACGTGGCACTGTACGGCGCAACAAGCGGAAAAGTCTTCATCAACGGCATTGCCGGAGAACGCTTCGCTGTCCGGAATTCCGGCGCACTGGCAGTTGTCGAGGGTGTGGGCGACCACGGCTGTGAATATATGACCGGCGGCAGAGTTGTCGTCCTCGGCAGAACAGGAAAGAATTTCGCCGCAGGTATGAGCGGCGGCATCGCCTATGTTCTGGATGAGGAACGCGATCTGTATACCAGACTCAACAGGGAACTCGTTTCGCTGGAAGAAGTAACGGAAAAATATGACGTTCTGGAACTCAAGAATCTGATTGAAGAACATGCACAGGCAACAGGTTCGGAAAAAGCTAGGAGAATTCTGGAGAATTTCGCCGATTATCTGCCGAAGTTCAAGAGAATCATGCCGCATGACTATGCAAGAATGCGCCAGGCAATTCTTTCTATGGAAGAAAAAGGCATGAAGACCGAAGAAGCCGAAATCGAAGCGTTCTATCTGACAGTCAGATAAATTAAGAGAAGGAGTGTTTCAGCAATGGGAAAACCTACTGGATTTTTAGAATATACACGCTGTCAGAATACGGATGTTCCGGTTCTGGACAGAATCAAGAATTATGAAGAACTGCATACGCCCCTGCCGGATTCCGTCCGGCAGGAACAGGCCGCCAGATGTATGGACTGCGGCGTTCCGTTCTGTCAGTCGGATTACGGATGTCCTTTGCATAATTTAATCCCGGAATGGAATGATCTGCTGTATCACGGCGAATTTGATACGGCCGTCAGAAGACTGCTGATGACAAATAATTTTCCGGAATTTACTTCCAGAGTGTGCCCGGCATTGTGCGAATCGGCATGTATCTGCAATCTGCATGATACGCCTGTCACTAACAGAGATAACGAGAATTTTTTGATTGAACATGCCTTCGCTTCCGGACTGATGCAGGCCAAAGCTCCGGCTGTCCGGAGCGGCAAGAAAGTCGCCGTCATCGGGTCAGGCCCTGCCGGACTTGCAGCTGCCGATCAGCTGAACAAACGCGGCCATCTGGTGACAGTCTTCGAGCGTTCCGACAGAATCGGCGGTCTGCTGATGTACGGCATTCCTAATATGAAACTGGATAAATCTGTCATCGACAGAAGAGTTCGGCTGATGCAGGAAGAAGGCGTGATGTTCCAGACCGGAACCGAAATCGGCAAAAATAAGCCGGCAGAGGAAATTCTGAAATATTATGATGCCGTTGTGCTGGCCTGCGGTGCCTCCAGACCCAGAGATCTGCAAGTGCCCGGCCGCGAGGCAAACGGAATTCACTTTGCTGTGGAATTCCTCACAGAAGCAACAAAAACGCTCCTGAACGGAAGCAATCCGGAAGATTCGCCGATTTCAGCAAAAAATAAGAGAGTCATTATCGTGGGCGGCGGCGATACAGGCAACGACTGTGTCGCAACTGCTGTCCGACAGGGCGCAGTTTCGGTCACACAGCTGGAAATGATGCCTAAACTGCCCGATTCCCGTGCAGATTCCAATCCGTGGCCGGAATATCCCCGTATCTGCAAGACTGATTACGGTCAGCAGGAGGCAATCGCCGTATTCGGAGAAGACCCCAGAATCTACGAAACAACAATCAGGAGCTTTCAGGCAGACGAAAATCAGAATCTTCAATCTGTCGAACTCGTCAAAGTGCATTTTGAAATCAATCCCGAAACAGGAAAACGCGAACTGCACGAGGGTGAAACTTCCGTCATGGATGCCGATCTGGTTCTGATTGCTGCCGGATTTCTGGGCTCTGAAAAAGAAATTGCCGATGCCTTCGGAGTCGGCCTGAATGCCCGCAGTCAGACCGAAACGCTCGCCGGTACACATCAGACCGCCGTGCCGGGCGTGTTCACTGCCGGCGATATGCACAAGGGACAGTCGCTGGTTGTCCGTGCCATTGCCGACGGCCGTGCCGCCGCAAAAGAAACAGATGCCTATCTGATGGGCTATACCAATCTGCCCTGAATTTTCAGTAAAAAATCAAAATCTGCCTGCGAACGCCGCAGACAGATTTTTTTGATAAAAATTATGCAGAATATCCAAATAAAGCATTGACTTTTTCTGAAAAATATGTTATACTAGATAAAGACAGCTCCCGTTTTCGGGAGCCGTCCAGTGTTCCTGAGGTGATTCGAACACCCGACCTGCCGCTTAGGAGGCGGCCGCTCTATCCGGCTGAGCTACAGAAACATATGCTGTACTTTTTATTATAGCATATCTTTTTGAAAAAAGCAAGCAAATTTTTCTGATTTGTATCACTTTTGTGCAATATGCCGGAAAATGTATCCGGAATGCGCCGTTTCAGAGCAGAAAATCATTCCCGTTCTGTGCACTTTGTCTGAAAACTATTAAGTTACCGTTTTGTAATAAATAGAAAAATCAGACATTTTTACTGTCGTTATGCACAAAAATTGGCGGTTTAATTTGTGCATAATATTCAAGAAAAGTGAAAGAATGGTTTTTTGTATTGACATTCTGCATGATTTGGTGTATATTTATCTTAGTGAAGCAATTACCAGAGATTTAAAATGAAGGTGTAACAGTGGTTTCAATTAAAGATATTGCTGAGGCCTGCGGCGTTTCAACTGCTACCGTCAGCAAGGCACTGAATGACCGGGATGATGTCAATCCCGCCACAAAAGAACGCGTGCAGGAAACTGCCAAGCTGCTCGGCTATCTGCCGAATGCGATGGCAAGAGCCCTGAAAACTAAAAAATCTTACAATATCGGCGTTCTGATGGTGGATAAGGCACAAAGCGGTCTGAAACATCATTATTTTGCCTCAATTCTTGACAGCTTTAAAGTCGTCATGGAACGTAGCGGATATGATCTGACATTTATCAGCAGTCAGATCGGCAGTCAGACCTGTTCGTATTACGAACATTGTCAGTACCGCAACGTGGACGGTGTGCTTGCCGCCTGTGTGGACTTCCGCACGCCGGAAATGCAGGTTCTCCTGAACAGCGAACTGCCGGTCGTCTCGATTGATTATGTTTCCGAAAACGGCTGTGCCGTCGCTTCGGACAATGCCGACGGAATCCGCCGCGCCGTGGAATATGCACTGCAAAGAGGTCATAAAGAAATTGCTTACATTTACGGCGATGATTCGCAGGTAACGGAAGTGCGCTGTGAAACTTTCCGGGATATCCTGCATGAACATCACTGTGAAAGCAGAAATCAGCTGATCCGTCAGGGAAAATATCTGGCACCTGAAATTGCCTACAGGCTGACTCAGGAGCTCCTGACAGAATGCGCACACAGACCCAGCTGTATTTTATATCCGGATGATATCTGTGCAATTGCCGGTATGGCGGCAATTTCAGACTGTCATCTTGAAGCCGGAAAAGATGTCTCTGTCATCGGCTACGACGGCAACCCTACTCTGCGGCTGCTGCGGCCTAATCTGACAACCATCCAGCAGGATACGGATACCATGGGCGTGAAAGCCGCTGAACTGATGCTGAAACTGCTCCGCAAAGAGCAGCTTGCCCGCGCAGAAAAAGTCGTCTACTGCAAAGGACAGCTTCTGGAGGGCGAAACGGTCGCACAGCTCTGAAACAGAGCCGGAACAAATCATCTCAAGTATATTATATTTCACAAGGGAAATATAATAGATATATCTTAAGGAGGAAAATACCAATGAGCAAATTAACAAGAACACTGGCACTGCTGGCTTCCATCGCTGTTGTATCCACAGCATTCGCAGCATGCGGCCAGAAAACAGAATCCACCCCGACACCTGCTACCAACAATACCAGCAGCCAGGCTGCTCCCGAAGAGGGCGGCAATGAAGAAGGCGGCAATGAAGAAGGCGGCAACGAAGAGAGCGGCAATGAAGAAGGCGGCAACGAAGAGAGCGGCAATGAAGAAGGCGGCGAAGGCGGCAGCACTACTCTCGAAGCCGGTGCAGTAAACCTTCCTGATACTGACGACACTCTGACAGTTGTTTGCTGGACAGATGCTGACCTTCAGAACATGTTCGATGTCTACAAAGATTATTCCAGCGCAAATGTTGTATACCAGAACTGCGGCGATAACGGTTCTGCTGCTTCCACACAGTATGCTACTTACCTGAACAGCGGCGACGACGTTGACCTGTTCGTTGCAGAAGCCGGCTGGATTCTGAACTACATCAACGATGACAGCATGTCCGCTCCTCTGTCCGATCTGGGCATCACTGCTGACGACTACAAGGATGCTTACCAGTATACTGTTGAAATCGGTACAGACAACAACGGCGTTCTGAAAGCTGCTTCCTGGCAGGCTGCTGCCGGCGGTTATGCTTACAACACCACTCTGGCTGAACAGTACCTGGGTGTAACTTCCGCTGACGATATGCAGGCTAAAATTGCTGACTGGGATAAGTTCGCTGCTACTGCCGAAGAACTCAAGACTGCTTCTGACGGTGCTGTTACTATGACTGCAACAATCGGCGGTCTGTGGCAGGCATTCTCCACAGCTAAGAACGCTGCATGGGTGAAGGACGGCGCAATCCAGACAGATGTTGCCAAGGAATTCACTGATATGGTAAAGGGTTATGTAGACAACGGCTATGTAAATCCGAACGTTGAACAGTGGACTACTGACTGGACTAACGTTGGTCTCCAGGGCGAAACACTCGGCTACTTCTATTCTACATGGTGCCTCGGCGAAGGTGCACAGCTGGAACAGAACGGCGGCACAGACGGCAACTGGAACATTGTAATTGGTCCGCAGGAATTCTTCTGGGGCGGTTCCTGGCTGTGCGTATCCCCGAACTGCAACACAGCATCCGAAGCTTCTAAGTTTGTAAAGGCCTTCACAACAGATGCTTCTATCATGGAAGCTTATGCTCTGTACTCCGGCGACTTCACAAACAACAAGGTTGCTATGGACAAGATTGTTGCTGACGGTTCCAACTCCAACCCGCTGCTCGGCGGTCAGGACCAGTTCGCTGTTCTGTCTGACGTAGCTGCCGGCATCAAGATGAGCGATTCTATCACAAAGTATGACCAGGGTCTGAAAGATACTTTCCTGGATACTCTGAAAAAGAACATCAGCTCTGACACAGACACAATTATTTCCACATTTACAACTCAGGCTCTGGCTGATAACCCTGACCTGACTGCATAATCTGGGAATTCTGCAAAAAGTTTTAAAAAAAAATATACAGCCTGTGGGGGCAGAGTATGCCCTCATAGGCAGTATGTCGTATCTGTTATCATTATTATCTGAGAGGGTGAAAAGTAATGGCGTCTGCTGCTCAAAGCCGCATTAAATCCATTAGCTATGCCAAATACGGATATATGTTCATTGCACCTTTTTTCCTTGTGTACTGCTTTTTCCAGATTTGGCCGTTAATCTACACATTTATTTTGTCATTCAAGGGCAACCAGGCAAACTACACACAGTTTGTCGGCCTTGACAACTATTCACAGATTCTGTTTGGTACCGGTTCTTCTGTCGGTGCCGCAGGTGTACACGAAGAATTCGCCCGTGCGCTGGGAAATACGTTTGTACTCTGGTTTGGTAACTTTATTCCGCAGATTCTTCTTTCTCTTCTGCTGGCCGTATGGTTTACCGATGCCAAAGTAAAACTGCCGGGCAAAGGCTTCTTCAAAATCGTAATGTACATGCCGAATATCATCACAGCCGCATCTGTAGCAGCTCTGTATGTAAACCTGTTCGGCGACTCCAAGTATTATTTTGTCAATGCAACCCTGATGAAGCTGGGCATGATTTCTGACCCGGTTCAGTTCGTTGCAGGTCCTACTGCCTCTAAAATCATGGTAATGTTCATTCAGACATGGCTGTGGTTCGGCAACACCATGATCATGCTGATGTCCGGTATCATGGGTATCAGCCCGTCCCTGTTTGAAGCTGCCGATATCGACGGCGCAAACTCCACACAGCAGTTCTTCAAGATTACCCTGCCTCTGCTCCAGCCCATCATGGTTTACACACTGGTAACTTCCATGATCGGTGGTTTGCAGATGTTCGACCTGCCGTATCTGTACCACAACGGCGCAAACTTCTCCAAACAGCTGGAAACTGTAGCAGTTTACATCTACTACAACTTCAACAAGGGTACTGTTGAACAGGCCAACTACGGCTATGCCGGTGCGGCTTCTATCATCATCTTTGCGATTACCGCAGTGTTAGGTTCTATCACGTTCTATATGAACCGTGACAAAGACGCTATCGCCAAGAAGAAACAGCGCAAAAAGGCTGAAAAACAGATGAAAGCCAAAATGAAACAAGGAGGTCTGTCCATATGAGCACTAAAAGTCAGTACGGCGAAGTAAAAGATGATTATCACAAGAAAATAATGGCCAAATCCATCGCCATTCTTGTTGTGTGCATTATCCTGACATTAATCTGCTTAGTTCCGATTTATATTCTGATTGTTAACTCTACCCATTCCAGCAATGACCTGGCACAGAACCCGTCAAGATTCTTCTTTGGTTCGCATCTGGGTGACAACCTGAAGACTTTGATGAACAATCTGCCTGCCGATGCCGGCAAAGCTGCAAAGCGTGTTGCTGCACAGTATTCTTCCGCATTCAGCCTGGGCAAAGGTTATCTGAACAGCCTGATTATTGCAGGCTTTTCCACACTGCTGACCGTATTCTTCTCTGCTATGACAGCTTACGGCCTGACAGTTTACGAGTTCAAACTCAACAGCGCAGCTTATACATTTATTATTGCCGTTATGATGATTCCGGTACAGGTATCTTCCGCAGGTTTCGTACGTTTCATGTATTCTCTGCACTTGATTAACAGCTTTATTCCGCTGATTGTTCCGGCGATTGCCGCCCCTGCGGTTATCTTCTTCATGGTGTCGTACATGAAATCGAGTTTCCCCTTGGAAATCGTAGAGGCTGCGAGAATTGACGGTTGTGGTGAGTTCTATACTTTCGTACAGATTGCCATTCCCATGATGAAGCCAGCTATTGCTGTACAGGCTATCTTCGCATTCGTTTCCAACTGGAATAACTACTACACTCAGAACATGATTTTGAAGAATGACAAGTATGCTACTGTTCCGATTATGGTATCTAGCGTACTGGCATTCGACAAGAATATTGATAATGGTGTTAACTATCTCT
Organism: Ruminococcus sp. UBA3665; assembly: GCA_002373165.1. Classification (GTDB taxonomy): domain Bacteria; phylum Bacillota; class Clostridia; order Oscillospirales; family Ruminococcaceae; genus UBA3855. Next base: position 111,343 of record DFJS01000049.1, read on the forward strand.
GTATCACATTGTCAATTATCCCGATTGTTGTTGTGTACTTCATTCTTTCTAAGTTCATCATTGCAGGCGTTGCCCTTGGTGGTGTAAAGGAATAATTTCACAAGCGCAAAACATCTTTTGCCCCTGTCTTTGGCAGGGGCTTTTTTTGTGCCAAAAAATTCCCGACAATTGTCGGGAATTTGGTTCATATCAGGGGTAGTTGATTGACTTCCTCAAGGTCTTTTGCAATTTTTCCAGCAACTGGAATATTTTTGACACGGTATTCCTCTAATTTTTCGAGACGCTCACCAGAGGGGATTTCTGCGCTTGCTACTTTGTGTTTGATTTGCAGATTGATGACCTGTACTCCTTGGGTGGAACGTGTCGACTTTTCAGGAATCAGAGAGGCGTTTAACAAAATTGCTCTGTTGGAAGTCGAACGAATTAAAATGTCCGTGTCTTCCTCAAT
>DFJS01000102.1:0-2769 GCA_002373165.1 Ruminococcus sp. UBA3665
CCCAGAATCAGCATATGTTCAGCCATCCAGCCTTCATTCTTGCCCTGGAAGGATGCAATACGCAGAGCAAAGCACTTCTTGGAAAGAATTACGTTGCCGCCGTAAGCAGAATTAATCGACCAGATTGTATTATCTTCCGGGAACTGTACGATATAACGCTTTTCGGGGTCAACATCTGCCTTGGAATGCAGACCGCGTACAAAGTCGTTGGAATCGCCTAGCTTGTCAAAAGCGGCCTTGCCCATTCTGGTCATGATGTTCATATTCAGAACAACATAGATAGAATCTGTCAGTTCCACGCCGACTTTAGAAATGGGAGAAGTAACAGGACCCATGCTGTAAGGGATAACATACATTGTCTGACCCTTCATAGCACCGTCGTACATAGGACGGAGCTTTGCATACATTTCCTGGGGATCCATCCAGTTATTAGTAGGACCTGCATCTTCTTTTGTTTTTGTGCAGATAAAAGTTCTGTCTTCCACGCGGGCAACGTCGTTGACAGCCGTTCTGTGATACAGGCAGCCGGGGAGCTTTTCTTCGTTCAGATGCCACATTTTATTGGGATCTCCGTCGGGAAGAGAAGTTACCTCTTTGATGAGTTCGTCGAGCTGTGCCTGAGAGCCGTCAATCCATACAACCTTATCCGGTTTACAGAGATCGATGCATTCCTGAACCCAGTCCAGAACCTTCTGATTTGTGGTCAGTGCGCCTTCTAATGCCATAATAAAAAACCTCCTTGATGATACATGTATTTCTGAGAAATACAGTTGTCATTTTTCTGACATTTTTATTTTATCATAAACTGAAAAATTTGTCAATAGTTTGTTACCCATTACACAAAAATTACACAGAATTTTCAAAAAATGCTAAAAAAGAAAAGCCCTGCCGGAGCAGAGCTTTTTTGCTGTAAAAAACTAAATTTATGATATCATATCAAACGAATCTGTCAGTCCTACGATAAATTTCAGCACAGCAAGAGCTTCTTCGGAATCGGGTTTTTCATTCTGATTAAAATCAATCACAGCAAGCTGATTTTCATCAATTGTTTCTTTTCCGAGCACTGCCTTATTGATGGTAATCACATCCAGAATATTGACTTTGCCGTCCAGATTGGCATCACCTAATGTCAGAGTAATTTCCGCAGGAAGAACATCGACACAGCCGTCTGTCAGCGTAAGATTTATAACAGAATTCCGGTCGGATTTCAGAGCCTCGGCATCGCCCTGGAAGGTAATCGGATAACGGCCGGGCTGCACATCTTCCGGAATTTTAAAATACAGATACAGCAATGTTTCTCCGTTCATTGCTTCAATATCTGTTCCGGCCGGATTTGTTCCTGAAAATTCCAGATTAGTTTCCTCCAGCCCCTGACTCATCTCCATGTAAGCAGAACCCCATTGATAGCCGATATATGTCAGTTCTTCGGGCAGATTAATTCCGAACCGGAACGAATTCAGTGCAAGAGCTTCTTCCGCATCGGCCATAACACAAACCGGAATATTAATATTATCTCCGGGAAATGCTGATCTATTTCCGATACTCCATTCGGCATGATATTCGCTGACCGGATAAATTTCTTCCCATTCAGATTCTTCAATTGGTTCAGCGGGTTCCAGTTCTTCTTCAGCCGAAACAGGAAACGGCACCAGCATGATGACAGCCGTCAGCAGAGCCGGGAGTTTCATCACAGATTTTTTCATAGCAAAAACTCCTTATTATTCAATAAACTGTTCGATGCCGCCTGTACCGCCTGCGCCTGCATAAGCGGCATACCGCAGAATCACGGAAGCATCCCCGGCACTGACGAGCTGATCCTGATCCAGATCAGAAAACTTTTTCTGCATTCTGTTCAGAATACTGTTTCCTGTTCCGGCAGCAGCGGCTTCTTTCAGAACCAGTGCAGCATCTTCCGTATTGATGATGCCGTCCCTGTTGATATTGCCTTTGAAATACAGCGGAGTCATCCCCTGACCGTCGCTGAATGTCTGTACCCAGTAGACAGATCTTCCCTGCACGGCAACGCCTACGCCCATGGCACGATAGGAAGGGTGCAGAATATTTTTAGAATGACCCTCAGAATTCATCCAGGCATCCATTACAGCTTTTTCAGTCGAAAAGCCCATAGCGATATTTTCGCCGATTAATCCGTAACTACCATTCAGGTCAGTAAGAACCGTATAGCTTGCTCTTCCGTCCGGACGGATATGATCAAATTTAGTAATAATTTCCTGTGCGCGAATCTGGGCCGCCTGATTCAGCAATTCTGATTCATAGAGTTCACCAAGTCCCTGTGCCGTACGCTGTTCGTTCACGAGCATGATTACTTCATCCCGCTGATTCTGGTAGCTATCCTCTGCGCTGACTGCGGCGGCAGCTGTACAGCAAATCATGACGGCTGCTGAAATAAATGCCGCTATTTTATGTCTCAATCTCATAATAATCTCCCCTGCTTTCATCTGAATTAAGATAAACCTAAAAATTTCATGATATCATCTTTGCCGCCTTTGCCGAAATATGCCGCATACTGCAAGACTTTAGAAGCATCTTCGGAATTAACCAGACCATCTCTGGTGAGGTCAGCTCTTTTTTTCTGTTCTTCTTTCAGGAATCCCGGAAAACCACTGCCGCGCTGTGCAGAATCTTTCAGAATGCTGGCGGCATCTTCCGCATTGATGAGCGTATCGCCGTTGACATCCCCTAAAACTTCGGAAGATGTTTCTGTTGTTTCGGTTGCAGAAGTTGTCGTTGTTGTCTGTGCCGTCGTGG
>DFJS01000102.1:2865-4587 GCA_002373165.1 Ruminococcus sp. UBA3665
TTGTTGTCTGTGCCGTCGTGGAAGTTGTGGCGGAAGTCGTTGATGTCCATGCTGTCGATGAGGTCGTCGTTGTCTGTGGTGTCGTGGAAGTCGTGGCAGAAGTCGTTGATGTCCATGCCGTCGATGAGGTCGTTGTTGTCTGTGGTGTCGTGGAAGTCGTGGCAGAAGTCGTCGTTGTCTGCGTTGTCGTGGTAGTTGCAGCAGAAGTCGTTGTAGTTGTTTCTGTGCTTTCTTCCGGAGCTGAACCAATAGAAACAAATTCATAGCCGTACTGCTGTGCATATTTCTGAGCTGTGGAATTCTGATAACCCTGAATTGTTACTCCTGACGGAATTGTATCATACTGCGAAATTTCACAATCCGGATTCAGGAACGTGATTGTTTGCAGATAATCACAATTATAAAATGCATGGTCTGCAACACTCTGCACAGTTTCAGGAATTGTAACCTCTCTCACAGAAGTGCGCGAAAAAGCTGCCCAGCCTATTTTTTCAGCCTGTTCCGGAACAGTGACTTCCGAAAGCGTATCTTTATAATAAACAATCTCATCGCCGTTCCAGCCGAAATCATTTTCCGAAGCATCACGGTCAACAGCCTGGAAGAAATTTACTGTATAGGTCACATCATAATCCAATCCGCTGATAGCAACCGTAAATTCGTCGCCGTCGGTGTAATCCTCTATTCCTGTGGGACGGAAAATAATACAGCCCGACTGTCCATAATAATCATTATTGATATAGAAATCTCCGTCCGCGCTTTGATTGGAAAAGTTCCATATTTTTCCGTCTTTCTGGCGTATCAGGGTTACTTTCACATCATCGGGAGCATTTTTCCCATAAGAATAGCTCCAGATATCGTCTTTCACAAAATATTCCACTGGCATATTAGCGGCCGGCCATTTGACTCCTGTGATATCTGCATCTTCATAATTAGAATAATCATGCACATAAACTGCCTGATAATCTGACCCGTGAGCAGAATTGATTCCATACCACTGTGTCATAGTTGTATCATTGCCGAATGCCTGTCCAAAACCTACTTTTCCTGTCTGCGGGAACAGAATCCAGCGGCGATGCCCTAATGTACTGATATTGAAAGCACTTTCTTTATCCTGCATCTGACCCATTACGGCTCCTGTCGGATTGCTGTATCTGTAACCAAGATTAGAATTCTGTGCTGCCTGATATGCCTGCTGATAGAGCGCATCACTTACATTATCGGGCTTTGCCGGCTGATGATCAATCTGACCGTTCAATGCATTCACCAGAGCGGCGGCGGCGGCCGACTGAGAATATGTTTCATCGAGCGTGACTTCATCCAGTCCGGCGATATATCTCATGACATTGAACGCATTCAAAGCTGACTGCATATCTGCATCACTCAGAACACCGGGAGTACCATTTTCCGGATCCGGCTCTGTACGGTAAGATACGGGATCTACCGGAGCAAAGGGATTTTTAATCAGATAATCAGATATTTCTTCTTTGGTACGTGTTGCAACTGTACGGCCGGTAACGGATGTCTGCGACGTGCTGGATATCGTTGACGTGGTGGTCGTCTGGGGAGTAGTGGTAGTTGTCTGCGGTGTGGTAGTAGTCGTCTGCGGAGTGGTGGTAGTTGTCTGGGGAGTGGTAGTAGTCGTCTGCGGAGTGGTAGTAGTCGTTTCCGGAGTTGTGGTAGTTGTCTGCGGAGTTGTGGTAGTCGTTTCCGGAGTTGTGGTAG
>DFJS01000007.1 GCA_002373165.1 Ruminococcus sp. UBA3665
TTCGCATTCGTTGCCAACTGGAACAACTACTATACACAGAACATGATCCTGAAAAATGCCGATTATGCAACTGTGCCGATCATGGTTTCCAAAGTACTGGCATTCGACAAAAACGTGGATAACGGTGTAAACTATCTGTGTATTACACTTTCTATCCTGCCGATTGTTGTTGTATACTTCGTTCTGTCCAAGTTCATCATTGCCGGTGTAGCTCTGGGCGGCGTTAAGGAATAATCTGATTATTTCCGAAACATGCAAACATCCTAAAAATTTACCGCCTGTCGTCTGACAGGCGGTTTTTTTAAATCAATGACATCTGATTGGCCTCTTCCAGATTTTTTCCGGCCTTGCCGATTGCCGGAATGTTCTGCACACGGTATTTTTCCAGCTGCGGAAGCCGTTCCGGAGACGGGATTTCTGCGGAAATAATCTGCTGTCTGGAACGGAGCGTCATTACCTGAATGCCCTGCGAACTTCTTGTAGATTTTTCGGCAATCAGGTCTGTATGCAGCAGAACTGCCTTGTTGGCATCCGAACGGAGCATAATATCTGTATCTTCCGGCAGATACAGCATAGTCAGAACCGGCGATTTGTCCGAAAATGCCGCTGTTAATTTTTTTCTGTTTGTCTTGGTCATATAGGCCGAAAGCGGAATTTTGGAAATTTTGCCGTTCTCGAAGATAAATAATAATTTTCCGGCATAGTCAGCTGTTGCAATCATGCCGATGATTTTTTCCTCTTCGTCAAAGCCCAGCCTGACAGGAATATAATCCCCCAGAAGGCTGGCTTTTCCGTCCTCGAAGGCATTCGCACGGATTTTGTAAACCTGCGCCTGATTGGTAAAGAATAATAATTCTGTTTTATTTGTCGCTTCTGTCTGCTGGATGATGCAGTCGCCTTCCTTGACTTTCTGTTCTCCGCTCATGCGCAGCGACAATGGCGTGATTTTCTTGAAATAGCCCTCTTTGGTGAGAAACAGATGCACAGGATAATCCGGCGTATCGTCTTCTGCCGGAACTTCATCGGCTTCATTGACATAACAGAACATTGTTTTCCGCGGCTGACCGTATTTTTTGGCCGTATCCCGGAGTTCTTTTATCATGATTTTCCGGATTCTGTCCGGATTGCCCAGAATATCTTCCATATCCTGAATTTCATCCCGGAGCTTGTCCACATCGGAAATTTTATTCAGAATATATTCTTTGTTCAGGTGCCGGAGCTTGATTTCGGCAACATATTCGGCCTGGATTCCGTCCAGTGCAAAGCCGTTGATCAGATTTTCGACAACCTGCGCTTCCTTGGCAGTTTCCCGGATAATCGCAACGGCCTGATCGATATCCAGAAGAATTTTTTTCAGCCCCAGCAGAAGATGCAGACGTTCTTTTTTCTTTTGCAGGTCGAACGAAACACGCCGCTTGATGCATTCATGCCGGAAAGCTGTCCATTCTTTCAGAATTTCCCGGATTCCCATCACTTTTGGCATATTGCCGATTAAAATATTAAAATTGCAGCCGAAGCTGTCCTGTAACGGGGTCAGACGGAATAATTTCTGCATCAGTTTTTCCGGGTCGGTATTGCGTTTGATATCAATTGCCAGCCGGAAGCCGTTCACATCAATTTCATCACGGGCATAGGTCACTTCCCGGAGTTTTCCGGCTTTGCTGAGTTCGGTAATTTTGTCCTTGATGGCCTCCAGTGTAGTTGTATAGGGGATTTCTGTGACTTCAATACAGCCGGCCGCCTTGTCGTAATTCCATTTGGAGCGCAGTTTCAGACTGCCGCGGCCGGTCTCGTAGACTTTGCGGAGTTCGGCCTCATCGTAAAGCAGAAGACCGCCACCGGGGAAATCGGGGCCTTTCAGCGTGGAAAGAATATCATGTTCCGGATTCTTGATTAATTCAATGCAGGTTTCGCAGAGTTCGGCCAGATTGAACGGGCAGATGTTGCTTGCCATCGAGACGGCAATGCCCATATTCGCATTGACCAGAATGGACGGAAACGTTGCCGGAAGCAGAGAAGGCTCCAGCATGGTATTATCATAATTCGGGATAAAATCGACTGTTTCCTTGTCGATTTCGCTGAACAGTGCCTCGCAGATGGGGGCAAGCCGGACTTCTGTGTAACGGGATGCGGCAAAGGCCATATCTCTGGAATAATGCTTGCCGAAATTGCCTTTGGAATCAACATACGGATGCAGAAGGCATTCATTGGCGCGGGTCAGGCGGACCATTGTTTCATAGATAGCCTGGTCGCCGTGAGGATTCAGCCGCATGGTCTGTCCGACTACGTTGGCCGATTTGGTTCTGCTGCCGCCCAGCAGACCCATTTTGTACATAGTATATAATAATTTTCTGTGCGACGGTTTAAAGCCGTCAATTTCCGGCAGGGCACGGGAAATGATGACACTCATGGCATAAGGCAGATAATTTTTTTCCAGAGTATCTGTGATTTCCTCTTCCTGTGTGATGCCGGCATTCTCAAACCAGGCATCCAGCATAGGCTTTGGCCGTGCGGCCGGAACAGATTTTTTTCTTGGCATGGATAATCCCTTTCTTTCATCATAAATTTTTGGACTTTATTATCTTAACATATTTAATTTGATTTGTCAAGAGCTGTCAGTATAATGAATTTTTTATTATCCATAAATATAATAATATAATACCAGAGCCGTCAGCCCGTGATAGCTCGCAGAACCTTCCGGAATGCCGTTGACTTTCAGATTGGCATCCAGAACAGTATCTGCCACATCGGAGACAATGGCAGTAGGAATGACTTCTTCATGCCTGTGGGTAGTATAATATTCTTCCGGAACATAGCTGTGCAGGTCTGTCCGCACATCGGCGGAGAGATTGCCGGAAATTTCATCATAACGCTGCCATGCGGCCTCGTCATCGCCGAAATCCAGATCCAGCCATTTCAGAACATTGATATAGCCGCTGTAGACAAAATCCGGATTTTCGCTTGTCAGACAGGCGCGGAATGCCAGATAACCGGCCTCATCTTCGAAGATATTGCCTTTCAGATGCGTGAATTCATGACAGATTGTATCCGGAAGATTGATTTGATATACAACCGGATTATAATTCGCTTCCATGGAAAACGGAAAATAAATGCCGAGCAGTCCCTGCTGGGTGAAAAAATAAGAATGTGAAATCGGCTTGGCATCCGGATAAACGCCTTTGTACTGCGGAAATTCTTCCGAAAGACGGGTCATGCAGTTTTTGGCTTCCTGCATATAATTTTCATCTGAGAGAATAAAATGCCCTGTATCATCCCGCTGAACGTTCTGTGCCGCCTGATTGGCCTCGTTCACCAGAAGTTCGTAAATATCCAGCACTTCGGAATTCTGAAAGCTGATGCCTTCCAGTTTCGCACTCATCTGCGTGCCCTGATACAGGATAAAAAACCGGAATGTCAGAATAAAAAAAAGCCATGTCAGAATCCAGCCGTAGAATTTTCCATAGCAGACAAGAATTTTCCGGCGGCTTCTTTTGGCAAATATCATCAGCAGAATCAAGCTGAACAGTCCGGCAAAAAGCAAGGTGATTCCCATAACAATCATGACTTCGCCGACAGAAAAATCTGCCAGTCCCGAAATACTGCACCAGAAATCCGATACTGCCGGAAAAATACGGGCAATATAAAAATCAACCGCCGGGGTCAGGAACCGGGAAAGCAGATTGATCAGAATCAGAATTCCCCAGATCCAGAACATGAGTTGAGTGCCCGGCGAGAGCTGTAATTTGATTTTTTTAGGCATTGGCATCACTTTCTTCCGGTTCAGGATTCGTATAGTCTTTAAAGCAGATATTGACATCCACATCGCCCCGGATGCCGGGAACCCGGCCGTCAGAGGCATACTGCCACATCTGGTAGTTATAATAATACGTTGCTCTGTCGTTGTATTCGGCAAGCCAGAAATCATAGTCTGTCAGTTCGGGCAAGTCCAGCTTCAGCAGGGAAGTGCGCTTGTTCTGATAAATCATAGGCGTGTAGCCTGCCTGCCTGATTCGCTCGCAGAAAGCAATGCTGCATTCCGTCAGCGTTTTGACAGGGACATTGTCTGTTCTTGCAATATCTGTTGTAACAAGTTCCCAGTCATAGACAATGGGATAAGTAATCGGATAATCGCCGATGACAGAAAGCACCATTTCGGCTTCCTGCACGGCTTCATCGGGCGTGATGGCCTGCGAATAGAAATATAATCCGATATCAATTCCGGCATTGAGTGCACCCTGCACATTCTGGTCAAAATAACTGTCCAGCACCAGCTTTCCGCCGGAATAGCCGCGGTAGCCTACACGGATCATTGCAAAATCAACCCCGGCTTTTTTGACAGTCGGCCAGTCGATTTCTTCCTGATGCGCCGAAACATCCACGCCGAATTTCGAGATTATTTTATGATTTTCTGTATAATATGTCAGATTATTTCTTGTGACATACTGGTCTGCCTGATATTCGCAGGCAGGAACTGCGGCCAGTACAGGAATCCAGATTTCGCCGAATTCTGCATCCCGAAGAAAAATTTTTTCTCCGGTTGTTTCGTAAATAATTTCAGATTCTATCACTTCTGGCTCTGGTTTTTCCTGCGTTACTTCCAGAGAAGCCGGAACAGTATCAGAAATTTCAGTTCCGGAATGCAGCAGAAGCAGTCCGATAATAATCAGAATCAGCCCGGTAATGACAACGGACTGCAAAATTGTGACAAGTTTCAGTTTATTCATAAGCAAAACCTTTCTGAAATAATTCTATTTACATCATAGCACAAAAATCGGCATCTGTAAAGCGATTTCATAATTTTTTTACATTACAAATATATGTCAGAAATGAAAAAGATATCCCTGCCATGCGGATTCACGGCAGGGAAGTCCTCAGCAGAGATTACCGCCAGAAACGGAATAATCTGTCTACTATATAGGCCATTTCCGGAAAATCCCAGTGATAGGCTACATAACGGAATGTGAAATCAAACAGCTGTACGCCGCTGATCAGCATAGTCCATACAAACGAAAAACAGAAAAAATAACTGAATCCTTTTCTGACTGTTTCATTTTTCTGGTGCTGGTACAGGAAGAAAATCACAGCATATGCGCCGATAATCATCTGCCATGCAAAGTCGGACATATATCTTGCCGAATAGCCGCTCTCCCAGACCGAGGCAATAATGCCGACAGGAATCAGCACGCAGGGTACAGCAATCACCAGTCCCCAGAACAGCTTGTTCTTTCTTTCCGGAAGCAGACGAAGGGCTTTCCGGCTGAACAGATACGCCAGCAGGGGCGGCATCAGCCAGAATAATCCGGAAGTGCGTTCCGAAGCCAGATCATGATAGAAAAATCCGTTAACGCCCATATCCTGATATTCTGTCACAATTTCCGGATAACGCATCGAGAAGACAGGCGCATTGAACAGATAGTTATAAACGGCAATCCATGACAGCGCAGGATGAAATTCTGTTTTGGTGAAATTATTAATCGTCAGGGAATACTGAATGCCAAACTCGAACGGCGAGCCGAATCTTGCGTAATTATACCACATCTGCCCTAATCCCAGTACCCCCATCGGGACAAAGGCACACAGCAGATAGAAAATACTTCTTTGATTGCCGAATTTCTGATTTTCTCCGGCCGAACGTCCGGCTGCCAGAATCATGAATACTGCCGCACAGATGCAGTACAGCACAAGTGTCGGACGGCATAATACTGCAATCGCCAGCAATAGCGAGGCAATTGCCGTCTTCGGCAGGGAAATGCTTCCGTCTCCCAGAATATTCGCCGAAAGCAGAAAATAACAGCCCCATATCATGAAACAAAATCCGGAAATCATTGCTACTTCATAGAAATCCGGCCGGCCGATGCTGTACCATGCGCCGCAGTTGAGGAACATCATCAGCATAGCCAGCAGATACATCCCGGACGGAATGCCGGAAAACCATTTTTTTATCACTTTCATCAGGAAACATGCCAGCCCGAAAAATCCGACTATGGCAAACGGCAGAATGGCCAGTTCGCTGGGACAGTAATGTTTCGTCAGCTTGTAGAACGGCCAGAACCAGAGAAGCACGGGCGCAACGCCATAGTAAGAATAATATTTTCCGTCGTACAGAACATGATCCCATTCATAGCCGGCCTGTTTATCTCTTGTCCAGCGTTCGTAAGGCTCTTCCATCTCCAGAAGCTCCTGAGTGGGCTGGGCATCCAGATAAACATGTCCCTGCTCGAAGGCAAGCACCAGTTCACGGGAGACCTGATTTCCGCCGTCATTTTCAATCCGTTCTTTCCAGGTTGTATCATCCGGGAGTTTATAATTCATAATGCAGATAGTCGCAATGCTGCATACAACAGCAGCGGCAAGCGTACAAATCCGGCAGAATTTTTCTGCCTGCTGATAGCTCCGTGACAGAAATGATGTTTTCAGAACACCATAAAGCAGCACACTCGTCAGCACCAGAAACAGAAACCGGACATAATAAATTTCAAACGGAATCAGGGCATTCAGCGTGACTCTCTGAACAGATACAGTGCCTTCCCCGACGCTCCGGAATTTAACACGGATATCGCTGACGGCTCCGGAAACGTCCAGAGTCGCATAATTGGAAGTCGGCGACTTGGCAACAATCTGATCTTCACAGATATTATAACGATAATCGCCGCGCTGTGTGGCATCTTTGATATCAATTACAAAATTGGCCGCGCCGGAAATGCTGGAAAATGTGATATCTGCCGAAACTGTCCGGATTGGAAGATTGACATTCTGATAAGTCATGACAATTTCGTTGTTATCATCATCCGCAGCACTGCCCTTATCGTTCAGATAGGAGCTTTCTGATTCAATCCAGGCATCCGAGGCGTTCAGAGTGCGCGTTTCATAGCCGCCGAAGAAAACACGGTACGTCGGAATATTAAACAAAGTCAGCTCCAGCACGGCGGCCACAGTCATTGCCTTTATTGCAAACGGAATGGTGTGTGCAGGCTTTTTCTGATACAGATACAGCAGAAGAAACGCGGCAGTACTGACAATTCCCATAAACTGAAATGTTCCGTCAAAAGAAAAAAATCCTGCCGATTCTGCAATTGCCATCACAGCCTGAAAACAGGTAATTCCGAAGGCAATTCCCTGATTTCTGCCAGCTTTTCCGGTTTTGATAATATGCAGGATAAGACACAGATCGGCAATCATCAGGATAAAAGAAATGATAAAAAAGATTCGCATATATCCTCCTAGCAAACATTCCGGCTCTGGACAGAAACCAGAACCGGAATATTTCTTTTTTAAAATAATTTTAATTTAATAATTGATAACACTCAGCAGAACGCCGGCCGCTACTGCGGAACCAATGACACCGGCAACGTTCGGACCCATTGCGTGCATCAGCAGGAAGTTAGTCGGGTCAGCTTTTGCGCCCTCCTGCTGGGAGATACGCGCTGCCATCGGCACAGCCGATACACCGGCAGAACCAATCAGCGGATTTACCTTGCCGCCGCTTGCCCAGTTCATAATCTTGGCAAGTCCCAGACCGCAGGCAGTTCCCAGACTGAAAGCAACTACACCCAGAATCAGCACTTTTAAGAATGCCAGGTTTGCTACATTGGATGCCGTACAGGTTGCACCTACAGAAACGCCTAAGAAAATAGTGACAATATTCATCAGCGCATTCTGTGCTGTATCTACCAGACGGCCGGCAACGCCGGATTCTTTCAGGATATTGCCAAACATCAGCATACCTACCAGAGATGCCGCAGAGGGTACTAACAGTGCTACAATTAGCGTCACGACAACAGGGAAGACAATCTTTTCTGTCTTGGACGGAGTGCGGAGCTGAGGCATTTTGATCTTGCGTTCTTTTTCGGTTGTCAGCAGACGCATAATCGGCGGCTGAATAACCGGAACCAGTGCCATGTAAGTATAAGCCGCCAGCGCAATGGTACCTGTATTCAGGCTGGAATCTGCGCCGTCAAGCAGTTTGCTGGATACGTAAATAGAAGTAGGGCCGTCGGCACCGCCGATAATAGCAATCGATCCGCATTCTGCGGCACTCATGTGCATATAGCCTGCGGCCAGGAATGTGAAGAAAATACCGCCCTGGGCAGCTGCACCCAGCAGAAAGCTCTTGGGATTGGCAATCAGAGGACCAAAGTCTGTCATTGTTCCGATGCCTAAGAAAATCAAACACGGATAAATCTGCAATTTAACACCCAGATATAATTTATCCAATAGGCCGCCGTCATGCAGAACTTTCCAAAGCCATTCGACACTTTGCTGTTCGTTCCAGTATTCTGCATGGAAAATCATATCTTCCGGCAGAACCGCAGGCAGATTCGACAAAAACATGCCAAACGAAATCGGCAGCAGCAGCAGGGGTTCAAATCCCTTGACAATTGCAAGGTACATGAATAAGAACGAAATACACATCATCAGCAGTTTCAGGGGTTCGGCTGCCAGACCGGCAAGGCCGCTTGTTTCCCAGAGTCCGCCCAGGATATCCTGTAAAATTTGCAGCATTGATTAAAATCTCCTTTTCTGTAAAATCAGAACGGGTTGACGTTCTGTCTGCGTCCGTCCATCGCCCATGCGGAACGTCCGCTGAATCCGCTGTTCTTCTGTGATTTGGCAACGGATTTGATGCGGTAGGCTTTTCCGTCCTGTTCACTCATCATAGCAACAACTGCCGAGATGACTGCAATGACTTCTTCCTCATCTTCCGCAGCAGGAACAGTCTGTACGGCCGGAGCCGGCTTGGGTTCCGGCTTGGCCTGAACAGCTGCGGGAGCCGCTTTTTTGACCGGAGCCTGTTTCGGCTTTTTCTTGGCAGCGGCAGCGGCTTCTTTTTCTTTCTGATTCTTGTTAATCTGATCGAAAATTTTTCCGAACAGCAGAATCACTACAACAAGAATCGCCAGTGCCGCAATGACAATGCCAAGGCCTACCAGGGTAACGCCCCAGATCTCAGAACCGTCCAGAGGCCGCTTGTTGCCGTCGATGCCGCCTGCCAGCATGATGAGTTGATTTGCCAGTAATAAGGGATGCATAATGTTGGTTCACTCTCCATTCTTAAATTTTCAGCATATGTAATTATTATACTATACTTTTACATGTTTTGCAAGCGTTTTTTGAAAAAATTTCTCTATTGACAGAAACTGCTGTTTTGTTGTATAATGAAAACAGAAATTTTTGTCAGAAAGGATAAAAAATGCACATGGAAACAACGGAAACTATCATGGAAACTGCTGCCGAAATCGGCGATGTCATTACAGGAGAAGCCGAACATGTCAGTTCTGTTTTCAGCGGATTATGGGAATATCTCAAGGGGATTCTGCCGTCTCTGGGGTCGGCTGTGCTGGTGTTTGCGCTGGGAATGGTGGTATCCAGAGTTTTTTTGAAATTTCTGGGGAAAACCCTTGCCCGAAGCAAACTCGACAAAACTGCTGCCGGATTTCTGCATTCGCTGATACGGGTGATTTTATATATTCTGGTGACAGTGATTGTTCTGTCCGTGCTGAATGTGCCTATGACATCGATTATTACCGTAATCGGAACTGTCGGCCTGACAGTCGGCCTTGCTTTGCAGGACAGCTTGTCCAACGTAGCCGGAGGATTTCTGATTCTGTTCTCCAAGCCGCTGAAAGTCGGGGATTTTGTGGAATATGCCGGTATTACAGGAACTGTCGAAGTGATTGGCATTCTCCAGACAAAATTAAGAAAAGCTGACGGAACTGTTGTATATATCCCGAATAATCAGATTTCCAATGCCGTAATCCAGAATTATACGGAAGACCCCGGCCGAAGGCTTGATATTAATTTCGGAATCGGCTATGATTCTGATTCTGAACTTGCCAAAAAACTGATTTCTGAAATTCTGGAAAAGCATCCAGCAGTGAATCATACAAAATCCAATACGGTCAGAATCGGCGAACTTGCCGACAGTGCCGTGATGATTCATGTTCGTGTATGGACGGTTCATGCCGAATACTGGAATTTATACTATGATCTGCATGAACAGGTCAAGCAGGCTTTTGACGAAAATCAGATTGCAATCCCGTATCCGCAGAGGGATATTCATCTTGTTAATAAATGATAAAATTATAAAAAGGAGAAAAATTATTATGAGTGAGTATGAAAACATGTCAGACGACTATCTGAAAAAAACTTATGTCCCGGATGTGTACCAGAAAAGCATCTTTTCGGTAAATTATGCACTTTTGCAGCAAAAGGGCATAAAAGTGCTTTCTTTTGATATTGACGGCACAATTGCAAAACTGAGTGATCATCATCCGCCGAAAGAAACAGTTTCTATGTTTGTCACGCTGAAAAACATGGGGTTTGAAATCTATCTTCTTTCCAATACCCATTCAGACAGCCGCGCAGAAAAATTCAGCGAACGCCTCGGAGTAGACTGTATTTATTATGCCCATAAACCCGGCGTGGACGGCCTGGAAGAAATCCGGAGCAGATATTTTCAGAAACATGGCACTGTGCTTGAACCTGCACAGATTGCACATATCGGGAACAGCATCGTCAGCGATGTGGCAAGTGCCAATACATTCGGAGCCTATACAGTGCTTGTCCGCCATAAAGGCAAAATGAGCAAACTTGTCGCCAATAAGGGCAAACGTCTCCGGCATGAACTCAAAAAGCGCGGTATCTGGAGAAAACATCACGACGAAGAAGATGACGACCAGTATTATCAGTTAGGGGAAATTCCGCCTTATAAGCGGTACTGATTTCTGACAGGAAAAAATCCCCTGAAAAAGGGGATTTTTCAGATTAATGCAGTCCGTGTGCACCAAGCCATGTTTCAATCAGATTGGCAATTTCCTGATTGTTTTTCTCCTGGAACATGAAATGAGAATTGCCCTTGATGCCTTCTTCCGGAAGGTCTGTTACTGTGCAGTCACCGCCGTCAGCCTGATACTGCTCGGCAAAGGCAGTCACTTTCTCATGAACGCCCTGCCAGTATTCTGTAGAAGCAAGATCTTCATTTCCATCTGTGATATAATCGCCGAAATAAATCACAATCGGAACATTGGCCTCCAGCAGTTTCTGGTACTGTACAGAACTGGTGCTGGGGACGGAAATCGGCTCGATGGCGACAATTGCCGAAAGATTTTCAACAGATAAATCCCATGCCACAGAACAGCCTTCGCCGTGTGCCATAAAAACAGCTTTCTGTCCTGTCATGGTTTTGACATCGTTCAGCACCTCGCCCATGGCTTTGGAAATGACTACTTTGTCATAATTGCCCGTATTGGGAGTTGCCTGACGGAGAAACTGGTTCAGGGAATTATTATCATCCGGAAACTGTGAATGCGGATTTGTCTTTTCCAGCGTTTCGCCGATTCTGTAATAGGTATACCATGCCTGATCGCCGGGCTGATACTTGGCGGCAATATCGGGATGTTCCGTATCATCATCATAATATTCTTCGGATTCTTCATCATATTTGCGCAGATCGCCGTACCACATATCCAGGTCAGTATCTTCGGAAATTTCTGTTGTTGCGCCGGCCTCGCCGCGGCGGGGCTGATCGACCAGAAACGCACTGTGACCGTTTTTCAGGAACAGGTCAGAAAAGCCTTCTCTGCCGTCGGGCGTAGTCATCCAGCACATGCGCGACTGCCGGTAGCCGTGCAGATAAACAATCGGATTGCCGTTGTCATCCGCGGGAATCTGGTACAGTACATTGGCATGGTCAACATGGGCAGTATTGCCGGCTCTGGAAGAATCCTGCCAGCTTTTTTCAGGATTATACTCTCCGGCCACGGCACTGGTAACGATGCCGCCGCTGGAAAACATGCCCTGTGCGGCAATGCGGA
Organism: Ruminococcus sp. UBA3665; assembly: GCA_002373165.1. Taxonomy (GTDB): domain Bacteria; phylum Bacillota; class Clostridia; order Oscillospirales; family Ruminococcaceae; genus UBA3855. Next base: position 11,814 of record DFJS01000007.1, read on the forward strand.
GGACATCATCATAATTTTCTTCTGCGGCAGTTTCGGCCTGAGTTTCGGCAGCCGTTTCGGAAGTTTCCTGCGGAACTTCATCTGCGACAGAAGTTGCCTGACTGCATCCTGTCAAAGCAGAAGCAAGCAGCAAAGCGGACAGCAGCGCATTGATTTTTTTTGTGTTTCTCATAAATCTGCACCCTTTCTTTTGTGTTTCTTTCTGATTTTTATTATATCACACAAAAAAATCAAATGCAACGGCTATTGAAAAATTCAACAGATTGGATTGTTTTTCGTCAGAACTGTGCATAATTTACGGCAATCTGTCGAATTCTGTTTTTTGAAATTTTTCTTGCTTTTTTTACAAAACTATGATAAAATAAAAATATCAGAATAATTCATAACGGAGGAAAATTTTTTATGGCATATCTTATTGGTGTGGATCTGGGAACCAGCGGTACCAAAACAGTATTATTCGACGAAAAAGGAACTGTAATCGCTTCCCATACAATCGAGTACCCCATGTATCAGCCTGAAAACGGCTATGCAGAACAAAATCCGGAAGACTGGCGTGAGGCCGCATTTGATACTATCCGGGCAGTCATGCAGAAAAGCGGCGTATCCAGGGACGATGTCAAGGCAATCGGCCTGTCCGGACAGATGCACGGACTTGTCATGCTGGATCAGAATTGTCAGGTCATCCGGCGTTCTATTATCTGGTGCGATCAGCGCACCGCAAAAGAATGCGCCGAAATGACGGAAAAAATCGGCGCAGAACGTATAATCAAAATCACGGCCAATCCGGCCATGACAGGTTTTACAGCATCTAAAATTCTCTGGGTCAGAAATCACGAACCACGGAATTATGAAAAATGCCGTCATATCCTGCTCCCGAAAGATTATGTCAGATTCTGCCTGACAGGAGAATTTGCAACAGAAGTCTCCGATGCTTCCGGTATGCAGCTGCTGGATATTCCCAAGCGGCAGTGGTCGGACGAAGTGCTGGAAAAATTGGAAATTGATGCTTCTTTGCTGGCAAAAGTCTATGAAAGCCCGGAAGTGACAGGAACACTCACCAGAGAAGCCGCTGAAAGAACAGGCCTGAATCAGAATACAATTGTAGTCGGAGGTGCCGGAGACAATGCTGCCGCTGCTGTCGGAACAGGCGTTGTCCGGGACGGAAAAGCTTTTACAACCATCGGCACAAGCGGCGTTGTATTTGCGCATACATCCGGCATTACGATTGACCCCAAAGGCAGAGTGCATACTTTCTGCTGTGCCGTCCCCGGATGCTGGCATGTGATGGGCGTAACCCAGGGCGCAGGACTGTCACTGAAATGGTTCCGTGATAATTTCTGCAATGCCGAAAAAGAAACAGCTTCCCAGATGGGTGTGGATCCTTATTATCTGATGGACAAGGCCGCTCTGGAATCGCCTATCGGCGCAAACCGGCTGCTGTATCTGCCGTACCTGATGGGCGAACGTACGCCGCATCTTGACCCGGATGCAAGAGGTGTATTCTTCGGCTTATCGGCAATGCATACCAAGCGCGATCTGCTCCGTGCCGTGATGGAAGGCGTAACGTATTCGCTCCGTGACTGCATGGAAGTCCTGAAAGAAATGGGCGTATCTGTCAATGATATGATGGCCTGCGGCGGCGGCGGTTCTTCTCCCGTATGGAGACAGATGCTCGCCGATCTGTATACCTGCCCTGTCAAGACAGTGGATTCCAAAGAAGGCCCTGCACTCGGCGCGGCAATTCTGGCAGCTGTCGGAGCAGGTCTGTATTCCGGCGTTCCGGAAGCATGTGATGCCATCATCCATACGGCCAATACACAGGAACCCATTGCCGGACATATCCCGGAATATGAAAAATATTATCAGCTGTACAGAAATATCTATCCGGCTGTGAAAGAACAGTTCAAAGCACTGGCGGCTCTGTAATGGAAGTGCAGGAACAGAAAAAGCCTCTGACAGGAAGCGGCCTGAAACTGATTGCTGTCATCACAATGCTGATTGATCATTCGCATGTTTTGCTGGAACATATACCCGGATTTACCCGGACTCTGATTACAGTTATGCCGGAATATCCGCTGTCCTGGTATGTAATCGTCCGGACGGTCGGACGGATTGCCTTTCCGGTTTATGCTTTTCTGCTGACAGAGGGCTTCCGGTATACGCATGACAGAAAAAAATATGCATGTAATCTGTTTTTATTCGCGCTGATTTCAGAAATCCCCTGGAATCTGCTTCACGGAGGCAAGCTGTTCTATGAGACACAGAATGTATTCTTCACGCTGTTTCTGGGACTGCTGTGCATGATGATTTATGAAGCATACCGGGAACAGCCGCTGAAACAGCTGGTTTATCTGCTGGCAGCTGCTTTGACTGCCATGTTCCTGAATGCCGATTATGGTCTGAAAGGTGTAGGCTTTATTTTTGCGATGTATCTGCTCCGGGAAAAGTTCATTGCACAGATGTTTGTTTCGGCCTGTTTCCTGTCGGGAAATCTGTTTTATACCATCGGCGTGATGCTGGCATTTATTCCGATTGCTCTATATAATCAGGAAAGAGGCTTTATCAAAGGAAAGCTCTGGAAATATGCATTTTATGCATTTTATCCGGTGCATATGCTGATTTTATATTTTATTAACCAAAATTTATAATGCAGGAAAGGGTGTTCAGAATGAAAGAAGATATGTTTGAATCTCATGAAAAACTCGCCGAACTTGTCAGAAAAAGAAAACAGCGCAAAAGAATTCTTGCTTTTGTTCTGGCTGTGACGATGCTCCTGACCTTTGCCGTGCCTCTGAGCATGATGATTCCGGTATCAGAATCCGGCGGACGTTCTAAAAAGAAAAATCTGGAACCGCCTTATTATGCTGCCGAAGCTGAATCTTAAAAAAAAGAACCGTCCGGAACAAATTCCGGACGATTTTTTTATATGCTGGATTATGCCATGCCGGCTGTGATGATTGCCATTTTGTAGACTTCGTCGGCATCACAGCCTCTGGAAAGATCATTGATCGGTGCATTCAGTCCCTGAAGAATCGGGCCGTATGCCGCAAAGCCGCCCAGCCGCTGTGCGATCTTGTAGCCGATATTTCCGGCTTCAATCAGCGGGAAAATGAAAACATTCGCCTGACCGGCAACTTGAGAATCCGGACACTTCACAGCTGCTACCTCTTTGGAAACGGCTGCATCAAACTGGAATTCGCCGTCAATGGTCAGTGTCGGGTCGATTTTCTTGGCTTCTTCCACGGCATCATGACTCAGCTGAACTGTGCCGCCCTTGCCGGAACCGTAAGTCGAAAAGCTGAGAACGGCAACTTTCGGGTCAATGCCGAAATAAGCCGCAGTTCGGGCAGTTTCTACAGCAACTTCTGCCAGCTTCTGTGCGCCGGTGAGCTTTACATTTCCGTCTTTATCCACAGTGTCTTTATAGTCCAGATTGATCGCGCAGTCGCCCATGGCAATTTTTTCTTCTTCGCCGTTGACTTCTCTGAACAGAATAAAAGAAGAACTTACTAGATTAGAGCCTTTTTTGGTCTTGACAATCTGGAGCGCAGGACGGACAGTATCCGCTGTGGAATAGGTTGCGCCGCCGAGCAGGGCATCGGCTTTGCCCATCTTGACCAGCATTGTGCCGAAATAATTGGATTTCTGCAATGCAGTGCGGCATTCTTCCTCGGTCATTTTGCCCTTGCGGAGTTCGGACATTGTTGTCACCATAGCGTCCATTTCGGGATATGTCAGCGGATCGAGAATTTCTGCCTTGTCGATGCTGAAATTGCCGTCAGCAGCGGCTTTCTTGACATCCTCCGCATTGCCGCAGAGAATGACATCCATCAGGTCTTCTGCCAGAAGTCTGGAGGCGGCAGAAAGAATTCTTGCATCTGTGCCTTCTGTGAATACGATTTTTTTTCTGCTTGCTTTCAGATTTTCGTGCAGTTTGTCAAACATTGCCATTGGGAATACTTCCTTTCAAGAATTATTTTTTTCAGTATAGCACATTTTGCCGGATTTGTCAAGCAATGTATGTTAAAATTTGTATAGAATTTCCCCGTTTGTGACAGAATTTTGAAAATCAGAAAAAATATATTGTTTTTCGATAAAAAAGTCTTGACAAATAATAAACTCTGTGCTATAATATAGAAAAATCCGGAAGGGGTGCAGGTGCATCATGTGGAATCAGGATAAATCCCTGAATCTGTCAATTATATTAGTCAGAGTCTTGTCTGTATTGATTATTCTTCTCGCACTGTGTGTGCCGGTCATGGTAAACTGGTATGATGTTATTTCTCCCGACAGAACGGGGCTGATTAGCGGCTCTGTCTTCTGGCCGCTGAGTATCTGCCTGTATTTATCGGCCGCGTGCGGAGAGGTTTGTTTATATCATCTGTACAAACTGCTGAAAAATATCAAGAATAATATCGTCTTCAAGCCGGAAAACTGCACACATCTGCGATATATTTCCTGGTGCTGTATTTTAGTGGCGATTCCGTTCGGGATTTTCGGCTTCTGGAGATCGCTGGGATTTTTCGTGGCGTTTGCCGCCGGATTTTTCGGCGTAGTGCTCCGGGTTCTGAAAAACGTCTTCGTCAGAGCCGTGGAAATTCAGGAAGAAAATGATTATACAATCTGATGGGAGGAGAGGCTTGGTTATGCCGATTATTGTGAATCTGGATGTCATGATGGCAAAACGGAAAATCTCTTCCGGAGATCTGGCAAAAAAAATTGACATTACTCCGGCGAATCTTTCGATTCTGAAAACAGGAAAGGCAAAAGCAATCCGGTTTTCGACGCTGGAAAAGCTCTGCGAGGTGCTGGACTGTCAGCCGGCCGATATTCTGGAATTCCGGAAGGATGATTCTCATGCAGACTAAACAGGACAGAGTGTATTATATCATCTGTTCGGCGGTTTTGCTGGTGATTGAAATTCTGATTGGCAGTGTATTCAGGAATATGCACTGGCTGAGAGACTACGGCGGCGATATTCTGGTAATTCCGCTGATTTACTGCTTAGTCCGGATTTTTGTGAAAATCCTTCCCCGGCTGATGCCCTTCCTGATGTGCTGTATCGGTTTCTTAGCTGAAACTGCACAGTATTTCCACCTGAGTGACAGGCTGGGCTTCGAGCGCGGCAGTCTGATGAGTATCATCATCGGCACAAGTTTCAGCTGGATAGATATTCTATGCTATATCGCCGGGATGATTCTGATCTATCTTGCAGTTTTCATCCGGAGGTTTCAATCCACGCCAAAGCGATAATTTTGTCATCCACGAGCTTCGGCGACTTCTGTCAAAGTTCGCATGTAACGGACACTAAAAATTTTACGTGCTGAATGATTTGTCAGCACAACCTGCTATTTTTACTCTTATCAGGATGCGAACTGTCTATAGTATAGCATAACAATGGAAAAATGTCAAGTGGGAGATACCAATTCTTTCCGCCCCCACTGCCGTTTGATCATGTCCACCGCTTAAAGAAGCGGGGGGATTCAATGTTTGGTTGAAACATAAAAATTCTAAACCTATTTTGCATATCTGAAAAAATATATTTAAAAAGGAGTTTTTTATCATGAGCAAAGTATTCTTTTCCGCAATGATGTTCGCAATGTTATGCACCGGCAATCTTTCTCCGGAAACGCTCTCCAGTACCAGTCACCTGAAAGAATTCAATTCCCATACAGTCGCACAGTATCAGATTCTGAATCAGAATGCAAATGCTGATATTCAGGACGATTTCGATGACGATGACGAGGAACAGGAGGCTTTATCATGAACGAGAATCATTATCAGAATCTCTATGACCCGAATTATCAGGGCGTTCTGGATGCCCCTCCGGAGGCCGTTCCCGTTCAGCCAAAACCGGAAGTGCATTATTCCAGAACGGAAAAAATCTGTGCCTTTCTGGCGATGCTTGCCGGATTTCTGTTCATCCGGTTTACGCTCTATCATGTGACGGGGCTGTTCACGACACTGTTTTTCTGGATGCTGATTACAGTCGAAGTCATATTTGTGAAGAACTCCGGCAAAAGCTTTACGAAATCTGAAAAATTTGTGATCTTTACGATGTATCTGTTTTCCTGCGCGTATTTTATTACAGCGAATCAGACAATGAAACTTCTGTCAACATTATTTCTGATTCTCGACAGCGGAATTTTCCTGCTTGGAGTCAGCAGTTCGCTGGATACAGTTCTCCGGTTTCTTCCGGAAGCACTGCCGCTTTCGACTCTGGCAATGCCGCTGGGAGAGTTCGGAAAATGTTTCGATGCTGTCAAGCAGTCCAGAGGCAATGCCGCCTGGAAAAATGCCGGCTATATCCTCGGCGGTCTGCTGATTGCTCTGCCGCTGACCTGCATTGTTGCCTCACTGCTGTGTCAGGCCGATGAGAATATGTCCTCACTGCTGGGGAATTTCCTGAAAATTCCGCCGGAAGATCTGCTGATTCTCGTGCCGCAGGTATTATTTGGCGTTTTAATCGGCTGCGGAATTTTCAGTGCAATGTACAGTGCCACACACAGGACAATCCTGCTTGATTCCGGAACCTGCGAAAAGAAAACCGAAGGAATGCGCTTTATCCCGAATATGATGCTCTATGCCGCTGTGACTCCGGTCTGTGTGCTGTATGTTCTGTATTTCATTTCGCAGATGCAGTATTTTATCGGCGGATTTACCGGAACACTCGCCGAGGGCTTCACTTATGCCGAATATGCCCGGAAAGGCTTTTTCGAGTTATGCTGGGTATGCGTGATTAATCTTGCTGTAATTGCGGCAATCGGCCTATTCGCGAGAATGACAGGTTCTGTCAAGCCCCTGATGCTGAAAATCTATAGTATTTTTCTGTGCTTCTGCTCTCTGTTCCTGGCAGGAACGGCCATCGCCAAGATGTTTTTATATATCCGGTATTACGGCATGACGCAGATGAGAATTTATACAACCTGGTTCATGTTCCTGCTGGTGATGGGCTTTTTTACACTGATCGTCAAGCAGTTCAGATATTCGCTGAATATCGGAAAAATTGCCTATATCGTCTTTACAGTCATGTTCGGAATTCTGGTGTTCTCCCGTCCTGACGAATGGATTACCAGATATAATGCAAATCAGTATCTTGCCGGAAATCTCCAGGAATTTGATGATGATGTCATTTATCGCAGTATGAGTGCGGATGCATGGGCCGGACTGTCGTTCTATGACGAGGAAGAAATGCAGAAATTATTCCCGGATTATGCAATGTCGCCGGAAGAAATTATGCAGGATGAAAAAAATTCCATGCAGTCTGATTTTTATCAGATGCTGAATCTTTCCGCATGGGAGATTATGTATAATGTCAAATAAATTTATTTATTCTGATGATAATAAACGCTATCACACTCTCTTCTGTTATAATCGCCGCAGATTCGGGCATAGAATAGAAAAGGCCGTCCTGAACGGCGGATTCACCTGTCCGAATCTGGACGGTACAAAGGGCACGGAAGGCTGTGCCTTCTGCGACGGCGGAAGCGGCGCATTCACCAGAGCTCTGCCCTTGCAGGAACAATTGGAACTCGAATTGTCCAGAATCCGGAAACGCCGCCCGGATGCCGAAGCCATCGCCTATTTTCAGGTGCATACCAATACTTATGCGCCAGTAGAGTATCTCCGCAAACTCTTTGAACAGGCAATTGCTTTCCCCGGAATCATCGGCCTTTCGATCGGCACAAGACCCGACTGCCTTCCGGATGATGTTCTGCGTTATCTTTCTGACCTGAATCAGAGAACTTATCTTACGATAGAACTCGGCGTGCAGACAGTTCACGACAAAACCGCCGAAGCGTTCGGCAGAGGATATTCTTTTTCTGAATTTCTGGAAAGCTATCAGAAATTGCAGGATTTAAATATCCGGACTTGTCTGCATATCATCAACGGCTTGCATCAGGAAGATTTTTCTGATATGCTCCGGACTGCCGAAGTATTAGGCAGATTAAAACCGCAGGCGGTCAAGATTCAATTATTGCATATCCTGAAAGGCACACGCTATGCGGAATTATATCAGTCCGGGGCGTATACTCCCATGACGCGCGAGGATTATATTCTCACAGTCGTGAAACAGCTGGAATTATTTCCGCCGGAAACGGTCATCGAACGAATCACCGGCGACGGCGAAAAAGCAAAATTATTAGCTCCGCTGTGGAGTATGGACAAAATCAGAACACTCGGAAACCTTGACCGGTTACAGGCCGAACTCGATACCTGGCAGGGAAGGCTTTTTCATATTCACCCAGATAGCCACACGTGTGGCTGAAATCTTCTGAATGCGCCTGAAAAAGTGAACGCGCGTTCAAAAAATTAAAGTCCCTTTTAGGAATTATGTTGCTAAGATAAATCGGAATTTAGAGGGAAATCAGATATGAACAGAAACGAATTATTTTTAGATATTATATCTGCAATAGAAATATCAATATTTTACATATCCGCTGTTTTTATTAACGAAATCATAGGGAATAAATACAGCATTTGGGCATCACTTATTTATATGATATTTGTCACTGCTTTATATAGTATTGCTTTAGTAAGTAAGAATAAAAAAATATGGCTGCTTAAGTGGGGAGCATCTATACCCTTCTCGTACTTTGTGCTTCAATATTTTTGGAATACTCACTATTCAATCAGAGCTTTGAATTGGGTGTTTCCAGATTACGGCAGAGATACCGCTGGGGGTCGATTTGCAGGTTCAGCTTTGTTTATGATATTTTCCGTAATGTGCTTGATATGCGGAATAATTACTTTTTTTATAAAAATTAAGAATTATGATAAATTCAGAAAAATTCAATTCATTGTTACATTATCTTCTGCTGTCTTAATAGTCTGCACTGTATTGATATTAGAAAAACAATTTCCATCTTATGGATATATTATTTCTCATACATAAATTCTCAGTTTATCGCGGAAACAATAAAAGCTCCTTTTGTCGGGTTCGGCAAAAGGAGCTTTTCAGATCAGTAAATTACTTGTTCAGAACTTTCTTGACAGTTGCAATAATATTTTCGCTGGAAAGTCCGAATTCTTTCAGCAGATCAACAGCAGGGCCGGAATGGCCGAATTCGTCATTCACGCCGATTCTGGTAACCGGTACAGGACAGCATTCTGTTACGCAGTCGGCGACAGCACTGCCCAGTCCGCCAATGATGCTGTGCTCTTCTACTGTGATAATCCGTCCCGTTTCTCCGGCGGCTTTGCAGATCAGCTCTTTATCAATCGGCTTGATGGTATGAATATTAATCACTCTTGCGGAAATGCCGTCTGCTTTGAGAGCATCGGCCGCGCTGACCGCTTCGCCGACCATCAGGCCGGTTGCAATAATTGTGATTTCATCCTGATCAGATTCCCGGAGCGTGATGCCCTTGCCGAGTTCAAACTGATAAGTTGCCGGATCATTCAGCACAGGTGCGGCCAGTCTGCCGAATCTCATATAAACAGGGCCTTCGTGCAGAATAGCGGCTTCGACAGCGGCTCTGGCCTCGACATCGTCACTGGGAACAATGACGGTCATGCCCGGAATCGTCCGCATCAGAGCGATATCTTCATTGCATTGATGCGTTGCGCCGTCCTCGCCGACGGAAATTCCGGCATGAGTCGCGCCGATTTTAACATTCAGGTGCGGATAGCCGATCGAATTCCGGACGATTTCGTAAGCTCTTCCGGCGGCGAACATAGCAAACGTGCTTGCAAACGGAATCATGCCGGAAGCGGCCAGTCCGGCGGCCACGCCCATCATATTGGCTTCGGCAATGCCGCAGTCGAAGAATCTTTCCGGATAGGCTTTTTTGAAAATGCCTGTTTTAGTAGCGGCGGCCAGATCGGCATCCAGTACCACTAATCTGGGATATTTTTCTGCTAAATCTCTCAGAGCTTCGCCGTAGCTTTCTCTGGTAGCCTTTTTGATTACATCAGCCATAATTACGCCTCCAGTTCTGCCAGAGCTGCTTTCAGCTCATTCATAGCCTGCTGATACTGTTCCGCATTGGGAGCGGCTCCGTGCCAGGATACTTGATTTTCCATGAAAGATACGCCCTTGCCCTTGATGCTCTTCTGGATGATGGCAACGGGCTTTCCGGAAATCGTTTCTGCTTTTTTGAATGCTTCGTCAATCTTGTCGAAATCATGGGCATCATCCAGAACAATCACATGCCAGCCGAACGCTCTGAATTTTTCGTCAATGGGTTCGGGAGAGCAGACTTCTGTAATTTTGCCGTCGATCTGCAAGCCGTTGTTATCGATAACAGCCGTCAGATTATCAAGCTTGTAATGTGCCGCGAACATAGCGGCTTCCCATACCTGACCTTCTTCGATTTCGCCGTCGCCTAAGATCGTATAGACATGATAGTCTTTCTTGTTGAGTTTCCCGGCGAGTGCCATGCCGCAGGCCGCCGAAATGCCCTGTCCGAGCGAACCGCTGGACATATCCACACCCGGAATGTGAATGCAGGGATGTCCCTGCAACAGTGCGCCGATATGGCGCAGACTTTCCAGTTCTTTCTTGTCGAAATAGCCTTTTTCTGCCAGAACGGCATATAATGCCGGAGCTGTATGGCCTTTTGAGAGAACCAGTCTGTCGCGGTTTTCGTCATCGGGATTCTGTGCATTGACATTCATCTTGTTATAATACAGATATGTCAGCAGATCGGCAATCGAGAGCGAACCGCCCGGATGACCGGATTTTGCATGAAATGTTCCGGTCAGAACGCCCATGCGGACATTGACAGCTGTTTTCATGAGCTGTTTTTTGAGTGTTTCGTCCATGAGTAAACCTCCAATTTATATTTTAACAGCGTTTGCTGTTATTTCTTAATTCATCGATATTGAAAATATCATCATTCAACCAAACATTGAATCCCCCGCTTCTTTAAGCGGTGGACATGATCAAACGGCAGTGGGGGCGGAAAGAATTGGTATCTCCCACTGACATGAAGTCAATCCACTTGACACCTTGCTATTATTATAGTATACTATAGATAGTTCGCATCTTGATAAGAGTAAAAATAGCAGGTTGTGCTGACGAATCATTCAGCACGTAAAATTTTTAGTGTCCGTTACATGCGAACTTTGACAGAAGTCGTCGAAGCTCGTGGATGACAAAATTATCGCTTTGGCGTGGATTGAAACAGAATTTTATCAATCAGTTCTGAAGCCGCGCCTTCCTCGCAGGTGCGGGACAGAATTAAATCTGAAATTGCTTTGACGGATTCTGCCGCATTCGCCGGGCAGACTGCCAAATCCGCGGCTTTCAGCATTTCGATATCGTTATCATAATCGCCGAAGCCGATGAATTGATACTCTTCCATGCCGGGGAGTTTCCGGTAGGCAGTCAGAGCCGAGCCTTTGGAATTTCCCACAGGAAGCATTTCATAGAATTTCAGTTCCGAACGGATAAAATCGACATTCTGAAAATGCTTATCCGCGATATATTGCATAAAATCAGGCATATCATCCGGCGACATGGCAAACAGAACTTTCAGCCATGTGCCCTGTACTTCTTCGATAGTGCCGTATTGAGGGGTCACGCCGCACACCTGAACATGCTGTTTTTCATATTCTGTATTATTGATGACCCAGGTATCTTCCGCGCAGAGCACTTCCACTCCGACGTGAGGATTTTCTTTCAGGATTTCGGCAGTCATGTGTTTTGCTTCATCCGGCAGAGCCTGTAGAATCCGCTGTTCGCCGGAACCGGGATAATAAATCATGCCGCCGTTGAAGACAATCATCGGACTTTTTAATTTCAGCATTCCGGCATAGCGTTCAGAGGCCTGGACGGTTCTGCCCGTTGCGACAGAGAAAATTCCGCCGGCCTGTTCAAACTTCCGGATTGCCTGTAAATCTGTCTCCAGCGGGATTTTACTTGAAGGCAATAGAGTACCGTCCAGATCGGAAATAATACAGATTTTCTGATTCAGATTCATGTTCATTCACATCTTTTCAAATTGATTTAATAATTTCTGGAAATATGCCGGAGCAGGGCGTTCAAATTCAAGATACTGGCCTGTCCGGGGATGCAGAAAGCCGATTTTCCGGGCGTGAAGGCACTGCCCCTGAATGCCCTTGACGGCTTTTCCGTAGACATCATCGCCGTAGACCGGATGCCCGATATAGGCAAGATGCACCCGGATCTGATGCGTTCTGCCGGTTTCGAGAATCAGTTTCAGATGTGCAAATCCGCCGTATTGTTTCAGCACTTCATAATGCGTAACAGCATCTTTGGAATTTTTATCTGTCACACACATTTTTTTCCGGTCGGCGGAGCTTCTGCCGATGGGTGCATGAATTGTCCCTGCCGCATCCGGAAAGCTCCCGACAGCAATAGCTTCATATTCTCTGGTGAAACTGTGAGTTTTGATCTGTTCGGCAAGCCCCTGATGAGCCGTGTCATTCTTGGCGACGATTAATAAGCCGCTGGTATTCTTGTCGATTCTGTGGACGATTCCCGGCCGGATGACTCCGTTGATGCCCGATAAACTGCCCTTGCAGTGATATAACAGCGCATTCACGAGGGTTTCGTCATAATTGCCGGCCGCCGGATGGACAACCATGCCTTTCGGCTTGTTGACGACTAATAAATCTGCATCTTCATAGACAATATCCAGAGGAATATCCTGCGGAACGACTTCGATTTCTTCGGGCGGCGGAATCAGAATTGCAATCTTCATACCGGGTTTTGGTCTGAAATTTTTCGGAATCGGCTTGCCGTCGGCGGTGACATTTTCTGTTGCAATCAGTCCCTGTACGGCGCATCTTGTCAGGCCGATTCCGAGTCCGGCAATCCATTTATCAAGCCGGATTCCTTCGGCATCTGCCGGAAATATCAATTCATGAGTTGTCATGTTCGGGCTTCTCCTGTTGTTTAGTCTTGTCTTCCGAGAAGAATAAAATATAAATCATTAATAAAATTGTCCCGACTGTGACGAAACAGTCAGCAAAATTGAATACGGCAAAATTGAATAATTTCAGGTCAAGATAATCAATTACTGCGCCGCTCCGGAAAATTCTGTCAATCATATTGCCGACTGCGCCGCCCAGAATCATGACTAAGCTCCAGAATAAGAGTTTGTTTTTCTTTCCGTGGCGAATCAGGACGTAAGTACATGCCCCGATGCCGATGGCTGTCACAATCAGCAGAAAGGCGGTCTGTCCGGAAAAACTGCTGAATGCCGAACCGGTATTTTCGATATAATGCAGATGCATGATATCCAGACTGCCGATTTTCAGGAAATCCTTTTCCTGATACAGTTCAAAATTCTGCACAATCCAGTATTTGATCAGCTGGTCAGCTCCGGCGATTGCCAGAACGGCGAGCAGTGCCAATATCAGCAAAACGATTTCCCCTTTCTGATAGTTTCATTTTAATAATATGAAGGGTATGCAGGGTTATATAGTCCCTTTTATATATTTTTTAAAAAAATATTTTTTTTCATGCGAAGGGGCAGTAAACCCTGCATACCCTGCATAATGGCTATTTTACGTCCCGCTGTTTTTTCGATTTATAGCAAAACAGCAGGCTTGCCGTCCTCAGGAACGGCAAACCGCCATTTTAAAATTTTTAAGATTCGCCGATGACTTCTGCACAGCGTTTGCACAGTGTCGGATGCAGAGTAATCTTTCCGACTTCTTCGGAATAGCACCAGCACCGTTCGCACTTGCTGCCGGATGCCTTTTCCACTGCGATGTCATAGCCGGATTCGCCCGAAACTTCCCCGGTCTTGATTTCTACAGCCGATACGATGAAGACATCTTTCAGCTCCGGATAGCTGTGAATGCGTTCAGCAGCGGCATCATCCGCAACAGTGATGATAATTTTTGCTTCGAGAGATTTGCCGATGACTTTTTCGTTTCTTTTCTCTTCCAGTTTTTTATTGACTGCTTCGCGCAGATTATAAATTTCTTCCCATTTTGCAAGGAATGTTTCATCCAGAGTGATTCCGGTCTTCGGCAGGAACTGGTTCAGGAATACGCTTCTTGCATCATCAGAAGTTTTATGCGGCATATTCTGCCAGATTTCCTCGCCGGTAAAGCTCAGAATCGGAGCAATCATTCTGACAAGCGCATCCAGAATGCGGTACATAGTTGTCTGTGCGGCACGTCTTGTCTGCGCGCTGACTTTTTCGCAGTAGAGTCTGTCCTTGATGATATCCAGATAGAAGCTTGACAGATCGACAATGCAGAAATTATGAACAGCATGGAATACAATATGGAAATCATAAGCTTCATAGCCGGCATTGACTTTATCTGTCAGGGCATCCAGCCGCATGAGAATCCATTTGTCCAGTTCTTCCAGCTTGTCATCAGCAACAGAATCCGTATCCGGATTGAACACAGTTTCGCCGTCACTGAAATTGCCAAGAATATATTTTGCCGTATTTCTGATTTTTCTATAAGCATCAGAAAGCTGACTGAGAATATCTTTGGAAATTCTGATATCAGAATGATAGTCAGAAGAAGCTACCCAGAGTCTTAAAATATCTGCGCCGTACTGGTCGATAATTTCTTCCGGAGCGATGCCGTTTCCAAGGGATTTATGCATGGCCTTGCCTTCGCCGTCAACCACCCAGCCGTGAGTGCAGACGGATTTGTAAGGCGCAGTGCCCTTGTAAACAACGGATGTCAGAAGCGAACTCTGGAACCAGCCGCGGTACTGGTCGGCACCTTCCAGATATAAATCCGCAGGCCAGGAAAGCTCGTCATAATTATCCAGAACCGCAGTATGCGATACGCCGGAATCAAACCAGACATCCATGATGTCATATTCTTTAGTAAATTCTGTACAGCCGCATTCGCATTTTGTATCGGCCGGAATCAGGTCTTTGACATCTTTCAGCCACCAGGCATCCGAGCCTTCCTGACGGAATACATCGGCAATGCTCTTGATTGTCGCATCTGTAATAACAGGCTTTTTGCAGTCCTTGCAGTAGACGACAGGAATCGGCACACCCCATGTTCTCTGACGGGAGATGCACCAGTCGCTTCTGTCGCGCACCATGCCTTTGATTCTGTCCTCGCCCCAGTCGGGAATCCATTTTACGCCTTCAATTGCCTTGACGGCATCTTCTTTGAAGCCGTTGACCGAGCAGAACCATTGTTCTGTTGCGCGGTAGATAATCGGGGAATGGCATCTCCAGCAATGCGGATACTGATGGACAATGCTCTGCATAGCGAGCATTGCGCCTTCTTCAACGAGGCGTTCTGCGATTTTCCTGTTGGCTTCGTTTGTATCGAGACCCTCGAATTCTCCGGCTTCGGCAGTCTGACGGCCTTTGGAATCCACGCAGACAATAATGCCGATATCGTCATAATTTTTGCAGACTTCATAGTCTTCCACGCCGTAGCCGGGGGCAGTATGAACGCATCCGGTACCGCTTTCCAGCGTAACATGATCGCCGACAATAACCGGAGAACATCTGTCATACAACGGGTGCTTTGTCTTGATGCCTTCCAGCTGTGCGCCTGTGAAAATGCCGTCTGTAGAATAATCTTTGATACCGGCAGTTTCCATCACAGTCTTGACGAGTTCATCAGCCATGACATAATATTCATCGCCGACTTTTACCAGCGTATAATTATAATCAGGCCCCAGGCAGATTGCCAGGTTGCCGGGGATAGTCCAGGTAGTTGTTGTCCAGATGACGAAATAAACCTGCTCCGGATTCAGTCCCGTTTTAGTGAACAGACCCTTGTCATCCGTAACTCTGAATTTGACATAGATAGAATTGCAGGGGTCATTTTCATATTCAATTTCAGCTTCTGCAAGGGCAGTATTGCAGTCCGGGCACCAGTAAACGGGTTTCAGGCCTTTGTACATATAGCCGTCTTTTGCCATCTTGCCGAATACTTCCACCTGACGGGCCTCGTATTCAGGCCTTAATGTCAGATACGGATGATCATAATCTGCAATCGAGCCGAGGCGTTTGAACTGTTTTTTCTGATTCTCTACATGAGTCAAAGCAAATTCCTTGCAGGCTCTGCGCAGTTCGACAGGCGGAATCGCTCCGTTTTCCACGCCGATTTCTTTCAGGGCTTTCAGTTCGATAGGCAGTCCGTGCGTATCCCAGCCGGGAACATAAGGCGCATAATAGCCGGTCATGTTCTTCTGCTTGAAGATAAAATCTTTCAGAGTTTTGTTCAGGGCTGTGCCGATATGAATCGTACCGTTTGCATAAGGCGGGCCGTCATGAAACATAAACGACGGTTTTCCGGCATTTTTCTGCATCATCAGATCATAAAGCCGTTCCGTTTCCCATTTTTGGAGCATACCGGGTTCGCGCTTGGGCAGATTGCCGCGCATGGGGAAGTCTGTTTTGGGCATGTTCAGACTGTTCTTGTAATCCTGTGCCATGAGTTCTCAAATTCCTTTCTTATCTTGATTAGCTTGCAGTTAAGTAAAATCTTCCGGAGAAGGCGGAGTAAAAGTAGCAGCATCCGGCTTGAATTCTGCCAGGTCGGGCAGGGGAGACGCTGCCAGAACTTCTTCCAAAGAAGTATTGTCCGATTCGGAAGAAGGCGGCGGAAGTTCCTGGTTTTCTTCCGGAATATTGGAAATCATTTCCAGATGGCCTTTGTACATATCAAACAGACTGCGCTTAAAATCAGCCACCAGTTTTTTTGTCTGGGCAAGAGCTTCTTTTTCGCGGGCGATTTCGGCGCGGTTCTTCTCCATTGCAATTTCATGCTGACGGGTTGCCTCATCCAGAAGCATGGCGGCTTCTTCCTTGGCGCGGTTTAAAATCTGGTCAGCCTTTTCGTTGGCCTCGTTAATGACTCTGTGGCCTTCTTTCTGTGCGCCGAGCAGCGCATCTTTCAGGGCTTCCTCGTCCTTCATATATTCCCGGACTTTATCGGCAAGCACCTGAATTTTATGATTGCTGTCCTCGCGTTCATGATCAATTTCCTGAAACGTTGCTTCCAGCTGGCCGAGAAATTCGTCAATATCTTCGGGACGGTAACCCCAGGCAGCTTTTTCAAAGCGTTTTTCTCTGATTTCCTGAGCGGTCATCATAATGCAAATCACCTCTGGTATAAATAAATAAAATTATAGATATTTTTCAATCACAATATGCAGCCGGTTTTTTCTGGTCGGCATACTGATTGATTTCAAACAGAATTTTCCGTAACCCCTGACGGAAAAAATATCGCCCGGTTTCAGAAGCCGGGAATTTTCACGGACTTCCTGGTAATTCAGCATCACAAGCTGACGGGCTATCAGTTCAGTGCAGGCTTTGCGCCGCAGGTTCAGGGCAAGCTTCAGGACGGCATCCAGCCGGGGAGAGGCCACTGTGCCGCAGATTTCTTTTTTTTCCTGATGATAGGCCGGATCAAACGGAAGCGTATCTGTGACTTTGACACCGATGCGGCCGATTTTGGTCAGGCTTTTGCCGACAGCTGCGGCCGCACCCGTGACAAAACACTGGATTTTGCCCGGAGAAACTAAAATATCCCCAATCAGATTTCTTTGTATCTGCTGTGCCATCAGACTGCCCAGCATGTCTCTGTGGGTCAGCGTATCTGTCTGCCGGAAAGTGAATGTCAGGCAGGTGATGGGAAAATCTTCCTCTTCCGGAACGGCCATTTCGTCATGAATGCAAAGAATGCCGCGCTCTGCTTCCGGGTAGCCTCCGAAGAAGTGCCGGCGGCTCTCCGGCACAGCGGCCTTGGCAAGCGCATACTGCCGCATGTCCAGAAAAGAAGTAAAGCTCTGCCAGGCGTTTTTCCGCAGCAGATCCTGAATATGTGCCAGAAGAATCCTGTCTGCCTCCTGCTGTTTTTCGTTCGGCATGGCAGAATTAAATAATCACGCCGTTGTTTTCCAGCTCTGCGGCAAGGTCATCGCCGATAAAGCCGACATTGTAGGGCGTAATAATATAAGTTAAATTGGCAACGGGTTTCAGGCTTCCGCTGATGGCATAAGAAACACCTACCAGAAAATCAATAATTCTGCGGCGGTTTTCCGGCGATGCCGTCTCCAGATTCAGCACTACAGTCTTGCGGCTGATCAGATGATCGGCAATGCCCTTGGCATCAGTAAAGAATTCCGGTTTGACCAGTACTACCTGGAGCTGTGCAGTTGCCTGAATATTGACGATGTTGCCCGGCTCGTGCCCGGCAAGCTGTTCTTCAATGCTCGGTACAGACGAAACATCCTGGCTTTTGCTGCCGGATTCCGGTTCTGTGCCTTCAGAAGGAAAGAAAAATTCTTTCATATTGTCAAAAAGTTTCATGATAGCGAACTCTCCATTCTGTGATGAATTTTATTTCTGATAATTCCTTGCGCCAAACAAAGCAGAACCAATGCGGACAAGATTTGACCCGTACCGGATGGCCCGGACATAATCGTCAGACATGCCCATGGAAAGAATTTTCATCTCTGTATCAGGAATCTGCAATTCTTTGGTTTGCAGAAACAGTTCCTGCATGGCTTCCAGAAAGCGTGTATCGTCTGTCCGGGGCGGAATTGTCATCAGGCCGCAGACGTGAACATGAGGCATCTGCGAAATTTCTTCCAGAAGTGCCGGGAGCGACTCCGGCAGCATACCGCTTTTGGAGTCTTCGCCGCCAATGTTGACTTCCAGCAGAATGTCCTGTTTCAGGTTCTGCCGGGCGGCACAGCGTTCAATCTCCTGCGCCAGCGAAAGCTTGTTGACAGACTGGATGATTCTGACCTGGCCGATCAGATATTTTACTTTGTTGCTTTGCAGGGTGCCGATAAAATCAACAGGAATGCCCTGACGGTAAGCATCTTTTTTGGACTGGTATTCCTGCACGCGGTTTTCACCCAGCAGCTGAATGCCGCAGTCGACAGCGCAGTTGACCAGCTCCGGCGCAACCGTTTTGGTTACGGCCATAAAAGCAATTTCTTCCGGCCTGCGGCCGCTTTTGTCAGCGGCTTCGGCAATGGCCGCCTGAATATGTGCATAATTTTCCTGCACCTGACGGAATTTATTCTCCATCTGCATCAATTCCTTTCGTAATAATAGTATCATAAAGAGCCAGATAGCCCTTTGCCGTTTTCTGGCCGGAGATCACATAATCCGGGCCTTCGTAGATGACATCCAGTTTCCGGAACTCCGGCTGTTCGCCGTCCAGGATATATACGCCGCGGTAGCGCGTGGTGACCTGCATGACATTTCCTGTGTCCTCGTCTCTGACTTCTTCTGTAATGCTCCGGAAACGCAGGGCACTGCGCGGCACCCGGATGCCGGAATAGTCTCCCCGGATTAGTTCTACATGCTCGGTTCTGTGCTGTACCAGATCATACGTCATTGCCTCGCAGGTAATGCCCAGAACGGTGCGTGCATCGCCTTCGGCGGCATTGACAGAAGTGATTTCGCCTGTCACTGTCTCAGAAGTAGAGGCAAATTTCAGTGTCAGCACATCCCCCTGCCTGTAGATTTTTTCAGAATTATCTACCACAGCGGCCAGCACCCACTGATAATTTTCAATCAGTTTGCCGACAGCGGCCGGATTGGAGCTTTTTTCGCCGTCCTGTACGGCTTCCAGCTGGGCGGCCGTCAGCGTAGGAATATCGCTTAGTGTCAGTTCAGATTCATAGCCGTCGGCATAGCTGACAAAATAAGCGGCAGAATCCGCCGTGATGACATCCAGCGGCTTTTCCTGCGATTTTTGCAGAGCCGCAATTTCTGCGCGGATATTCCGCATCTGTTCGGCATAGCTGCTGTCCTTGCCGGTAATCAGCTGGTAAGTGCTGAGCAGAACCAGCATTTCTTCCCGTGAAGCCTGCAAATCCGTCAGCACATGCTGTTCGCGCTGGTAAAGATAATTTTTATACTGCTGTGTGAACAGTTCTGCAATATTGGCAGGCTGTGCCGTTTGCGTCGTACCGGGGTTGGAAATGCGCTCCAGAAGATATAACGCATTCTGGAGAGAAGTAATTTTCTGTTCAATTTCTATCTGATTTTCAGAAGAATAGACATTGGCAATCACGCCGCCTGTACCGACTTTGCCGCCGTCGGGCACCTCGTAGCTGATTACGCCGCCGCCGCGGTAGGAGATGACCTGCTCGTTGCGGATCAGTACTCCCTGCACCTGCTCGGAGGCGCGGCCTTCTGTCAGCAGAGCCGTTTCTGTTTCATAGTCCTGATTCAGCTGCTTTACCACAACATTGACGACGATCATGATAATAAAAACCGCAATCATCACCAGCGCAGCCGACAGCATTTCAGAATTCATGCCGGTTTATTCCGGCTTGTCCTCGCTGTCCAGAATGGAAACCGGACGGGAAGGGGCAATGGTAGAAATTGCATGTTTGTACACAAGCTGCTGCTGTCCGGAACAGTCAAAAATGACAACATAATTATCAAAGCCTTTGACAATGCCTTTACATTGAAATCCGTTTACCAGATAAGTAGTTACCATAATTTTTTCTTTGCGTGCCTGGTTCAGGAACGTGTCCTGAAGATTCATAGCCTTATTCATAATTTCGAGTTATCTCCTTTCAGAATTAAAACATGGGAATTTTTGTCAGTGCTGCCCATGATACTATGTCATTATTCATTATAGCACAAATTTTCAATTTTGGCTATCATTTTTTCAGCTTTTTCAGAAATTTCTTGCAGTTCATCATTTTTACTCAATATCAACCACTGAATTTGAGCATTTCGACGAAACCATGTCAGCTGCCGCTTGGCATAGCGGCGGCTTTCCTGCTGAATCATGGCGATGCAGTCATCCAGAGCGCTTTGCTGTTTCAGATAGGGAATTAATTCTTTATAGCCAATGGCCGCCGCTGCCGTGCCGACTGTGCCTTCTTCATAAGCCTGACGGACTTCTTCCAGCATACCGGCATCCAGCATGTTAAAAACTCTCCGGTTGATTCTGTCATAAAGCTCCTGACGGCTGGCATAATCCAGCCCCAGCTGAATGGCCTGATACGGCGGTTCTGAGGAAAGATTCTGTTTTTTATATTCTGTAAAGGGCTTTCCGGTACGAAGACAGACTTCCAGAGCGCGGACAAGCCGGACGGTATTATTCACATGAATTTTTTCGCAGGCCTCAGGGTCGAGCTTTTGCAGCTGCTGATATAATACAGCATTGCCTTCTGTTTCGGCTCTGCCGAACAGTTCCTGCCGGAGCGAAAGATCTTCCTGTTCCGGCGAAAACTGAATGCCGTTCACCACGCTGTCGAGATATAAGCCCGTGCCGCCGACCATGACAGGAAGCTTTCCCCTCGCAGAAATTTCCTGAATTTTCTGTCCGGCAAGACTGACATATTCGGCAACAGAAAAATTCTGCGAACGCGGAATGATACTGATCAGATGATGAGGAATGCCCTGCATTTCTTCCGGCGCGGGCTTTGCAGTTGTGATGTCAAGGCCTTTATAAATCTGCATGGAATCGGCCGAAATGACTTCGCCGTTCAGCCGTTTGGCGAGTTCCACGCCCAGAGCCGTCTTGCCGGATGCCGTAGGCCCGCCGATGACTAATAATTTTTGCTTTTTCATGATAGATATTTCCTTTATGGGTTGCAGTTGCCGCATGGAGAATAGCCAAGTTCAATTGCTTCTTCACGGGTGCCGTAAAAATATTTTCTGCTTCTCCAGTTCATCTGGGAAACACTGTCGCAGTCAGGTTTGTGGAATTTCATGCGGTAAGTATTCAGCACATAGGTCACTTCTGTTTTTTCAGTAGGCGGACTGGTTTCTTCCGGAGCAGTTTCAGATGGCGGTTCTGTGGGCGGAACAGTTGTTTCAGGGGTGAATTCAGTTATTTTTTCAGTCATGACAGCAGTTTCTGCAACCGGAATTTGCTCTGTTTTGGGTTTTGAATTTTGCATGAACAAAATCGTGATAATAAAAATGATAATAGCAGCGATCAGAACCCATAACGGAACAACAGGCTTATTTTTTTCCGGCAGAATGACTTTTATATCTTGATTCAGTTTTTCTTCCTTGTTCTGCTGACGGCAGTTTCTACATCGCTTAGGAAGATAAAGCCCCTTGCTGCGATAAAAATCAATTTCAGAATCAGATAATTCAAATTCTCTGCCGCATTGCTTGCAGATTACTTTCATAGATTATAACCTTCTCTTGAATTGCTTTTCTAACTGATATTTCGATAAAACAAACATCACAGGCCGCCCGTGCGGACAATGCCGGATATTCTCATCCCGGCAGACGCGCTCGGCCAATGCCTGAAGCTCCTGGAGCGTATTTTTATCATTCGCCCGGATTGCCGATTTGCAGGCCAGTTCGTGAAGCGTATCATCCAGCGCATGACTCTGCGGATTGACCTTGCCAAGATATAAATTATGTGCCAGTTCCTGAATAATTTCTTCCAGATTCATTTCTGCAAAGAAATACGGCGCGGCATTGGCAGTCAGGCAGGGCTTTTCTGAAAAATCAAACTCGAAGCCCAGACGGGTCAATAATTCCGGATTTTCTTCCATGACCGAAAATTCTTCCAGAGTCAGCAGAACTTTGCAGGGAGCTAATAATCTTTGCTGATACTGCTGACAGTTCTCCCGGCGGAGCTGTTCAAAAATAATGCGTTCATGGGCGGCGTGCTTGTCGATGATAATCATCTGATCGCCCGACTGTGCCGTGATATAATTCGCAAATAATTCGCCGATAACATGAATTTCCTGAAACAGTTCCTGTTCCGGCGGAAATACAGGGTCATGATATTCCTGTGCAGGAGCAGGAAGTTCCGGTTCCGGAACAGGAACAGTTTCTTCCGGTTCATCGTCTTCCAGTTCCGGTTCGATATCGATAAAACTGTCCGGAACGGTCAGTGTTTTCGGCAGAGCTTCCCGGATATGATAATTCGGCTTAGAATCTTCGGGTTCTGATTCCATATAGCCGGACGGCTGGGGAACATCCAGCTGAAAAGGCATATCCTGCTGATTCAGCGGCTGAAACGGCGTTCTTTCCGGAACAGCAGGACGAACAGGTTCAGCCGGCGGAATCAGAGGTTTTTGTTCATATTCCTGCTGAGGTGCGCCGCCGTACCAGTCAGCTTTATGAGTCTGGAATTCATAAATCAGATGATTGTTCAGAAATGCATTCTTGACGGCAAAATAAATTGCATCGATGACTTTTTTTTCTTCTGAAAATCTGACTTCGGCTTTCGAGGGATGAATATTGACATCCAGCGAATCGGCCGGCATATCGAGCATCAGCACACAGGCCGGGAATTTCCCGGTCATCAGCAGATTTTCATAGGCACTTTCCAGCGCGACAGAACAGCTTTTCGACTTGACATAGCGGCCGTTGACAAAGAAATTCTGAAAACTCCGGTTATTCTTGGCATACAGCGGCTTGACAACATAGCCCCTGACGGAAATGCCATCCTGTGCATGTTCGACAGCAATCAGGTCACGGGCAAAATCTTTTCCGTAAACTGCATGAATTGCTTCAATCAGTTCGCCCGTGCCGTCAGAATGAAAATCCAGCTTGTTATCCCGGATGAATTTGAATGCAATCTCCGGATGCGAAATTGCTATTTTCTGGATAATCTGCGAAATGGCATTGCCTTCGGCGACATCTTTTTTCATGAATTTTTTTCTTGCCGGAACGTTGAAGAATAAATCTTTGATAATCAGCGTTGTGCCGTCCGGACAGCCGCATTCCTCGACAGGGGAACCCTCACCCCCGGCAATTTCGTACTGCGAACCGAGTTCATCTTCGGGGCGTTTGGTGAGAACTGTCACACGCGATACTGCCGATACAGAGGCCAGAGCCTCGCCCCGGAAGCCCAGCGTATGAATATTTTCCAGATCGATTTTTTCCCTGACCTTGCTGGTGGCATGACGGAGGAAGGCTTTGGGAACATCATCGGCAGACATGCCGCATCCGTCATCGGCGATTCTCATAAAAGTCGTACCGCCGTTTTTGATTTCGACCGTGATTCTGGAAGCTCCGGCATCTATCGAATTTTCGACTAATTCTTTAATAACAGAAGCCGGTTTTTCGATGACTTCTCCGGCGGCGATCAGTTCCGAAACTGATTTGTCCAGTACAGTGATAACAGACATTGATTTATCCTTTCTGTGATTCCGGCAATTTTTAATATGGATTATATGCAGTATCTTCCGGATTGACATAGCCCTGAAAGGCGATAATGGGATTTCTGTTATTATCGGCACGATAATAGATATGTTTTTTGATTTCCAGTGTATATTCTGAAAAATCAATTTCCAGATGATCTGTTTTTTTCCCTACCGGAAGATAACCGTTATATTGATTCCCGATTGCTAATGAAACTGTCGGCAGCGGCATGATGGTTTTTTCATGTGTATTGATTCCATAAAGATAAACTTTTTCATCTTTGGGCGACCAGAACCAGTTCCCCGGACAGCCGCCGGCAATGGCATACTGTGTGCCGAACTGAGCAATAAATTTTTCCACCTGTTTCCGGGAACAGATTGCAAGATAATCAAATTGCAGACCGTAATTTCTTTTAATCCACTCGGCATAATAAATATCCTGTTCCATAATAACCTCCTGTTAATTCAGCATAGCATATAATTCTTCCAGAAATTCGCGGCATTCAGAATCAGATAATTCTGCAATATTGCTTTTCCGGAGTTTTTCAGAAATCTGCTGTTCCTGCTGGATGTCAAAACTGAATTGTTCTTCCTGTTCGGGAACCGTCTGATTCGGGAGCGGTTTGTTGGCTTCCATTTCGTGAAGGAGTTCACGGGCGCGTTCGAGGACTTTGTTCGGCAGTCCGGCAAGCTTGGCAACATCGATTCCGTAGCTGTCATCCGTGCCGCCCGGAACGATTTTCCGCAGGAAACGAATGCCGTCTTTGTTCTTGCGCACGGCAATGCTGTAATTCCGGATGCCGGGCATTTCGTCCGCAAGCGGAATCAGTTCATGATAATGCGTTGCAAACAGTGTCTTACAGCCCAGATTCCGGGCATTGCAGATATATTCCGCGACGGCTTTCGCGATGCTGATGCCGTCAAAAGTAGAAGTGCCCCGGCCGACTTCGTCCAGAATCACAAGACTGTCCTTTGTGGCATATTTCAGAATTTCGGCGACTTCTTTCATTTCGACCATGAAAGTGCTTTCTCCGGCGGCGAGGTCATCCGATGCGCCTACTCTGGTGAAGATTCTGTCCACGGCCGAAATCTTGGCATAGCTTGCCGGGACGAAACTGCCCATCTGCGCCATCAGGACAATCAGAGCGGTCTGCCGCATATAAGTCGATTTGCCTGACATGTTAGGCCCTGTGATGATCGAAAGCCGGTTCTGATTCGTATCCAGATAGATATGATTCGGCACAAAGACATCTTCCTGGAGCATCTGTTCGACAACCGGATGACGGCCGTCGCGGATATCCAGAACGCCGTCAATCGAGATTTCCGGCTTATAGTAATTATTTTTCGCAGCCGTTTCGGCGAAAGATACAAGTACATCCACCTGCGCGACGGCCGCGGCCGTCTCCTGCACCTGCACAAGAGCCGCCGCCAGATAATCGCGTACCTGTGAATATAATTCCTGTTCTAATTGCAGAGCTTTGTCCTTTGCACCCAGAACAGTATTTTCGGCTTTGCGGAGTTCATCTGTAATAAAGCGTTCAGAATTGACAAGCGTCTGCTTGCGGATATAATAATCCGGAATTTTGTCATAATAAGATCTTGTCACTTCCAGACAGTAGCCGAATGTCTTATGAGGCACAAGTTTCAGATTCCGGATTCCTGTTTTTTCTCGTTCCTGTTCCAGAATTTTATCAATCAGCGAATTGCCGTTTGTCAGGATATCCCGGAGTTCGTCCAGATTTTTGTCAAAGCCTTCCCGGATTACGCCGCCGTCTTTCAGATTGACGGGCGGATCGGGGACGATAGCTCTGTCAATCAGATCGGCAATATGCTGCAAATCAGAAATAGATTTTTCTAATTTGATTAATAAACTGCTGTCATCGAACTGGGAGAGAATATATTTCAGTTCCGGGAGCTGCTGTGCGGTCAGGCACATAGCCCGGAGATCGCGCGGCGTGGCTTTTTTATAGACGATTCTTGCCATAAGACGTTCCAGATCGTAGATATTTTCCAGAGCTTCTTCCAGCTGACGGGTCTGCATTCCGTGTCTGGAAAGCGATTCCACAGCATCCAGCCTTGCCATGATTCTGGCCGGACTCCGGAGCGGACGTTCCATCCATTGTTTGAGCATCCGTTTGCCCATGGCTGTCCGGGTGCAGTCCAGAATCGACAGCAGCGAGCCTTTTTTATTGCCTGTCCGCATGGTAGAAGTCAGTTCCAGATTGCGCAGTGCATTATAATCCAGAGTCAGATAAGAAGAATTTTCGCTGAGTTCCAGATTGATAAATCTTCCGGCAGGAGTTTTCTGTGTCTCCTGAATATAGGCGAACAGTCCGCAGACGGCCGATGTTTCTGCACCTTCCAGAGCAAGGCCGAGCTGTTCCAGCGACTGGACAGAAAACTGCTGACACACAGCGGCCTGCTGTTCGGCAGGAGAGAAAAAAGCATCTTCTTTCAGGTCGCACAGGCATCTGAGACGGATTTTGATAAAATTATTGACTTCTTTCAGGTCAAGAAAGCCCTGGTTGAAAATCAGCTCGACGGGAGCATAGCGCGATAATAAATTAATGATTTCGTCCTGATGGGAAGAATCTTCCACTGCATAGAGTGAAGCCTCTCCGGTAGACAAATCGGCAAAACAAAGCGCGATTTTGGCTGTACCGGAATAAATACAGCATAAATAATTATTGGATGCATCGTCGAGCATATCATTTTCGATGACTGTACCGGGTGTGACAACACGGATGACTTCGCGTTCGACAAGGCCTTTGCTGAGTGCCGGGTCGGTCATCTGTTCGCAGATGGCGATTTTATAGCCCAGATCGAGCAGGCGTTTCAGATAAATTTCATAGCTCTGGTGGGGAATGCCGCACATAGGAGCGCGTTCGGACAGACCGCAGTCGCGGCTTGTCAGAGTCAGTTCAATTTCTCTGGAGACTTTCAGAGCATCATCAAAGAACATCTCATAAAAATCTCCCAGGCGATAGAATACAATGCAGTCTTTATATTTTTGTTTTGTCTCGAAATACTGCTGCATCATAGGGGACAAATCTTCTTTTTTAATATCTTTCAGTTCCAAAAAAGAAACTCCTTTCTTGTTCGTGTCTTTTTCTGTATGTGTTAAAGCAGGCGTTCGTACAGATTTTTTCCGGACTGAACTCAAATAAAAATATCGAATCTTCCAAGAAATACTCCTGATAATAGTCAATTGTTCCGGCAGTATTGTAATAAGATTCCAGTGTTGCCCCGTGCCGGAATCCGTATAGATATTCTTGATAGTCCACAATGTCGTTTCCCATATCAAACATAAAAAGACCGGAGAATAAAGTGCTGTCCGGTGCTGTGACAGGAGAGCATTCTAAATCTAGGGCATCATCATAAATGCCGGTTCGGCGCACCTCGCCCGGAGAAAGAATTTTCCGGCTGATGAGTTCATATAAATCGACAGAACGCAGAAGCGCAAATAATTTTTCTGTATACACTTCCGGCGATGACCGGAATTCCTGCCGGAGCAGTGCAGTCCGGTCATGTGTGAGGGAATCCGACAGGAGAAAATATTCCAGTCTTGCCTGATTCACATTCAACGGATTCGCCGTGCCAGGATGTAGATAATCCTGCATCTGGATAGGATCATACTTCCAGCCGCAGACCGGACAAAGATGTACTGTTTCCGGCTGTTGAAATTCATATCTTCCGCAGACGGGACACAGCGAAAAATCACTCGTCCACCAATCCGGAACATCTTGTTTTCTTAATTTTTTCGGTTCCAAAGAAATCAGCCACATCCGCCGCAGGAACTGCAATCTCCTGCACACAGGCTTTCCAGTGTGATTTCATCCGGGTTGACCCCGTTTGCCGACATCGTGATGATATTATTAATCTGACTCATGAGTTCATCCATTGCAGATTTTGTATTATTATAAATCATCATCTTAGGATTGGTCATGATTTTCTGATACGTGTCTTTGATCAGATAATTTAATTCCTGAACAGTATCATCATTCTTGTCGGGTTTGGAAATTTCCATCTGGAGTTCCACGCGTTTGAGATTGAATGCATTGATGAGATTCTGGAGCTGTTCGTCCTCATCATTTGCCTGTTTGGCGAGACAGTAAGCGATATATCTGTCATCAGACTGAATCGCTTTGCCGAGTTCTCTTGTCATTTCGATAATATCCATAAAAAAACCTCCTGAAAAATAAATTATAAAACAGATCCGCAGATCATATTATTATGGCTTTCTGTAATTTTAATTCTGATAAATTTGCCGATCATGCCGGCACTGCCGGGGAATTCAACCAGAATGTTTTCAGAACTTCTTCCGGTCATGTTTCCGGGACGTTTTTTGCTTTCGCCGTCACAGAGAACTGTCATAATCCGACCGATGAATCTTTGATTGTTCTCCACAGCAATTTCGCGCTGCAACGCTAATAATCTCTGCATTCGCTGGCTTTTTTCAGAATCCGGAATGTTGTCGGGCATCAGCGCGGCTCTGGTGCCTGTGCGTCTGGAATAAATAAACGAATACATGTTATCATAGCGCACTTTCCGGACGATGTCAAGCGTGGCCTGAAAGTCCTGTTCGGACTCGTCCGGAAAGCCGATAATAAGATCTGTCGTCAGAGAAAAATCCGGATGTTTCGACCGGATGTATGCTACCTGTGAAAGATATTTCTCGACTGTATAACGCCTGTTCATGCGTTTCAGGATTTCATTGCTTCCGGACTGGACAGGCAGATGCAGGTGCTTTGCCAGATGTTCGCATTCCAGAAGCGCATCCATCAGTTCGGGACTTGCATCTTTGGGATGGGAAGACATGAATCTTATCCAGTATTCGCCGGGAATCTGATTGATTTCCCTCAGCAGTTCCGGAAAGCTGACGGGATGTTCCAGATCTTTCCCGTAAGAATTGACATTCTGCCCCAGAAGCATGATTTCTTTATAGCCGTCCTGAATTAAGTTTCTGACCTCGCTGATGATGTTTTCAGGCTGACGGCTTCGTTCGCGGCCGCGGACGTAGGGAACAATGCAGTAAGTACAGAAATTATTGCATCCGTACATAATCGGCACAGCGGCTTTGAAAGAGCTTTCGCGCATAGGTTCGAGATCTTCCGGAATATCAAGATGTGTTTCGATATCCTGGGCGAATTTCAGGCCGTGCATATGGGCGTAAATCATCTGAGCCAGACGGCTGAC
Source organism: Ruminococcus sp. UBA3665 (assembly GCA_002373165.1). Lineage (GTDB taxonomy): Bacteria > Bacillota > Clostridia > Oscillospirales > Ruminococcaceae > UBA3855. The sequence goes on from DFJS01000007.1 coordinate 41,023, forward strand.
GGCAGAAGAACCCAGAACAATATCTACATAACGATAGCTTTTCCTGATTTTTTCCGTGACTTGCTTCTGAGCGGTCATGCATCCTGTCACACAGAGAATCAGAGCCGGATTTTCCTGCTTGAGTTTTTTAATGCTTCCGAGAGTGCCGAACACTCTGTCCTCGGCATTTTCGCGGACGGCGCAGGTATTGTACAGAATCAGCGATGCTTTTGTCACATCATCAGTAAAGCCGTAGCCCATTTGTTTCAGAATGCCGGCCATGCTTTCGCCGTCGGCGACGTTCAGCTGACAGCCGAATGTATGCAGATAGGCAAGGGGCTGTTCCGGATAGGCAGAAATCCAGTTTCTGACCTGCTGTATGCAAACCTCTGACGAGGGCAGTTTTTCTAAATCCAGATTCATAGTATCACCTCTTGCTATTATTATAACATAGCCCGGTGAAAAAAGCAAGTGTGCATGGGCAGTTCGTATATAAAATAAATACAGATTCAGCCCTGCCGGTATGCTGCCTCGGCGTACATCAAAGGAATCATTGCTTTCAGAACTGTTTTTTTCCTGACATAAAAATGATTCTGTTTCAGAAAAGCAGGATATTCTTCGGCATTCCATTTTGTTTCAAATGCAATTCCGGCAGCAGACAGCATGGCGGACAGCATCCGGGCAGAACCTGTCAGATTTTCATGAATAAAATTCGGCGCAATCAGAATGCCGTCTGTTTTCAGCACTCTTGCGATTTCGGACAGAACTTTCTCCGGATTGGGAATAATATGCAGTGCATTGGAAATAATTACCACATCGAAACTATGATTCTCAAACGGCAGGGCAGAAGCATCGGCTTTCATGTAATGCAATTTATCTGTGGATTTTTTCTTCTGTGCCTGTATCAGCATATGTTCGGCGAAATCGGTTGCAATGTAGGTTTTGGCGGCATCGGCAGTATGATTGGCAATCAGGCCTGTACCGCAGGCGACTTCCAGCACTTTCTGATTCCGGATTGTTTTGCGGATTTTTTTATAAATTTCCTGATAAGCGTTTCTGTTGCTGAACATGAAAAGATTATAGACAGGTGCATAAAAATTCCAGATTTTTGTCAGATCTCTGGCAGGCATAATATCAGACCTTTCTTGATAAAATTGACAGATGCGGATATCACAACAGCGGCTAAGTTGCCTTAGCCGCCGCAGTTTGAATTTTTGTTTAATTCTGGAATCAGATCAGAGAGAAGCTACCAGACCGACAATCTTCTTCATAATCTGGAGAGATTCTTCAGAGCTGGGCACGCCGTCGCCGTTGAGGTCGGCATTTTTCAGACCCTGTTCACTCAGGTTTTCTTTACCCAGAACTGCCTTATTGACTGTGATAACGTCAACGATATTGACTTTGCCGTTGCAGTCGGCATCGCCTCTTACGCCTTCGCTGGGCTGTTCAGTCGTCGTAACAGCTGTGGTAGTTGTAGTAGTTGTTGTAGTCGAGGAAGAAGCTGTGGTATTGGAACCGGATGCACTTGTGCCATAGGCCATGTATACCAGGTTCATAGCATCGCCCTTGGTAATTTCTACTGCTCCGGCAGAAACAGAAACTGTGACAACGCCGTTGGCATCGGTAGTATATTTTGTTCCGTTTACTTTGATGCTCTTTCCGGCTGTATCAGTAACAAGAGTCAGAGTGCCGTCGGCAGGTGCTGTAAACTTGATAGAAGTTGCTGTTTCCATCTTGAAGCCCGTTGTCAGAGTCATGCCGTTGTAGGATACGGAAACAGGATTGGAATTCAGATTGCCAGAAATGGTATAGAAACTGCTGGAATTGCCATTGGCTGTGAAGTTATGCACATATTCGCTGGAAACAACAGGAGTATTGGTTGCAGTTGTTTCAGTAGCCTTGGGTGTTGTTTCGGTAGCCTGAGTTGTTGTTCCGGAAGAAGGCTGTCCGGAAGATACGCCCGGAGTAGCTGTCTGTGTCACGCCGTTCATCATATGATAGCCCAGAGATGCATAAGTGCCGTTGGAAGGTGTTTCGGCAAAGCCCTTGGGGTTCGGGGAACCATCGGCATTTCTCCATGCTGTATGGAAGTCAGTGCCCATGCCGGCAACTGTCAGGGTGACAAAGTCGGAATCGGACGGAGTAATGATATCGCCCAGCTTGGAGCCGTTTGCAAGTGTTTCGCTCTTGGCAAAATAATATTTGCTGTTGTAGTAGATGCCGTTTGTCATGGAGCCGACGAATTTGTCATTGCCGGCCTTCATGCCGCTCTGATTGGTCTTGGTGACATTGGCAGTATTGTAATAAGACATCATATTGGCGAAAGTTGCAGTAGTATTGCATCTGTAGACCATGTAGTTGGCCTTTGCACCCTTAAGATTGTTATTATAAGCAGTGCAGTTTTTCATATCGCCGAATTCGGGGTTATTATTATCAGTAAAGCCGCAGTTGAGGTTTTCAAATGCAAGGCAGTTTTCTACCTGATGGCGCGTACCAATGCCGCCGCCGCCGAGTTTGAAGCCGTTGCCGTCGCAGTCGCCGTAGCCCTTGCCGGCTTCTGTAAAGCCGTTGCGGAATGCCACACAGTTCCGGATTGTTACAACTCCGATTGCACCGGTTGCTTCTTTGGCATACAAATCCCAGCCGTCATCGGAGTTATTATAAGAAAAGCATCCGTCAAAGACATTGCCTTTGCCGCAGGTCAGTTTAGCCGCGAAGCCGTCGGCATTTTCCATAGTAGCATCATCGCAGTTATTCTTGGAAGTACAGTTCTTGATCAGATTATTTGTCGGCCAATCAGCAATAGAAGACGCATTGGAACGATATCTTGAAACTTGCAGACCTGTATCCTGGTTGGCATTGAATGTCATCATCTCGACGATATTATTACTGCCGGACAGCAGCATACCGTTATCGCCGGCCTTTGTAATCTCAAAGCCGTAGAAATGCCAGTAAGAACCGTCCAGAATCACGCCGTAATTGGAATCGGATACGCTTTCTCCGGAGAAGTCGAACACAACATCCGCGCCGTTGTAAGCGGCAATAGTCTTATATTTTCCGGAAGAGCCGGAATTGCTCTGTTCAATCTTGATCGGCGACGAAAATTTATAAGTTCCGCCCAGCAGATAGATATAGCCGCCTGCGGATACAGATGTAATTGCCTTTGCTACAGTTGTCGGGCTGGAGGCACTGGAACCGTCGCCGGTACCGTTCGGAGAGCAGTAGATCACACTGCTTGCCGCGGAGGCTGTCAGCTGTTCCGGGAAGGCTGTACCGGGAACGGCGAATGCCGTCAGTGCAAGCAGAGCGGCTGTTACTTTCTTCATCTTATTTCCATACATAACAAATTTCCCCTTTTTTATGTTTTAGTTATATTTTTTAATATTTTAACATTATGGATATTATACCATATTTTTCACTGAATTACAATTGGTATATTCACCAAAATTTATACTTCTTTTCTGTGGAAGATTGATTAAAATATAATTTCTGATAGAAAAAGTATGATTCTTTACAGAGCCGTGCGCCGGAACACAAAAAAATCCCTGCTCCGGAATTCCGGAACAGGGAAATTCTATTCAAGAAATGCAGAAGGGGGATCTGTTACTGCATTTTATAGGAATCAATCATTTTCTTGACCATCTGTCCGCCGATTTTTCCGGCTTCTCTTGCAGTCAGGTCGCCGTTGTCGCCGGGCTTGAGATTAACGCCTACTTCGTTAGCGGATTCCATTTTAAAACGTTCCAGAGCTTCTCTGCCCTTCTGAGTCATTTCGCCTCTCATAATCAAATCTCCTTTTGATGCTTGTTTTTATTTTGCGGCGTTTTCCTGCCGCAATAGTATTATAAGCAGATATGAGACGAATATCACTGGAAATTTCAGGAATTTAAAAGCAGCCGTTTCAGGGCAATCAGATCATAAATATTGACGATATTATCCTGATTGATATCTGCCGCCCTGGCAATACAGGCTTCTTCTTTATACTGATGCATCAGGAATTTTTTCAGAAGAACCGCATCTTTGACATTCAGAACGCCGTCATCATTACAGTCGCCTGTCATGGGAAGATATTCGCCGATTGGTTCAAACTGATAGTGATACGTTTCGGCGAACCGTTCGGCGGCGGTATTGGTATAGCCGCGGATTGTGAGAGTTTCGTTCCAGGCAAACGCGCGGCCGGTTGCCAAAGAACCTTCCTCGATGATTTTCACGCTTGCCGGAATTGTGACAGAAGTCAGCTGAGAATCATATTTGGAACCGACTCCGCAAATTCTTGTTACGCCGTCCGGAATGACAACATCGCCGGAACATTTTTCCATATCAATGACATTGTGATTGACAATCACAAGCGGATTGATTTCCTGCTGTGCGGCAAGCCATGGCGTTCCGGTAAAAGCTCCGCCGCTGATTTCCGTAACGCTTTCCGGAATTGTGACGTTTGTAAGATTTGCAAAACCTTCAAAAGCAATATAGCCGATGCCGGTCACGCCGTCCTCAATGACAAGATTCTGAATCAGGCAGTTTCCTTCTTCGTCCCATCCGAACCGGCCAAGCCGCCAGATATTGCCGGAGAAAGAATCTGTCCCTCCGCTGCCGAATACATCCAGAGTACGGGAATCTTCATCATAAATACAGGCAACGCCGCCGGTTTTCCAGGCGAATTTCAGATTTTCACTGCATCCCTCAAATGCATCCTCGGCTGTCTGTTTGGGTTTGAACCAGTCATAATAGACATATTCCAGATTTTTACAATCTGAAAAAGCTTTGGAAGCGATTCTGACATCGCCCAGTGTCACAGAAGTAATTGCCTCACAGCCCGCAAAAGCAGAATCGGCAATTTCCGTTACTCTCCAGTCAGAAGACACTTCCCAGCTGTTCTGACCTTCCTGCACAATACTGATTGGAATTTCAATTTCTCCGGAAAGTTCTTCAGTATATCCTGTCACAGCAACATGATCTTCATATTTTTCATAGACAAAGCCATTATAAATTCCCGATTCTGCAAAAGCAGTCATTTGCGGGAAAGCTCCTGCCATACAGGAAAGCATTGCCACTGTGGTCAGTGCGGCATAAAATTTTCTCATCATGATACTCCTCTCTGAATTTCAAAATTATTTTATTTGATTATAACATATTTTATATTTTTTGTCAATGAATTTCATAGAAAATTAACAAACTGCAAAAAGATAAAATTTCCGGAAATCTAGTGACAAATCTCCGGAAATATGTTATAATAAATCTGTCAGATTTTTATACCACGAAAGGAATTGATTGCAGATGATTTATACACTGACATTAAATCCTGCCCTGGATTACAGAATTCAGGTTCAGGATTTCAAACCCGGACAGGTAAACCGCACGGAAAGCGAAAAGATTTTCGCCGGCGGAAAAGGCATCAACGTATCGACAGTCCTGCATAATCTGGGCGCGGAAACGCTTGCACTGGGATTTCTGGCAGGATTCACAGGCGCGGCTGTTTCGCTCCTGATGAAACAATCCGGCGTACCGCAGGATTTTATTCTGCTCCCGGAAGGCAATACCCGGATTAACGTCAAGCTTCTGGCGCAGGACGAAACCGAAATCAACGGCCGCGGCGCACAGATCGATGCCGTTTCCATGCAGAAGCTCTATGACAGGCTGGATGCCATGCAGGAAGGCGATACGCTGGTCTTAGCCGGAAGCATTCCGGATTCTCTGCCGGATTCTGTCTACTGCGATATCATGAAACGCTATCAGGATAAAAATATCAGATTTGCCGTAGATGCTTCCGGCGATCTTCTGAAAAAATCGCTTGCCTATCATCCGTTTCTGATCAAGCCGAATCATCACGAACTTGGCGAACTGTTCGGAGTCAAGCTGCACCGTCCGGCCGAGGCCGTCAGATATGCCCAGAAGCTTCAGGAATGGGGTGCGAGAAATATTCTTGTCTCGATGGCCGAAAAGGGTGCTGTGCTTGTCTGTGAGGACGGCGAAGTCTATCAGCAGGCGGCATTCCGCGGAACGGTCATCAGCTCCACGGGTGCAGGCGATTCCATGCTTGCGGGATTTCTGGCCGCTTACGAAAAATCCCAGAATCCTTTGCAGGCTCTGTATCTTGGCATTTCGGCCGGAAGTGCCAGTGCATTTTCCGAAAATCTGGCATCCAAAGAACAGATTGCCGAATTATTCAAAAAATTAATCCAGAACTGAAAATACTTCTCCTATTTTATCATGAATGCATAATTCTGCCATGCTGTCGGCCGGAGTTGCATCTCTGTTGATGATAATCAGATGCTTTCCGTGAAAATACCGGATAAATCCGGCGGCCGGATATACATTCAGCGATGTGCCGCCGATAATCAGCACATCCGCCTTCCGGATTGCCTCGACAGATTTTTCTATGATTTTATTATCCAGGCCTTCTTCATAGAGCACGACATCCGGCTTGATGATGCCGCCGCAGCCGCATTCCGGAACGCCGGAAGAGTCCAGAATATATTTTGCATCAAAAAATTTTCCGCATTTCTGGCAGTAATTTCTGTGAACGCTTCCGTGAAGTTCATAGACTGTTTTACTTCCGGCCATCTGATGCAGACCGTCGATATTCTGTGTGATGACGGCTTTGAGAATGCCTCTCTGTTCCCATGCGGCGAGCTTTTTATGTGCGGCATTGGGTTTAGCATTCAGGCAGAGCATCTTATCTCTGTAGAATTCATAAAACTCGGCAGTATGCCGGACAAAATAGCTGTGACTGATGATTTCTTCCGGCATAATATTATGATATTTCTGACTGTACAGGCCGTCCACGCTCCGGAAATCCGGAATGCCGCTCTCAGTCGAAACACCTGCGCCGCCGAAGAATACCATATTTTTTGCTTCAGAAATAATTTCCTGTAATTTTGTGTATAATCTTTCCTGTTCATGACCGTGCATGAAAATCAGCCTCCCTGAAAAATTTTATTATCTTGATTATAGCACAAACTGACAAAAAAAGCAAGCCGTTCTGAAAAATTTTCAGGCGGCTTGCTCTATCTCATGCAGTTTTGAGTCTGGACAGTGCCGGAACCCGGCAGAGTCCGTATGCAATGGCAATAGTCGGGAGCAGTTCCGGCAGCATATAAGTATTATACACCAGCGAATAAATCCAGACGTTGTTGAAATCTTCCGGCATAAAGACACCGAACGCAACACCGCCGGAAAAAACATGCGCCGCATATTTCAGCAGAAATACAATCGTAATGCCTGCGCCGATGCCCCAGACAGGTTTATTCCGGAACATTCCGGCAAGTCCCAGCACAGTAAAGGCGATAAAATAATCAAATGCAAAGCTGATTGCCAGAGCCTTCGCCGACAGTCCCCAGCTCAGCGCGGCCGAAAAATCCAGTGCAAGCTGTACCAGCGAACAGGCAAATCCCGTTCCGAGTCCCCATTTGACTCCATAAATAATCGAAATCATACAGATCGGAAGCATACTGCATGGAGTCATCGCGCCGCCCTGCGGCATGGGAATCAGCTTAATCATACTGAGTACTGTTGAAAGTGCGATCATGATTCCGCTTGCGGTGAGTCTGACAATTTTGTCATGCTGTGACATAAAAAAATTCCTCCTTGATTTGCAGGAGCGCAAAGCAAAGAGGAATTCAGCATCATGATGATGCAAAAATTCTGATCATTTCCCTACGGCGGCATTATCCGCATCAGGTAACGGGTCGAAACCGAATTTCCTCTCAGCCTTTGAAAGCTCCCCTCATGTAATATTTTATTTTCCGGATATCAGTATAGCATATTTTTCCGGATTTGTCAAGCCATTTTTGAATTAATACGGATATTTTTCTTCTATATATGCATAATCTGTTCCGAAATACTGCCGGACTATATTTTTTCTGGTTTTCAGGATTCCGTTCAGACTCATATCCGGCGCATCATAGCCGAAATCTATCCGGAATTTTTTATCCTGTTCGATGACATATGTCATTGTCTGCCAGATTTTGTCCCGACCGTATTCAGCAAGATATGCCTGATATAACGCAAACAGAAAATCAGAAATCTGATGCTGTACCTGATTTTCAGTATAATTATAATTTTTATATCTTTGATAGAAAAATTCAGAAGTCACAATCAAATCTGTTTTACGCTCCTGAAAACAGCCCCAGAAACTGTTATGTCCTTCTTCGCATTCAGCATACAGACAGATTCTGTTCCATGCAACGGGCATGAGGTCTGTCAGGAATGAGCCTAATCTGCTTTGAATTTCTTCTATCTTCTGATTCATGATTCAAACACCTGTTTGATGCTGTCATAATGCAGAAAAATTCCCTGTTTTGCGAATTCTTCAATCTGTGCCTTATCGGCGAGCATGTAGCCCTGCATTTCGGCCAGCTGCGGCGTGACCTGTGTTTCATCGAAATCCAGAATAAATTTATAAATATCGACAAAATAATTATCGCCGGGGGATTCTCTGTGATAGCTGAACTGATAACCGCCCTCAGCATTCGAGACATCAAGGCCTGTTTCTTCGCGGACTTCGCGGATAACTGCCTGTTCAGAAGTTTCTCCGGCCATCACGCCGCCGCCGGAGACTTCCCACCAGCCGGCCGCCCAGTGCTTATCCAGAGCTCTCTGTGTGATTAAGAATTTCCCGTCCGGACGGCAGATAACTCCTAAAACAGTCAGATGATAATCGCCGTCTTTCATAGTGAAGTCATTGCGCTTCATGGTACGTCCGGTGAGATTCCGGTCTTTGTCGTAAATATCCCAGTATTCCATTTTTATTCCTCCTGATTTAATTTAATAAGAAATCGTCAAGATCGTGAGTTCTGGTAAAAATTTCGCCCTCGATCTCCAGAGTATCGCCGGAAACGAAGCAATTCATTGCATTCTCTGACCAAGGGAGCATTAAATTCTGTCCGTCATACTCATAAGCATTGGGGTAATCATGGGCAAAATATCTATATACCATATTGCCCGTGATGAAAATCTGATATTCCTGCCCGGCATCATGATACAGGCCGTCGAGCGTATCGAACACATGCGTTCCGGTCTGTGTCAGCACAACCGGCTGACCGTCGAGGGTCAGAGTTACAGAATTTTCATTGACTTCAATCGGAATTTCTTCCGGGAATGTTCCCTGATAATTCATTGTAACGTAGCTTCCGTCTTCCCGGAACCATCTGTAATCCGTTTCGCCTTTCCAGATGCCGACAATTTTCTCCGGATTGGACGACTCCGCCGGGAGAGTTCCCGGAACAGTTTCTGATTCCGGGAGTGTTTCGGCCTCTGTGACGGCCTGTATTTCCGTCACGGGTTCTGTGATCAATTCGGATGATGATTCTGCTGATTTTTTCGCACAGGCGGTCAGGAACAGACAAGCTCCTGCCAAAAACAGAACAAATTTTCTTTTCATTGCAATTCCTCCAGTCGCAGTTTTTATTATAGCATATTCCGGCAGATTTGTCAAATCTGAAAAAATCCGGAAAACATCTTGCCGATTTTCCGGATTTGTGCTATAATAAAATAAAAAAGGGAGCTGATTTTTTTATGCTGCATATTCAGCATGATGAAAACCCGGATTTTCTGAACGAATATATCACACATCTGTCCGTTGTCAAAGGCCTTGCCGACAGTACTGTGATGGGCTATTATCAGGATGTCAGGCAGTTTCTGCGTTTCTGTCTTCTGAATCAGGCCGGAAACAGCCGCATCACGGCAGATATGATTCTGGAAACGGAAATCCGGGATATGACGATTGAAAATCTGAAAAAAATTACGCTGAAAGAAATTTATCAGTATTATAATTTTCTTTCCCGTGTCTGCGAGAACAAGGGCAAAATCCGATGCCGGAAGGGTTCTTCCCTGAGGAGTTTTTTTCATTATCTGACAACACAGGCCAGACTGCTGGAACATAATCCGACAGAAAATCTGGAAATTTCCAGTCCGCGGAATCCTCTGCCGAAATATCTGAATCTCAACGAAAGCATGGATTTGCTGGAAACCAAGGCGGATTCTGAAAATCCGGCAGAAATACGGGATTATTGTATTCTGACTTTGTTCCTGAACTGCGGTCTTCGTCTGGGGGAACTGGTTGCGCTGAATCTGTCCTCGCTGGATATGCAGGAGGAAAAAATGCGCATCATGGGCAAAGGCAGCAAAGAGCGCATTATTTACCTGAACCAAGCATGTATGGCCGCGCTGGAAGAATATCTGGCAATCCGGCGCGAAATCGAAACGCCTGAAATTTCGCTGTTCCTGAGCAACCGGAAAAAGCGCATCAGCCGCCGCAGAGTACAGCAGATTGTAGAAACTTCCCTGAAAGAAGCCGGTCTGGCCGGGCGCGGTCTTTCGACACATAAGCTCCGGCACACGGCGGCAACTCTGATGTATCAGCAGGGCGGTACGGATATTCTGACACTGAAATCAATTCTGGGGCATGAGAGCATCGCAACCACGCAGATTTACACCCATCTGGGCGAAACTGCCGAACGCGAAGCAATGAACAATTCGCCGCTTGCCGGAACAAAGCGAAAAGTCAAAACATAATATTATTCTTCTTCCGGAAAAATAACCACATCCCTGTGCGGAACCGGCGTAGAAAAGACAATCTGCGTTGATGTATTCCCGAAATGCTGCAACTGTCCGATAAACTGGTCCAGTTCCTGCGTGCTGTGGAATGCGACTTTAATCAGCATGGAATAATTCCCTGTCACGCAGTTGCATTCCAGCACATTGGGACATTCCGCAATGAACGGATAGAACTCCGGCTTCTGCCGGGCACTCAGCTCCAGACTGATAAATGCCGTAATATGATAGCCCAGTTTTTGCTGGTCGATTTCGGCGTGATAGCCCTGAATCAGTTTCTGGGCTTCTAATTTTTCAATTCTGGCCGAGACGGCCGGAGCGGACAAAAACACCTGTGCGGCGATTGCCTTCAGCGGCATTCTGGCATTCTGCTGTAAAATAGAGATTAATTTCTGATCGATAGCATCCATAAAAACTCCTCCTGATTCTGAAAAAAGCAAACAGCGCATAAGAGAGCATCCCCTGAAAAGGGAAACGCGCTCCTTTGCGCTGGATTTATTTATCTTATTTTTTAATATTTTAGCACAAAAATATGAACTGATGATGAACAAACTTTAAAAAATAAATTATTTTTTTGGTTTTTTCTCTGTTTTCTTCTGTGTCAGCTGTTCAAACTTAGTTTTACGATTCTGAACATCTTCCAGCCCCTGTTTAAAATATCCTTCAACTTCCTGAAAGCGTCCCTTGACATAATCATTTGTTGCATCACGGATAGCCTCAGATTCTTTTTGGGCCTTGGTGACAGCTTCCAGTGCGCGTTTTTTGGCTTCTTTGACAATAGCCTCTTCCTCGACAATAGCCTTGGCACGTTCTTCGGCCTGATGAATAATTTTCTCTGCTCTGGCCTCGGCTTCTTTGATAATTCTGTCGCGGTCGAATTCCACCATTTTGGCGTGTTTGACTTCCTGGGGAACATTCAGCCGGGCATCGTTGATAAGTTCGCGCAGGCGGTCGCCGTCAATCAGCGATTTATGCGCGGCAAAGGGCACAGAACCTGCTTTGTCCAGCAGTTCGTCCATATCGTCCAGAATTTCTTCAATACTCATGATTTATCCTCTCCTTGATGGCTTAATCTTTTCTGAATGGCATCCTGAATGCAGGCAGGAACAAAGGGGCTGATATCGCCGCCGAAATAGGCAATCTGTTTCACAACGCTGGAGCTGAGATACATATTTTCCTGACTGGTTGTCAGAAAGACCGTTTCTGCGCCGGCATACAGCACTTTATTGGTCAGTGCCATCTGGAATTCATACTCGAAATCGCTGACAGCCCGCAGGCCTTTGACGATTGCCACAGCCTGCACGCGCCGGACATAATCCACAAGCAGGCCGTCGAGAATGTCAATTACCACATTATCCAGATGTGCCGTTGCATCGGCAATCATCATCATGCGTTCGGTCGTGGAAAAGCTGGCCTGATTTTTGGCTGCATTGGTAGAGATCAGCACAATGACCTTATCAAACAAAGTTGATGCTCTTGTAATAATATCCAGATGTCCCAGCGTAACGGGGTCGAAACTGCCGGGGCAGACGGCGATTCTTCTCATGATTCTGTCTCCTCTGCATTTATTTTTTCAGAAAATACTGATACTACTATTTTACCATAGAAATAATTTTTTTGCAAGATCAAATCAGAAATTTCTTCCGGAAGCTGACAGTTCATTTCATGTTCGGCGATAATTTTTCCGCCGGGCCTGAGAATCCGGCTGACTTCCGGGAGAATTTTTTCAAGCATCTGATTTCTGTAAGGCGGGTCGAGAAAAATCAGATCGAAACTTTTTTCCGGGCACAGCCGGAGAAACTGTCCGGCAGATTTCTGATGCAGTTCGGCAAAATCGATAAAATTTGTTTTTTTCAGATTTTCTTTGACAATATTCAGCGATTCGGCAGACTGATCGACAAACACAGTTTGTTTTGCGCCGCGACTGAGGGCCTCAATGCCGAGCTGACCGCTTCCGGCGAACAGATCCAGCACTCTTGCGCCGGGGATATCGAACTGAATTGCAGAGAACATGCCTTCTTTGACCCGGTCTGTTGTAGGGCGAACGTCAAGGCCTTCCAGCGTTTTCAGCCGAATGCCCTTTGCTTTTCCTGTAATCACTCTCATAAATCAAAACACCTCGTAATTTTTATTTTTATTATATAATTGATATGCCAGATAACAGAGCACGGCTGTCCCCAGAGCACTCCCTGCAACGCCGAAATACAGAGTTATGATATTTATCAGCGAATGCATCAGAAAAGAAATCAGAAAATAATTTTTCTTCTCATATCTGACGGATGAATAAATCAGCACGGAACAGGCTATATGCACGGCAATTGCAGTACAGTCATCGAAAAGCAGCACTTCCATGCTGTCCAGAAATGAAATTTCCGAAATCATCTGCAAACGCTCCGGATTTTCTGAAATCAGTCCTGTTCCGGCGAGAAAAAATTCCCACGGATACTGTGCCAATGCGAATAATTCCATGCCGCCGTGGCCGAGTCCGTAACAGAATGCATCTGTTACTCTGTTATACTCTGTCAGAGCATATCTGAACGCGAAATATCTTCCGATTTCTTCGCAGAATGCGCCAATCAGAATTGAAACAGCAGTCCGGAACGCCCATTCTCCCTCCGGCGGAATCAGCAGATCAGATATTATTTTTCTGGGAACGGCAAGGATCATAAGAGTCAGAATTCCCGTCAGGTACGGTCTGATTCTGCCGTGATGCTTCCGGTATAAAAACATAAATATTCCGAACGCTCCGAACGTCCCGGATATTCCCCTGACGGCAAAGCCGATGATCTGCCCTGTACTCATTCCGGATTTTCCCCGTGCAGATAGAAATATAAATTTTCGGCAGTTCTGCGGGAAATTCCGGCTTTCTGCAATTCCGGAACACCGGCATTCCAGAGCATGTCTCTGGTTTTGAAATACAGCATTAATTTCTGCGCGGTTTTCTGCCCGATGCCGGGAACCTGAATCAGATCTGATGCAAAACTGTTTTTCTTATGCTTCTGATGCATATAAGCTACAGAATAGCGATGCACTTCGTCCTGAATTCTGGTAATCAGCCGGAAGGCCTCGCCGGAAACCTGAATTTCTCTGTCTCCTGCGGCGATAGCGCGTGTTCTGTGCTTAGAATCTTTCACCATGCCGAACAGTGCAATTTCCGGACAGAGTTCTTCCACAACGGGAGTCACGGCATGAACATGCCCTTTTCCGCCGTCGAGCAGAATCAGATCCGGCACACGGGAAAAATACTCATCAGAATCATCATGCAGATGTGAAAGCCGCCGCCGGATGACTTCCTGCATACAGGCATAGTCATTCTGGGTCTGATTTTCCTTGATGCGGAAACGCTTATATGCTTTTTTCAGCGGCCGGCCGTTCTCGAATACGACCATTCCGGCAACCATTGCTTCAGATGCCAGATTGGAAATATCATACGCTTCGATATATTTAGGCATTTTCTTCATGCCCAGCAGTTTTCCCAGATCTTCCACAGCGAGCAGTTCTTTGCCTGTTCTGTTATTCTGGACTGCGATGGCTTCGGCAGCGTTTTGTTTTGCCATTTGCAGGAGTTCCATGCCGCCGCCTTTTTTAGGAACATATAATTTTATTTTATGCCCGGCCTTTTCTGCGAGCATCTGTTCTGCCAGAGGCATATCTGACAGTTCCTGTTCCAGCAGAATTTTATCCGGAAGTTCTGACCTTTCCTGATAAAACCGGAAGAAAAAGGCATCCAGTGCGGCATCCTCGGCCTGTTCGCCGAATTCATAATTCAGCTTGTCATATAATCTGCCGTTCCGGTACAGCAGTACAGAAATGCAGATTTTATCCTGATTATCTGCCATTGCAATAATATCGGCATTTTTGAAATCATGATCCAGAATTTTCTGGGAAGCGGCGGCTTTTTCGACAGCCCGGATTCTGTCCCGGAGCAGGGCAGCTTTTTCAAAATCCAGATTTTCGGCAGCTTCCAGCATTTCTTTCTGCATTCGTGCGACAGAATCCTGACTGCCGTTTTTCAGATACTGCACAGCCTGCCGGATGCGTTCCTGATAGGCTTCCTGCGGAATTTTCCCCTGACAAACGCCGATGCAGCGTTTGATATAATAATTCAGGCAGGGACGGGATTTTTTAAAGCACTGCGGAAACTTCCGGCGGCAGTCCGGCAGTCCGAACACGGTATTGACTTCTTCTACTGCCGATTTTGCTGTAAAACTGCTGGTATATGTTCCGATATAAATTCCTTCCGGCGTTTTATGCTTTTCGACTGTAATTCTGGGGTATGCTTCGTCAGAAATTTTAATATAGCAATATCCCTTGTCATCTTTAAGCAAAATATTATAATGCGGCTGATGCTGTTTAATCAGACTGCATTCCAGCAGCAGGGCTTCATATTCCGATGCCGTGACGATAAAATCATAATCCCATACATGCGAAATCATTTTTTCCACTTTTGGCAGATGGCTGGCATTCAGACGGAAATAACTGCTGACACGCCTGTGCAGATTTTTGGCTTTGCCGATATAAATAATCTGATTCTGCTGATTTTTCATCAGATAAACTCCCGGCGAATCGGTCAGCCGGCTTGTTTTTTCTCGCAGATAAGGCAGTCTGTCGTTCATGGAAAAAATCCCCCGTTTCTGAAATCTGCCCCTTTGCGGTGCATCGGGGCAGAACTGAATTTATTCATCAAAGAAAGAACTTTTATATTTATATTCTTTGGCGCGGTCGCCGTGGCAGTCGATCATAATTCTTTCCTGTGAAATCAGAAATCTGATAATCGAGAAAAATATCACATATGCTACAGAATTGGCCAGCAGTGACACATAGACATGCAGTCCGAAAATTACCCCGAACATGCCGGAAAGAATAATCACTTCCGCAATGATAATTGCAATTTCCAGCGATCTGTTTTTTGGCTCCAGTGACAGATAAGTAAAACAAATCGCAGCTGAAAAAATAGAATGCCATAAATTCAACGCCATCGACCCGTTATTATAAAACGGAATTTTATCTGCATTAAAATCCATAATCATGATGACGACTTCTGTTATCAGATAAACCAGCATGGCAAGCTTCATGAGATATCTGTGCCGGACAATTTTATGAAAATTCAGCAGAGAAAACAGCATGAAGACAAAACCGCCTGTCTCGACTGTATATGCCGCAATTTCCAGCGGCACAATCTCCAGATTATGCCGTGCAATCGACCAGTGATACACCCATGCCATCAGCGCAAATAACAGAAACAGAATATTGGCGTACTGTCCGAAGATAAAACAACGCTTTAATTTCGGATGCATGATGCCTTACTCCTGTCCGGCCTGCAAAGCGCGTCTGCCGATATCATGGCGATAATGCATTTTTTCAAAACTGATAAGTCCGGCACTCTGATAGGCCTGATGCAGAGCATGTTCCAGTGTATCGCCGGTTGCCGTTACGCCGAGCACACGGCCGCCGGCTGTTAGGAATGTTTCATCATTGAATTTAGTTCCGGCATGATAGACAAATGCACCCGGCACCTGACCTGTTTTATCCAGGCCGGAAATTTCCTTGCCGCTTTCGTACTTGACAGGATAACCGCCGCTGGCCAGAACAACACAGGCCGCAGATTCGTTTTTCCAGCTGACAGGAAGCTGATTCAGTGTGCCGTCATAAACGGCCTGCATAATATCAATCAGATCAGTTTCCAGAAGCGGCAGAACTACCTGTGTTTCAGGGTCGCCGAAACGGCAGT
>DFJS01000076.1 GCA_002373165.1 Ruminococcus sp. UBA3665
GCGGCACCGGCATGATCGGCGACCCTTCCGGCAAATCCGATATGAGAAAAATGCTGACCCCTGAAACAATTGCCCATAATATCGAATGCTTTAAAAAACAGATGAGTCGTTTTATCGATTTTTCTGACAACAAGGCCATTGCCGTCAATAATGCCGACTGGCTGATGAATCTCAATTATGTGGAACTGCTGCGCGAAGTCGGCGCAAATTTCACTGTCAACAGGATGCTCGCCGCAGAATGCTACAAGCAGAGATGGGAAAAAGGTCTGACTTTCCTGGAATTTAATTACATGATCATGCAGAGCTATGATTTCTACAAGCTCTATCAGGATTACGGCTGCAATATGCAGTTCGGCGGCGATGACCAGTGGTCAAACATGCTCGGCGGTACGGAACTGATTCGCCGGAAGCTCGGCAAAGATGCCTATGCTATGACAATCACGCTCCTGCTGAACTCCGAAGGCAAAAAAATGGGCAAGACTGAAAAAGGTGCCGTATGGCTCGACCCCGAAAAGACCAGCCCTTATGAATTTTTCCAGTACTGGCGCAACATCGCCGATGCCGATGTGATCAAATGCATGAAGATGCTGACATTTATCCCGATTGAAGAAATTGAAGAAATGGAACAGAACCTCGAAGGCGCAGGCTTCAACAAGGCCAAAGAACGCCTCGCACACAGCCTGACCGAACTGGTGCACGGCAAGGAAGAGGCTGACAAGGCTCTGGAAGCCGCAAAAGCAGTATTCGGCGGCGGCGGAAATTCTGAAAATATGCCCTCTACCGTACTGACAGCCGATCAGCTGACCGAAGGCAGAATTGGCATTCTTGATCTTCTGACAATCTGCGGACTGGTGCCGACTAAATCCGAAGCAAGACGAAACGTGCAGCAAGGCGGCGTTTCCGTCAACGGCGAAAAAATTACAGACCCCAAGGCAGAAATCACAATTTCCGGAGAAGTGATTCTCAAAAAAGGCAAGAAAATTTTCCATAAAGTCACGCTGGCATAAAAAAATCAGCCCCATGAAAACTCATGGGGCCTGTTTTTATTTTTGCAGAAATTTCTGCTTCATGCGAAGAAAATCAAAAATATTCAGAATGCCGTCTTCTGTCACATCAGCGGCTTCCGGAACAGGCAGAACAGCCTGTTTTTTCAGATATTTCTGGAATAAAATAATATCTTCCAGAGAAAAGACTCCGTCGCCCGTGACATCGCCGGAAGCTTCCGGCTTGGAGAGAATTTTGCCTTCTGAAAGCGTAACAGTTCCGCCGTAAGCCGAAATTGTCAGGCCATCCAGCGCGGAATAGGAAGTATCCAGTTCTTTCATTGCGGCGAGCACATCGGCTGCCAGAAAGACCGCTTTCGAGCCGTTGGCATAAAAAGGCTGCACTGCCTGCCAGATGGGCGGCGAGGAAGTCCAGCTCTGCAAGGCGATGACAGGCGCATAAGCCGCACTGCTGTACTGCACCTCGACTGCCCAGTTTTCGCCGAGCGATTCCAGCAAAGCCGTATCCAGCGGAATTTTATCAGAAGAATCAGAAGTCAGTTCTTTCCGGACAGTATAGCCCGTGCACGGATATTTTGCTACATTGCTGTAGAGCATGTGCCGGACGGGCGTTTCGCCCTGATGGGCAAAGAGTTCGGTCAGCGTGACGAATTCATAACCCTGACTGACAAGCTCCGGCAGTGCGATTTTCAGGGCATCGACAGTATTGTCATTGCCGGCGGCATCGTGCAGAAGGACAATTACGCCGTCCTTTGCGCCGTTAAGGATATATTCCGCACGTTCTTCGGCAGTGACATTCGGCATATAATCCTGACAGTCAATGCCGCAGATAAACGGCAGATCAATAGCATCATACATCGTGTCGCTGGTATCGATAAAAGGCGGCCGGAAGAATTTTGTAGTTTCTCCTGTGATGGCCTGCACTTTTTCATCGACAAAGGCAATTTCCGCCTGAATTTCCTCCGGAGTCATCTTGGACATATTGGAATGCGTTTTGGAATGATTATCAATTTCCATGCCCATATCATAGGCACGCTTGACGGAAACGGCACTTTCTTCCGTGATATTATCGCCGATCAGGAAAAATGATGCTTTGGCATGATATTCTTCCAGCAGATCGAGCACCTGATTTGTCGTAGTCGTATTAGGGCCGTCATCGAACGTGAGGGCAATCAGTTTGGAAGATTCCTGTGCATGGGCACAGAACGGAATTCCGGTCACTGCCAGTGCGGCTCCGGCCAGCACACAGGTGATTTTTTTCAAAAATTTGCGGATCATATGATTTTATTCCCCAGCCTTTCTGATTTTTTATGATAATTTTATCATAGCATAAATTCCGGAATTTGTCAAGTGATATTCAGAACGGCGCAGTTTCCGGAGCATCGAAATATTCCGGGCTGAATTCCGGAGCAGGTTCTTCTTCCGGAAGCTGATCTTCCGGCGGATCCTGCAATTCGGCATCGGGGAAGAATTCTTCCGGGGGCGGTTCGGTTTCCGGTTCGGTATTGAACGACGGCAGAGGATTGCCTGACCAGCCGCCCGTGCTGATGACATAGCTGGAATCGCCTGCACTCGCAGTCAGCCAGATCTGACTGCCCTGCGGAACGGAACTGTCTGCCGGCTGATTCTGTGACATGATTGTATCCAGCGGAATTGTGCCGGACGGCGTGTAAGTAATCATGCAGACGAATCCGGCCGTTTCCAGCAGCTGACGGGCTTCGGCAGCGGATTTTCCGGTACAGTCGGGCACATGTGCCGTAATCTGCCCCAGACTGATTTTCAATTCGACAGCCGTCCCCTGCGGAACGGAACTCCCGGACGGAATATTCTGAGAAATGACTGTCCCGTTGGCGATTTCCGGCCGATAGACAGTATCTGCCTGCACGGCGTACAGATTGGCATCAGCCAACTGAGCCTTAGCATCTTCAAAGTTCATGCCGATATAATTCCCGACTGTTTCTGTGACGGAAGTATCTGTATGTTCGCGGCCTGTGGAAATTGTCAGTGTGACAGAACTGCCCAGCGCGATTCTTGTATCCGGCGGAATGCTCTGTGTCAGCACTGCGCCCGGCGCGACTGTTTCGCTGGAGCTTTCCTGAAATGACACGGAAAAGCCAAGAGCTTCTAATTTTTCGGCGGCCTTGTCTTTAGGGATATCGCGGACATCAGGGAGGTATTCCGTCCAGCCGCTGCTGAGTGTCAGGGTGACTGCATCGCCTTCCCGGACGGCCGCCCCTGCCGAGGGATTCTGTGTCAGTACGGCGTTTTCCGGAATGACAGGATGATGAATTTTTTCTGTTTCGATCACGCGCAGTCCCAGTTCGGAAAGCTGCCGTACAGCTTCTTCATGAGAAAGATACAGCACTTCCGGAACTGTAACTGCCGATTCCGCCGCCGGAACATCCGGCAGCGGCTCCGGATTGTATGTCATGGCATACAGTCCCAGCGGCATCACACAGCAGACGGCGCAGAACAGTGCCGGAAGCAGAATTTCATAATGTTTCATTGCATATTCCCTCCCAGCGTGTTCCGGATTTCTTTCAGGGATTTCAGCTCCTGATGCTGACTGATTGTCCTGTCGAAAACTTTTTTATGCAAAGGCAGACTGCTGCTGTAATGTTCGCTGAATAGTACAGTCTGTGCCTGTTCGGATAATAAATATTCAATCCAGAGCATGGCAATTTTCTGATGATTCTGACTGACTGCCGCACTGACCCGGCAGAGATTTTCTTCAAATTTCTGGTAAATTCCGTTTTCACTGACGGGCAGCATGTGAATTCTGCCGGATACGGCAGGATTCTGCTCCACGCGGATAAAATCAGAAGTCCTTGCAATCCCCGGTTCGGAAGGCTGTTCCAGAAAAGCGGAAAAATCAGGGATTTCCTGTATCGAAAGCTGATTCCGTTCGGCAGAATGTTTTCCGGCAAACTGCTGTAATAATCCCAGGTCAGTCATATCATAATACACTGCCGGAAGACTGAACGACAGCGGCACGGCATCCGGAACAGCAGTCAGTTCCGGAAAATACTGCACAGCATTCAGTTCCCGGAAGACAGGCGTGAGTGCGGCCGCCGGAATATCCGGAGCCTGATAATTCAGATACATGTCAGAATCTGCCGGAATCTCTTCCGGATTGGCATAGAGTTTCAGCTGGATGCCAAAGCCCGGATATTGTCTGGAAAATCCGGCTGTGAGAGCCTCGAACAGCTGCTGTGCTTCTTCATCCGTCATCGTATCCGGCAGAGGTGCCGAAACGGCGATGCTATCCGGCTGAATCAGCCCCAGCCGCAGCTGCTGATGCAGAGTCAGCCGCTGTGTCAGCAGATAGCCTGTCAGAATTAAATTCAAGATTAAAAATATGATGCAGATGCCGATTTGTTTTGCCCGGCGCATAGCTTCATCCCCCAGTGATTCAGATTCGGATTTTATTATAGCATATTTTATTTGAAATGTCAAACTGGATTCCCGGCAGTCAGCGGCCGCTTGCCGAAAAAAATAAAAACAAGTCGATTTCGGCCTATTGACAAATCAACAGAAAAGCGTTATAATATCAGCAAAGGCTAATTCAAGAAAGGAGGCGTTCGCCGTGACAGAAAAAAATCCTGTCATCCGGCAGTTTTCCAACGAAACAGGAGAAATTACAGTGACAGAATATCAGGTCTTTCCCGGCATTCAGCTGCTGTATCAGGATGTGCATCTGCTCCGGTATGCCGCGCCGATGCAGGCGGAAGAACAGATTCTGGAAATTCATCACTGCCGGGAAGGCCGCTATGAATTCCAGATGGGCAGGCAGTATTATTATCTTGCGGCCGGCGATCTGGCCATCCGGCTGGGCAGTGCCGCCGAGGCTGAGGCGTTTTATCCGACAAGTCATTATCACGGAATCAATATCCGGATTGATGCCGGGAAAGCTCCGGAATGTTTATCCTGTTTTCTGGATGATGTCAATGTCCGTCCGGCTATGCTGATGAAGAAATTCTGCTCCGGACAGCCGTGTTTCATTATCCGGTCAACGGAAAGCCTGGAACATATTTTTTCAGAATTATATACCGTTCCGGACAGTATCCGGACAGGATATTTCAAGATTAAAGTACTGGAGCTGTTATTGTTTTTAAGCAGTCTGGATACGCAGATTTCCCAGACTGTCCAGCACAGTTGTCCGCCGTCGCAGGTGCGGCTTGCCAAGGCCGTATGTTCGTATGTATGCGAAAATATGACACAGCATTTCACAATTGAGGAACTCTCCCGGAAGTTTCAGGTCTCCCCTACCCAGCTGAAAAAGAGCTTCCGGAACGTGTACGGAAACTCTGTGTATGCTTACGTCCGTACGCAGAAAATGCTTTCTGCGGCAAGGCTCTTGCAGGATACGGACAGGACAATTCTGGATATCGCCGGGGAATGCGGCTATGACAACGGCAGTAAATTTTCCAAGGCGTTCCGGGAAGTGATGGGGCTTTCTCCCAGAGAGTTCCGCAGCCGGAAAAATCTGCCGATTGAAAGTGTCCGATTGGAAAGATAATTTTCTGAAAATCTGATTTTTAAGATAAAATTAAGCAGAATCACGTTTTTCTGAAAAGTGCCTTTTTGGATTGTTTTTGTTCTGGTTTGGAGTAGATATTCATGTTCTTTTTGTGGTATCATAACAGCAGTAAAAAAATCTGTAATCAGAAAGGATGAAACTCTGTTATGAGTATTGTAATTGTCGGCGGAAATGACTGCATGATCCGCCAGTATAAAGATATCTGCAAAGCTTACCAATGTCGTGCGAAGGTCTTCACCCAGATGCACGACGGCCTGAAAGAGAAAATCGGTTCGCCGGATCTGCTGGTGCTGTTCACGGGAACGGCTTCTCATAAGATGATTAAGCTTGCCCTGAATTCGGCCAAAAAAGATACAGTTGTCATCCGTTCGCATACCAGTTCGGTCTCTGCCCTGAAGAATATTCTTCAGGAACATGCCGCCGTGTGATGAACCATGTCAGAAGAAACACTCATTCGGCACTGTTCGCCCACGCTTGCCGGACTGAAAACAGGGAATCTGTTCAGCTGTGAATTTGAAAGCAAAACGGCAATGTACAGCGAAATCCGGAATTTCAATCATCTGCTGAACGGGAAAGGACTCCGTATTCTGCCGCTGCGCTGGCACAGAAACAGGGCATTGATCTATGTCTACAGGCCGGAAAAATTAAAGCAGGATTTTCATTGCTGTGAAGTCTGCCGCATTCTGAAAGAACAGGGCTATGAAAATTTCAGTCAGAACCGCTGTCTTGCGGAGCTGATCAGCCGTCTGCGCAATACAGAGGAATTTCCGCATGAAATCGGCTTATTTCTGGGCTATCCGCCGGAAGATGTCACAGGATTTATCCGCAAGCAGAAGTGTCAGTACACGGGCTATTGGAAAGTATATCATAATCCGGCGCAGGCGCGGAAATTATTTGCGCAGTTCCGCAGATGCACGGAATTTTATCTCCGGGAATATCACAGCGGCAGGCCGCTGGAACAGCTTGCCGCGGACGGAGTGAAAAATTTTTGAAAAAACTCTTGACTTTTTTTGATTTTGTGCTATGATAATTTCTGGCACTGAAAAGTATCTTTTCATCGTTCTATTAATTTTAACAAAGGTTAGCAAGAAATCCTCCACCTATAGAGGTGGGGGATGAATTGCATTATGAGAATCAATTTTGAAAA
>DFJS01000080.1 GCA_002373165.1 Ruminococcus sp. UBA3665
GGTCAAAATTGATTCTCATATTTTTTCACAAATCTTATTGACAAATCATGAAAAATATGTTATCATAAAATTACTAATAGGATTTTTTTAACACGATACTATGAAAAACTATGAAAAGAGGAATGATCTGTCATGAACAAATTTCAGAAAGCAATTTCTGCTGTGACCGCTGCCGTTATGACTTGCTCTATGGCCGCAGGTGCCGTGTTCTCCACACCTGTCAGCGCAGCAGATAAAACCGCCGTCGAGATCGTAAATGATATGGGTCTTGGCTGGAACCTCGGAAACACATTCGATTGCTGGAATACTCGCGGCTGGACAACTGATACAGAAACTGCCTGGGGCAATGCCAGAACCACTCAGCAGATGATCGATGCCGTTAAGGCACAGGGATTTGATTCTATCCGTGTTCCGATTACCTGGTATGAAAATCTGGCTGATAAATCCACTTATGATATCGATGATGCTTATCTGGCAAGAATCAAAGAAGTTATTGATTATGCCTATGCCAATCATATGTATGTCATCATCAATATGCACTGGGACTGGGTTTCTGACGGCTCTCTGTGGCTGAACGCGGGCATGGATGCTCTGCCGCAGTTTACCACAATGTGGACAGAAATCGCAAATTATTTCAAAGATTATGATAATCATCTTGTCTTTGAAGATATGAACGAAGTCACTTTTGATTATGATACGCTGAATGCGTTCAATCAGAAATTTGTCGATACAATCAGAAGCACAGGCGGCAGCAACAGCGACAGACTGCTCCTGCTGGCAGGTGCCAACGATGACCTGACAAAAACCTGCTCGCCGGAATATATTGTTCCGGATGATGATATGGTAGCCGTTTCCATTCATTATTATTATCCGTCCACATGGGCAGTAGCATCCGTTTCTGACCCGAATGCAGAAGGTTACTGGGGCTATTCCAAAACATGGGGCACAGATGAGGAAAAACAGGATGTTTATAATCTCTTTGCCAAAATGAAAGCTTATTATGCCGATAAGGGAATTCCCGTTATCCTCGGCGAATACGGCGTTATTACCAATAAAGACAAAGATCATGATGATATTGTCGAATATCTGAGTACCATTGCCGGTTCTGCACTGGCAACCGATGGCGTGACTGCATTCCTCTGGGATGCCGGAGATGCCGGAGATATGCAGTATTTCAGCAGAAAAAATCTGACATGGTTCAATCAGGACTATGCCAATGTTTACAAGAACCTGAAAGAAAACGGTACTCCTATCAAGTTTGAATATGATATCAAGTCAACTACGGAATCTTCCGACCGTTCTGTTGTGACACTTTCGGGTGATCCGAATTATGCTGTTGATCTGACATCCTATGCCGGACAGGGCATTACCATCAAACAGGTGATCCTGAAAGGTACTCCCGGCGGCGGCTGGGGCGTGTCCTTCCCGGCAACCAATCCCGACGGCAGCAACAGATCCTGGACCGCAGAAGGCGGCGAAGTCGGCAGTGACGGCACTCTTATCATCGATCTGGATGGTATTGATAATGACAACGGAGCCTATGTGCTGTCCCTCAGCGGCGAGATGAATTTTGCCAAATGGTGGGGTACAGAAGGTGCAACTCTCGATTCTGTGACACTGGTATTTGACAAGGCCATTACTTATACAACTTATGATATTTCTGTCAAGGCAGTAGAAAATACTGACCCCAGACCGACTGAAACGACTCCTGAACCGTCCGAAACGACTCCCGAACCGACTGAAACAACTCCCGAACCGTCCGAAACGACTCCCGAACCGACTGAAACAACTCCCGAACCGTCCGAAGAGGTTCAGCCTACAGAAACACAGTCCGGCCCTGCTGTTACCAAAATCGGCGATGCTGATTGCAGCGGTGTTGTAAATATCGTCGATGTCATTGCAGTAAACAGAGCAGTAATGGGTAAGGATACTCTGTCTGAACAGGCTCTGGTCAATATCGATTTCAATAAAAATAACAAGCCCGATTCGGAAGAATCCCTTGCTATTATGAAATATGTTGTCGGCCTTATGACAGCAGATGAACTGATTAATTTCAAGTCTTGAACAAGTTGGATAAAAAATCCTGCATTCGCAAGAGTGCAGGATTTTTTTATTGATAAATTATTTTTAAATCAGTTTAATTCTGTTCCAGTGTGCCGTGAGAAAGCGATTTCAGATACGCATGAATAAAGCCGTCCAGATCGCCGTCCATGACTGCGTTGATATTGCCGTTTTCAAAGCCTGTTCTGTGATCTTTTACAAGCGTATAGGGCATGAAGACGTAAGAACGAATCTGTGCACCCCAGCCGATTTCTTTCTGAATGCCCTTGATATCAGAAATTTTTTCCAGATGTTCGCGTTCTTTGATTTCTACTAGTTTGGCAACCAGCATTTTCATGGCATAATCTTTGTTCTGATACTGGCTTCTCTGGGTCTGGCAGGAAGTCACAATGCCTGTCGGCTTGTGAATCAGACGTACTGCCGAACTTGTCTTGTTGACTTTCTGACCGCCTGCGCCGCTGGAACGGTATACTTCCATTTCGATATCTTCGTCGCGGATTTCTACCTGAATATTATCATCCATTTCCGGCATTACTTCCAGAGCGGCAAAAGAAGTATGTCTTCTGCCGGAAGCATCAAACGGCGAAACACGCACCAATCTGTGTACGCCTGCTTCAGATTTGAGATAGCCGTAAGCATTTTCGCCTTCTACCATAATAGAGGCACTTTTCATGCCGGCTTCTTCGCCGTCGAGGTAATCCAGCAGCTGTACTTTGAAGTTATGGCGTTCTGCCCAGCGGTGATACATACGGTAGAGCATTTCCGCCCAGTCCTGCGCCTCTGTGCCGCCTGCGCCGGCATGGAATGTCAGAATTGCATTTTTGCCGTCATATTCGCCGGAAAGCAGCGTTTCCAGATTCTTGTTTTCCAGAGCCTGCTTGAAATCATTCATTTCTGTGACAATTTCGTTCTGCATATCCTCGTCTTCTTCTTCCATGCACAGTTCAATCATTGTGAAAATAT
Organism: Ruminococcus sp. UBA3665; assembly: GCA_002373165.1. GTDB lineage: Bacteria > Bacillota > Clostridia > Oscillospirales > Ruminococcaceae > UBA3855. The sequence goes on from DFJS01000080.1 coordinate 3,025, forward strand.
CTTCCAGACGGGACTGCATTTTTTCATAATCTGTAATTTTATTTTCCAGCTGTTTGGTTTTCTGGAGGACTTTCTGAGAATTTTCCAGATCATCCCAGAAACCGGCCTCTGCTGCCTGCTCCTGCAATTCTTTCAGTTCTTCCTTGGCTTTTTTGATATTCAGAACTTCGCCCAGTTCGTCCAGTTCTTTGCGGTAGCCGTTCATTTCGACTTTTAATTCATCCAGTAAAATCATAAAAAAACTCCTTACTTGATAGCATTGTTTTTATTATACACCATTTGGAATAAAAATGCAATAGCTTTGCTACAAAATTCCGGAAAGGCAGTCAATCCAGCCTTTGGCAAGTTCCTCATGGCCGATGAGTGTAGGATGTGTGCCGTCCAGTGTTTCATAATAGACTTTCCGGGCAGACAGGTCAGCCAGGCCGCATTTCTGTTTTTGTGCCAGAAAACGGATTGATTCGTTGTAGTCTTCCAGAGGAATGCCCTTGTAAGCTTCCGGAAATTTCCAGTCAGGGATTTTTGTGTGATAGGTCCGCGCCACTGTGCCGCAGATGATTTCGGCATTAGGGTATTCAGAATGCATTCGCTTGATCATGAGAGAATAGGCATCTTCAAAATATCTCGGATTTTTCCAGAGCGGAAATTTATTCTTGATGGGAACTCCCCGGCCGAAATCGTTAATGCCCATATAGATCAGGATAATATCCGGAGCAATATTGCCGCGGCTCATAATCTGAATTCTTTTCATGCTGTTGCCGGAGAAAAAATGTTTTCCGGCGACACAGCTTCCGGCATAAGAATTATTGACACAGATTCTGCCGCCGAAATGTGAAATCACCTGTGCCCACCAGACATCGCTGACATAGCGCATGGCATTTTTTTTTAAATTATCATAATCATAATATACTCCGTAGCCTTCCGGCTGTGTGCCGATAAAGGTACTGAGCGAATCGCCCATGATGGAAAAATATTGCAAAGCATTCTCCCTCCTTTCCGGGATTTGCAGAATAACAGATTAATGCAGTTCAGCCAGAACAGCTTCCGGATTGCAGTCCGGATTGAGTTTCAGTGCGGCATCCCGTGTAAAAGCCCCGGATGTATATAAATTCTGAATGATATCGGCATCAATGGCAGTGTGATAATAGTCCCGTGCCCATTCCAGAAAATCTTCTGCCGACTGCGGGATATAATCCAGCAGATAAGCTTTTCCGCCGTCATTGCCGGGAAATTCGTTCTGATGCCAGTCTGATTCATGATTTTGTTTCCATAAAAAGAACGTTGCTGTTTCTAGTTCGTCTTCTGTAAAAAGATGCAGCAGTTCTTCCGGAACGCCGTGATACAGCCGCGGAAAGAAAGTATCATTCGGCGGCTCTGCGGCAAACTGATTCAGTTCGTTTTCGTGATCGAACCCCTTGACTGCAATGCCGGCCTGAGAAAAGAAAATCTGCATTTCGTCGCCGCTGCCGTTCTGGAAATAATACCACAGAACGCCGTCTTCCGAAATGCCGGAGCGAATCATACGAAGCCAGTCATCTTCCGGAGAAGCAATCACAGCGGCATCTGTAAAAAGAAAAATATCCAGATATTTTTTCAGAGTTTCTTTGTCGGCAGGCAGCATCAGGAATCACCACCGGGAGTGTTTTTCTTCATGACAAGCTTGAGATAAACCGGAGTGAGAAGAAAAATCAGCACATAGCCGATAATCATACTCAGCAGAAGAGAACGCAGAAACATCAGGAGATAAGGCGGCATAGCCTGCCCGTGACTGACGGCGTTATGATGTGCCATTGCCGTCATGCACAGCGTGAGAACAGGCGTATAAATCAGGTCAGAAATCAGGCTTTCCAGACATTTTGCGCCGAGTGTGCCGGGGGTAAGATTCGCTTTCTGAACAGCGGCATCCCCGACTTTTTTCATCGGCACAAAAAAGCCGATCATCAGGCTGATTACTGTACTGATCAGAAAACTGCTGAGAAATGCCGGAAGCGTAAAATGTCCGGAAGAAAGATTTCCTGTCAGGGAAAGACAGAAACTCATAGTAATTCCCATCAGAATACTCATCTGCATTCCGATTTTTTTCATATCCATAGTAAAAACTCCTTTTGAGATAATTAATTAAATATAAAATTCCTGCATAGTATCCAGGCACAGACAGGCCAGCCTTCCGGACTGGAAACAGGCTCCGCAGTCAATGCAGAGATGATTTGCCCCATGATAGATTTCGGCTTTGCCGCTGATGAGTGGAGTCGGCGTATGCCCGGTAATAAGATAAATGCTGTCATCTTCAAATAATCTGATATCAGGATCATCCCGGATAAAAAACAGTTCTTCCGGCGAATATTCGCTTAATTTTTTATCCGGCCGGAAGTTGCCCAGCCCGGCATGTGCCAGAATAAATGTTTTTTCTCCGACATCCAGCGTTTCATAAAGCGGAAATTCAGAAAGATATTCCAGAATCTGACGGCGTTCTTCATGATTCAGTTTCTGGAATTCGGCAACAGTCGTATCGCCGCCGTCGCCGATCCAGTCCATAATATCCTGAATATCATTTACATCCAGCTGACTGCCGAAATTCTTGTCAGTAATATCCGTAACCAGTTTTTCCAGCAGATACAGGGCAATAAAATCATGATTGCCCATAATCGGGAATACATTAGGCCGGGGCATCATATCCCGCAGCAGAGTAACAGGTTTTGGGCCGCGGTCGACAACATCCCCCAGAATAAAAAGCAGATCGCTTTCAGAAAACTGAATTAAATCCAGCATTCTGAGATATTTTTCATATTCTCCGTGAAGATCTGACATGACATAGTACATAATAAATACAGCCGCCTTTCCGGAATCAGAACTATCCTGTTTTGTGCATATGTCAATTTTATCACAAAATAAACAGTTTGTCAACAGGATAGCAAAAAAATCAGCGGCCGGAAAGCCGCTGACTGATATTATTCATGTTCGTGACATTCTTCACAGGAAGGCACATCGCCGACAATTAATTTGGCATCTACGCCCTGCTTGGTGTAATAATCGGACAGAGCCGCTTTGACGGCCTCTTCTGCCAGCACGGAACAGTGGATTTTGACAGGCGGCAGTCCGTCGAGAGCTTCCATGACTGCTTTGTTAGTAAGCTTTAACGCATCATCAATAGTTTTGCCCTTAATCATTTCTGTTGCCATGGAAGAAGTAGCAATTGCTGCGCCGCAGCCAAAGGTTTTGAATTTGACATCCGAGATGGTATCGCCGTCAATTTTGAGATACATCTTCATGAT
>DFJS01000003.1 GCA_002373165.1 Ruminococcus sp. UBA3665
CGGAGAACGGCTTTGTGTGGATTTCTGAAAAAAGCCCTGTATTCCGTGCGGGGGAGTGGTCTGTCAGGTGCAGAAAAGCGGCAGGGGAGAGGTCAAATAAAAAAACAGAGGACTGAAAAGCCCTCTGTTCCGTGGGTGTGTTTAGCAGCCGTCGCTCTGATCGGCGTTGCTCTGACTGCCGTCCAGCTCTGCGCCGTGTGCCTTCATATCTTCACGGATGAGCGTGTTAATATATCCGTTCAGACTCATTCCCCGCGATTCGGCATATTCTCGTATTACTTCGCGTTGTCCTTTTTTGACTTGTAATGCAATTCGGTCGTATGCCTTGGCGTTATATTTATTTTTAGCCTTAGTTTCTGCTTTTGCCATGTTATCACCTCCATATTATCTATTATATCATATTAAAACATGGTGTGCAAGTATGCAGAATTAACAAATATAGGTGTGCAAGTTTGTACAAATCATCCATTGACAATAGGTGTGTACCTATGGTATAATAATAACAGTGAAGGAAGTAGCAACTGATCGGCAACCGAGAACCAGCGGCAACGGGTAGCAGGGCGCAGACAGTGAGAATTTCCGGAATACTGATTACGAAAGCAGGAATAACCGAGCTGTGAACGGCAGGAAGTGAATGCAAGTAGCGTATCGGGGATAATCCGGCGGAGCAGTTGCCAGGCCGCCGGATGTCTGAATAAAATATAAAATATAATGAAAGGTTGAGAAAATATGAATTCTGAGGGTATTTTATTCCGCGATTCGGAGCATAAAACTGTTTTTGAATCTGTGCTGCGGAAAATGGATTGCGGCCCGTCTGATGTGTACCGCATTTCGTTTGCTTATCTGATTGCACTGGATGACGTGTGCAGGAAGCATATCAGTCAACTTTATGATTTTGCGCAGGACTGTATCTGCCCTGATGCACTTGATGCGCCCTGGCAAACGAGCTGTTCACTCCGTACAGTGGAGCTTGCTGTTAATCTGTATAACAGCTACTGCGGAGCAGATGCAGCGGATATATTTGCTTATGGGGAATACAATGTCTACTATGTTCAGGCTCTGAAACTCCGGTTTCCATGCGGTGTCTGGGATTAAGAGAACAGAAAAGCCCTCTGTTCCGTGGGTGTGTTCAGCAGCTGTCGCCTGGTTAGCGTGTCAGTCTGCGAATATCTGAATAATATAATGAAAGGTTGAGAAATTATGAAATATGGAGTAAGTGTGTCCAAATGCAGAACGGAAGAAAGTGCAGCCGTCCGCAAAATCGGTTTGATTTTTGAAACATTCCTGTCTTTTGAGGAGGCGTTTAGCTATGTCGGCTTCTGCATGGTGAATGATATTGACGAATTCGGCCGTCCTGATGTATATCAGATTCTGTTCCTTGACAGCTTCGGACGGATTCTTGTAATAGCTGAACTGGATAATGATGTAATAGAACCGCCTTGTTATAAGCCGACATATCCGGAATTTGGCTGTCTCGGCTGTACAAAATGCAAAGAAAAAGAAGCTGTGCCGGGAACTGATGCCAGCGGCTTTGATGAGTTTGAAGGAATCATTTCAGAGGATGATCTGCCCTTCTGAAAAACAGCAGTCCAGAATTGCACAAAATTTATATTTGGCGCAATTATATGTACTGGAAAGATGCAGTCTCCTTTTCGGGACTGACTGCATCTTTCCTGCTTCCTTTATTGCTATCGCTTTTTCTTTTTTGTTTATTATGACGAAAATTAAAGTGTTTTCCCAGCGGATCAATTCAGCATTTTGCACAATTTTTCAAAAATCACGGAATTTCTCCCGGAAGTTCTCCAGCGGCTTCGGCAAATTCTTCATTTTCTCCATCCGGAATTTCTTCGGGAGCTTCAGCAAATTCTTCCGGCTCTTCCGGCGCGGCATACAGATATGTGAATTTCGGCGATTTGAGATTGAATTCATATCGGAATGCATCGCCGCGGACTGTCATCTGATTGTCAATATTGACCTGCTTTACATAGCCGCCATTGCCCTGAATGATCTGAATCCAGTTTTCAGGATTATCAGAAAGCGTAATCGGATACGCATTCTGTATGATTTCTTTGACCTGATCTTGTGTAAAGTACGTAACTTCGCCGTAATGCGGGTCATACTGGGCATCATAATCGCTGGAAACGCTGCGCAGATACGGCAGATCCATAGAGAAAATATCATTGCTGTCGGCGGTCAGATCGCCGCAGGATGCGCCGAACATTGTCATTGCAAAATCGCCGTGATAATACAGAGCTTCGCCGAGTACAGAAGCACAGGCATCAATCAGGCTCTGATCGGGGTCAGGTTTGCCTTTCAGGTCATGGGCATCGTTATTGTAGAATTTGATATACGTATAGACGGCCACAGCCTGGGCTTTGATGGCCTCAGTACTGAAAGAAGGCCCTACTTCCCTGTTGACAATTTCGGCTACCTGCTGGAGCGCATTTCCGGGCACGCCCTGTACAGTAATCATTTCTGTTTCGGCAGTGCCTGTATTCATCAGGACAGTTCCGGGATAATAATGAAATAAAATATCCTGATAGTTCCATCCGCCGTAGATGGCGTAGAAATTCGCGCCGTTCTGGCTGAGACCGACACAGTGTCCCCAGCCGTAAGTTGTAAAGGCAAAATTTCCGGGCGGAACGTTTTCGGGATCAACGGCAGAAGGAGTCGGATCATTGGAAAGCATGATATCTTCCCTGCTTTTGTCAGAAACAAGAACGGCCTCCCTGTTCTCGGAATTTTCAACAGTTTTGTAAGAAATCAGCGAAAAATCGTCATATTCTGATATAGATTTCTTAGCATGTGCCGGAAGCTCTTCCCTGTCGGATAGTTCCTGTTCTTCTGTGCGGATAATCTGGACAGAGCTTTCGGCGGCAAAAACAGGAAGGCACAGCCTTCCTGTAAGAAAAAGCGCACAGAACAGCACAGCCTGCATACGCATAGCTTAGCCTTTCTGGAATGTTTCGGCAGTTTCGCCGTCACGGAGCTTGCGTGCAATGACAAGAAAACGGGAATTGTCCTCGTCAGAATAACAGGTTGAGAGAGTCAGCAGCTTGTCGCCGTACTGCACATCAACGTTGGTAACGGGGGTAACGCTCTGATCTCTGGCATATTTCATATAAGTGTTGAATTGTTCTTCTGTCTCGAACTCTTCCATATCCCAGTAACGCCAGTCGGCATCCGCACCGCCGTAAGTGATGGGCAGCGCACAGATGACATAAGTAGCATGTTCATAATTGGAATATAATTCGATAAACTGGTATTTTTTATAATATTCATAATCCTGGCGGTAGCGGCGCAGAGAGCCGAACATTTCGTTATTGGCCATATTATGGCCATACAGGATGATATTATCCGACCAGTTCTCCTGCCCGAAGCCGAACTGATCACGATAGTCCATAAAGACAGTTCCGGCACGGTAAGGCTTGTGATTGAATCCGGTATCCAGATAGAAGGCATTATCATCGCACTGCACCAGAGGATTATTGACTTTTGTGCCGTTGATGGAAATCCAGCCCACTGAATCGGCATTATACTGCCGCATGGATTTTGCCATGCCGCTCTCTCCGTTGGGCGTACCGAAGGGGCCTTCTGCCAGCTGAAGATTTGCCGTCTGGGAAGAGACTTTTTCTGCGGGCGTTTCTGCATTTGTCAGAGAAACAGGTGCTGTCTGCCCGGCAGCGGCAGTCAGCAGAGCCGCACAGCATACGCCAGTGAGTAATTTTTTGGTTTTGGAATAGAATTTCATTAAGATTCCTTCTTTCTTTTTTTGAGATCAGCCGTAAGGGATAAATTCGGCATTGGGGTCATAGACGTTCTTATGCCATTTGTAATAGCTGTTTGACCACTTGACATTGGGGTTTGCTGTACTGGTGCAGCCCTCGTAGAGCTCTTCATTCTCACGCAGAAGCCGCGCAAAGACCACAAGCCGGCCGTCGCTGAAAGTGCTGTTGCAGGTAGAAAGAGTCAGGAGTCTGTCACCGTACTTGACATCTACATCAGTCAGACGGATTGTCCGGCGTTTGATTTCATTGACATAATCATAGAATTCCTGCTCGTCCTGAAAATTGACAGTATTCCAGTAATCGAATTTAGTTTCCGTCTCGTCCCCTACATCGACGATAATCATGCCGAAAATTTTATATTGATATGTCATATAATTGGATTCCAGTTCAACAATAGGGTGCTGATCGTAATATTTTTCGTTATTGGTATAATATTTCAGCGCACCGAACATGGAATAGTCATGCATGTTATGCCCGTAGATAATCAAATTCTGGGAATTATCAAACGTTCTTTTATACGTGCCGTCCGGATTGCCGCCCTCGTCCAGATTGGGCACCATATCGTCAAAATAATTTCTGTAATCCATAAAAATAGATCCGGCGCGGGCATATTCCAGATTGATATTTTTATCCAGATAGAACGAATTGCCGTCTTCGGGATTTCTTCTCTGCAATACAGGATAGCCTATTTTAGGTTCTCCGGGAATGCGGATATATCCCACTACATCTTTATTGACAGCCAGCAGATTCCGGGCACTTTCCAGCAGCTGATAGCGTTCTTCTGTTTCGCCGGCCTCGTTTGTTTCAATCGGCAGATGCCGTACGGGTTCAACGATAGAGTCATGAATTCTCTGTGCTTCTTCCGTGACCTTGGCATTCTGGTAATTTTCCCAGAAATATTTTCCAATCAGCGCGAGGCAGACGATAAACACCATAGAAGATGCCAGAAATGTCATTTTCCGGAAGACTTCAAACACACTGTCCCCCTGCTGCGGAAACAGATCGGCAATTCTCCTGGCGAGAGAACGGCGTTTTCTTCTTCGTTTTCTTTTTTTTCCGGATTTTTTAGCTTTTGCTTTAGATTTAGATTTCTTTCCGGAGGATTTTTTTTTCTTTTCCTCCTCCTGCTGATGCAGAGCATTTTTAATTGCGCTGTATTTATCTTCTTCTGCCATGCATACACCACCTGTTTAAGCTTTTTAGATTTTACTTACTTAGTATAGCACAGTACGCCGAAAATGTCAAGCATCCGCATGTTTAAAAACTTTAAGTTCCGTTCCTTCTACAGCTTTTTGAATCATAGCAGCGAAATCGCCTTTTTCCTGTGCTTTTTCGACCGTTTCCAGCTGGGGGCGGATTTTCGGGTGACGAGGCGTAAAGACGGTACAGCAGTCTTCATACGGCTGGACAGAAATATCAAACGTATCGATTTTTCTGGAAATTTCTATAATTTCTGTTTTATCCATGCCGATCAGCGGACGGAACACAGGACACTGGCATACTGCATCTGTGCAGACCATGGCCTGCATAGTCTGACTGGCCACCTGACCGACACTTTCACCTGTAATCAGGGCGAGAGCTTCTTCTTTCTTGGCGATTTCCTGGGCAATCAGCATCATCAGGCGGCGCATCAGGACAGTAAAATATTCTTCCGGGCATTTTCTGCGGAGTTCTTCCTGAATTTCAGTAAACGGTACGCAGTAAAAATGAATATCGCCGCAGTAAGGCGTAAGCTTCTGGCAGAGCTGTTCGACTTTGAGTCTGGCGCGGTCGGAAGTGTACGGAGGGCTGACAAAATGCACTGCTGAAATATGAATGCCTCGTTTTGCCATCATGTAGCCTGCTACGGGGCTGTCGATGCCGCCGGACAGCAACAGCAGAGCCTTTCCGCTGGAGCCGACTGGAAGGCCGCCTGCGCCCTTGATGCGCCCGGCATGGATATAGGCATTTGTATCCCGGATTTCGACAATGATTGTGACTTCCGGATTGTGAACATCGACAGAAATTTCCGGGAACGCTTCGCAGACAGCCCCGCCCAGTTCCATACAGATTTCCGGGGACTTCATCGGGAATTTTTTATCTGCACGCTTGGCTTCTACTTTGAAAGTTCTGGCATCTTCCAGTGTTTCCCGGAGATATTCCAATGTTTTTTTCTGAATATCATCAAAATTCTTTTCGCAGACACATGCGCGGCAGATGGCCGCAATGCCGAATACTTTCTGTAATCTTGCAATGACTTCATCCAGATCGGCAGAATCTTCTTCCGGTTCGATATAAACTGTGGACTGTGCCGAGCTGTATCTGAATTTTCCGGCAGATTTCAGCCGGAATTTGATATTCTTGAGCAAAATATCTTCAAAGCTGCATTTATTCTGGCCTTTGAGAGCCATTTCGCCATATTTGGCTAAAACAATTTCTTTCATAAATCAGTTTCCTTTCTGGGATGGTTTTAATTTCAGTTCTGCAAGAGAAACAGAATGCAGAATTTCAAAATGCTCGTCTGCAATTTCATTCAGCAGGGCGATGTGTTCCTGTTCCCATGCGGCAAGCGTGCCGCCTGTCAGGGATGCGCCAACGCCCCGGCAGGCTTTCATTCTGCCGTGCCATGTTTCTCTGGTAAACGGAATTTGAATATCAAACGATTCCTGACTGACCAGTTCGGCAAATTGCAGGACAGTATCATCCAGATAAACAGAATGCCTTGTCTCCCCTGCCCCTGTCCAGGCAGGATTGTACTGCAAAACCAGATTTTCGCTTGCCTGTGCAATTTTATCCTCGAACGGAAGCCACATCATTTGCAGAATGCAGAGCTTTCCGTCCGGTCTGAGAATTTTTTGCAGAACGGGCATCAGCAGTTCCGTCCGGAAATACCAGAAACATTGGCAGGCCGTCACTGCATCGAAACTATGTTCCGGAAAGTCGAGTTCTTCTGCCGGAACAGTCCGGAAGTCAATCTGCATGTTCTGCTGTTCTGCAAGAAGCTTTGCCTGTGCAATCTGATTTGCAGAGGCATCCGTGCCTGTCCAGTCAGCCCCGAAACGGTACATATTTCTTGGGATTACCCCTGTTCCCGTTCCGATGTCCAGAATTTTCTGTCCCGGAAGGCCTATCTGCTTTTCCAGCAGTTTCTGATAAAGAAGTTCCGGATAAATATCCCTGTATTTTGCATAATCCTGAGAAGTTCTGCCCCAGTCGAATGCGTTTCCATGATCAATCTGATGCATTATGATATACTCCTGTGATATTATTATTTTCTATGAATCAGTGTTTTCTGGCCTTCGGCGACAGCCTGAACCAGAGCATCCAGTTCCTGTTGGGAAGTAGTCTCTGAAAAGCTGACCCGGACAGCACAATCCGCGAGCCTGTCCGGTATGCCGTAAGCACTCAGTACGCCGCTTCTTGCACCTTTGGAACATGCCGAACCGCTGGAGACGTAAATTTCCTTCTGTTCCAGATAATGCAGCATGATTTCTGACCGGATGCCTTCAACAGAGAAATTCACAATATACGGCGAACTGTAATTTTTATCCGCATCGCTGTTCAGAGTAATTCCCGGTACAGCAGATAATAATTTCAGCAAATACTCTTTTTTTGCCTGTGTCTGTTCCAGACGTTCCGGAATGCTGTCCTGCATGATTCTGACCGCTTCGCCGAATGCTGCAATCAGCGGAACGGCTTCTGTCCCCGGCCGAAGACCGCGTTCCTGCTTGCCGCCTGTCATCAGCGGAGTCAGCCGGATTCCCTTCCGGATGTACAGCGCACCGGAACCCTTGATGCCGTGAATCTTATGTGCACTAAGCGAAATCAGATCAGCTTGCAGATCTTTCTGCCGGAACGGAATTTTCATATAAGCCTGTACGGCATCGCAGTGCAGAATAATTTCCGGGAATTTCTTCCGGATTTTCCGGAACACTTCCGGAACGGGCAGAAGTCTTCCTGTTTCGTTTTCGGCCAGCATCATGCTGATCAGGCAAGTATTGGCATCGGCGGCTTTGATAAAATCCTCTGCCTGAAATCTGCCGTTCTGACCCGGCAGAATCCGGATAATCTCATAGCCCTGCTGTTCCAGTGCATCGAGCGTACTCCGGACAGAAGCATGTTCCACAGCCGATGTAATTATTTTAATTCTGCCGCGTTTTCCGTAAACAGCTGCTGCGCCGCGCAGAGCAAGATTACTGCTTTCAGTTGCGCCGGATGTAAACAGAATTTCCTCCTGTTCTGCGCCAAGCGAACCGGCAAGGATTTTTCTGGCCTCGGTCAGATACTGTTCGGCATACAGCCCCATTCTATGCAGAGAAGACGGATTTCCGAATGCTTTCTGCAAGCACTCCCCTGCTTTCTGAACAGCCGCTTCGGCAGGATTGGCAGTAGCGGCATAATCCAGATAAATCATATACTATCTCTTCCTTTCTGGTAACATGCATTTATTATAGCATATTCCGCTGTATTTTACCAGTGTTTTTGAGAAAAAAAAATATTTTTTCAAATTTTTTAAAATTTTTTTGAAAAAACCCTTGACAAATCAGATTTTATATGCTATAATATATCACGTTGAGTGCGAAAGATAAATCGCAGAAATAAAAATGCGGATATGGCGGAATTGGCAGACGCGCTAGCTTCAGGTGCTAGTCGGGGCAACCCGGTGAAGGTTCAAGTCCTTTTATCCGCACTCAGACTTAAAAATTTTATATTTTTCAATATGCGGATATGGCGGAATTGGCAGACGCGCTAGCTTCAGGTGCTAGTCGGGGCAACCCGGTGAAGGTTCAAGTCCTTTTATCCGCACTCAGGCTTAAAAATTTCATATTTCTCAATATGCGGATATGGCGGAATTGGCAGACGCGCTAGCTTCAGGTGCTAGT
>DFJS01000059.1 GCA_002373165.1 Ruminococcus sp. UBA3665
TCAGCGCATCGCTGAGCATATGCCACGAACGCGGCGTAGAATAGGGTTCTTCGGTCTTGGGCGGTTCGGAAAAAAGATGATCCGGCCTCTGCGTGATATAATCAATCACCCAGGAATGCAGGTCATTTTCATAAGCCCAGTTCAGCCACTGCTGAGAATCTGCAATCAGCTGAACATGAAACATCCGGTTAATCAGCGCGGTTGACATGGTCTTGACAATTGCCCCGTCCTGCGAGCGGTTGCCTGCGCCGATTACAACACTGCCCTCCGGAAGATGATACTCCCCTATCCGCTTTTCATGAATCAGACTGTAAAAAGCCTTCTGCACCTCCTGCGAACAGGCATTCAGTTCGTCAAGAAATAATACATAAGGTTCTTTCCGCGCTATCATTTTAGGCGGAACAAACTGTGAAGTATCGCCGTTAATCTGCGGAATGCCGATAATATCCTCCGGAGCAAGCTGACTTCCCAGAAGAGATACACACGGCATTCCGACATCATCCGCAAATTTCTGCACCAGTGCAGATTTTCCGATTCCGGGCGCACCCCAGATGAAAACAGGGCGTGTCAGCGAGATATTCAGCAGAATATCGGACAATTCATTTTGTGTGACTGTAAATGCTAAATTCATACTGCCTCCGCGGTTATAGATAAATTAATTCTACAGCTATTATAGCATAGGATTGCAGAAAAGTCAACCGGCAATTTTATTCTAAAGAGCCGCTTTTTTGATATTCCTGTAACCGCCGGGAGTCATGCCCGTATATTTTCTGAAAATGTGGCTGAAATAATTCTGGTCATCATAGCCGCACTGAAACGCAACCTCTCCGATTGATAAGCTGGTATTTTGCAGCAGGTGCTGTGCTTTTTTGATTCTTAAATCCGTAATATATAAATTTGGCGTTGTCTGGAATACAGATTTGAACACCCGGAAGAACTGCCGTTCAGAATAGCCGGAAAGTCCGGCAAGTTCCGGCATAGAGACTGTTTCACAGAAATGATGTTCCAGATAGGCCGCGGCATCGGCAAGTTTCAAGAACGTATTGCCGGAATCTGTATTCTGATAGCACCGGGAAAGCATAACGCAGAGCTGCAAAAAGCCTGCATAAGCAGCCGCCTGCCAGCCGGTTTTCTTCTTCTGATATTCCTGCATGAGTGCGGTAATCATAGCTTCTGCTTCTGCGAACGTCTGCTCGTGCAGTTTCAGATGAGAAAGAAAATGATATTTCTGAGAATAATGCGGCTCCAGCACAAAAAGTGCCTGAAATCCGGCAATCTGCCGCAGGTCATAGGCATTTTCAAAAACCTCCTGCCGGAACATGATATTGCAGATTGTCAGATGTCTGGTCTGCTGATAGCCGTGTTCGGTATTTTGTCCTACTACAAATACATCCCCTTTGGAGATATGATAGCTCTCGCCGCCGACAACATGTGCCGCCGAACCGTTCAGCACAATGACGAGTTCTGAAAAATCTTCATGTGCATGGAGATATAATTCCTCATCATGAAAGCCGTATTGCAGATGAACCGGAAAATCCGGCGTTTCGCTGAACAGCGCATAAGGAAAAGCAATCATTGGCATAGAAATTCAGCTCCTTTTAAAAATCAGTCTGCTTATGGCAGAATTATGCTAAAAAAATGTCTGATTTTTTCTAACAAATTTTCCGAAAACGGTTTATAATAGAGATAACAATAACAAGTATACTATTACTCAAATATCAATCGTTTACGGAGGGAATTTGCTATGAACAGAAAAAAATCCAGATTTGCCGCCTGCATCCTTTCAGCCGCTATGTGCATGAGTCTTTCACTTCCGGTCACTGCCGCCGAAACACTCAGCTTGCAGGATGCCATTGCTTCTCAGGACGGTATTGCCATCAGTGCCGAGCATATCAGCACGGAAAATAATAAAGACAGCAAATATAATAATCCTGTTTCTTCAGACTTCTACTGTGCAGACCCCACTTCTGTGGAATATAACGGCAGACTGTACCTGTTCGGTACAAACGATCATCAGCAGTATGAAGCTGCCGGGCCTGATGTTGATAATACTTACGAGAAAATCAAGTCCATGCTGGTATTTTCTACTGACGATATGGTCAACTGGGTGTATCACGGAGAAATCAATGTCGGAGAAATTGCTCCCTGGATTACGAATTCCTGGGCACCTTCTGTCGTATCGCACGTAGAAGATGACGGGCTGACACATTTTTACATGTATTTTTCCAATAACGGTCTTGGTGTCGGCGTAATCACATCGACAGACCCCGTGACCGGCTGGACTGACCCGCTTGGTCAGCCCCTGATTTCCGGCAGTACCCCCGGACTGAAAGACTGTCCCAATCCGTTTGACCCTGGTGCTGTCATTGATGAAAACGGTGTCGGCTGGCTGTCGTTCGGTGCCGGAAAAGCCGCATCCGGCACGGATTATATGCCCGGTTCGGCAAGAATCGTTCAGCTTGGCGGCGATATGATTTCTTTTGCAAGCGAATTCAAAGAAATTCCTGCGCCGTATCTGTTCGAGGCAAGCGAACTGAATTATATCAACGGCACATATGTCTATACTTACTGTTCTGCCTGGGCAGATCATGCGAAAAAATGGGATTACGACTGCCCTGCTCCCGGCGGATGCGGCATGGTCTATATGACGACAAAAACACCTCTTGACTCCTCCAGCTGGGAAATGAAAGGCGAATGCTTTGTCAATCCGGGCGTTTCCGGCTTTGATTATTCCAATAATCACACGCATATGCATAAATTCAGAAACAAATGGTATATGTTCTATCACACGCTGGAACTCAAAAAAGGCATGGGCATCAAGGGCAGTTACAGAAGCATGGCTGTGGATGAAATTCAGGTGGATGAAAATTCCGTCACGATTCAGAAAGCCGGCGGCACTAAAAAAGGCGCATCTTCTATTGAATCTGTGAATCCGTTTGAAGAAAATCTTGCTTCGGAATTAAATAATACTGCAAAAATATCTTATGATCTGACAAATCCCCATGCACCTGCTGTCACAAGCCGGGAGACCGGTTCCTGGTTCAGTGTCCGTGATGTGCAGTTTACAGAATCCCCCGATTCCGGCGAAGAAACAACAGCTCCGGAATTCACTCAGCAGAATCTGAATACAGTTGAATATCATATTACTGTTACCAGTGTCAGCAAGGATACTACCGTCACGATGTATCCGGCCGATAATTCCGGAAATGACTGCGCCGGTTCTGTCGCTGTGACAGGTACAGGCAAGTACACTGTCACATGTGATCTTGGCGGAGCAAAAGGCTTCATGAATATGGGCTATTTCAGAGCTTCCGACGATGCCGAAATCACATTCATCCTGGACAGCATGACAGTCAACGGCACACATACTGTAGATATTTCCGCTGAACTGACAAATACAAGAGACTGGGCTGACGGTCTGCGCAATATCTGGAACGGATTCTCCGACGGAGATGCTGTCTATACTTCTGATTATGCAGTTTTCCGTTATGTCAAGTCAGATGATGCCATCGAACTGTTTGCCGCTGATGCAGGTATTTCAGATAAAAATGCCAATACGCCGCTTCTGGATCAGTCCGTTGCATTTCTGTCCAATGTCAAGGGTGCCGGACGGCTTGAAGTTCGTCTCGACAGCCCCACAGGAGAAATTCTTTCTGCTATCGATTTTGACACAAACGGAACCTGGCAGAATATCTATCAGGATGCCGTTGCTCCTGTCAAGGGAACACATGACCTGTATTTTGTTTTCTCGAATGCTGATATTTCCGTGCAGTCCTGGACATTTGCAGGAACAGAGGAAACAGAAATCATTCCTGGCGATGTCAATGCAGACGGAACCGTCAATGTTTCCGATGCTGTCATGATGCAGAAATGGCTTCACAAGAAAGGAACACTCACCAGCTGGAAAAACGGCGATATGAACAATGACGGAAAAATCAATATCTATGATCTTGTTCTGCTGAAACGCAGCCTGTTAAAATGAATTCTCCCCTATCTACTAAGAACAGAACCTCAGTCACGTAAATGCGGCTGAGGTTTTGTGCTTATAAATAATTATTTTTATTATATCATATTTATATAGAGCTGTCAAGTAGTTTCTTCAAGTGAATTTTTTTATTTTAAAATTATATAAAAGTTTTTAATTATTTATCCGGAAAATTCGCATTGACTTATTTTGGAATCTGTGCTATAATATAATCAAAAAAATCATTCATGGCATAAAGAGGTGCTTTATGGATAAAAAATTCAAAAATTTTAATATTAAAAAAATAAATTCTGTTTCGTTCAGACTGCCTATTCTGTTTGTTTTCAGCTGTATGATTATTATACTGATTTTTGTCATCATGCTGTATTTCAGATTCCAGAACAGAATGATTATACAATATTGCTATATCGCCGAAGGCGCAACCAATCAGATGGCACTGGAAATGGACGGCGATAAAATAGACGAGTATCTGGAAAAAAATTTTGAACTGGAAGAATATCAGAATATCCTCCAGCGGTTTTATGAAATCCGTGACAGCTATCCGGATATTTTATATATGTATGTATACCGGCTTTCCCCCGACGGCGGTACTGTGATTTTCGATCTGAACAGCACAGACGGTACGGAAGATGCCGGTATGCCCGGAGATCATTATGAATTTCAGGATACTTTTATGAAATATATCGATGATTTTTGTGCCGGAGTGGAAGTCCCCGGCATTACAGGTCAAACCGAAGACGGCTATATGCTTACTTACTGCAAACCCATCTATGACAGCAGCGGCGTTCTGCAATGCCATGCCTGCGTGGATTTTTCTATGGATGCTCTGCATCAGGAAGATTTGAAATTTATCTACAGCATTCTTCTTGTTTCCGGATTGGTATCCATAGCTATTATGCTTTTCGGAATCTACAGAATTAAAAAAGATGTTGCAGAACCGCTTGACAAGATGTCTCAGGCAACAGAAAAATTTATTTACGAAACGCAGGAAGATCAGGTGCAGAATATCAGAATCATGAAAGAATTAGATATTCATACTAATAACGAAATTGAAAAAGTATATCATGTATTTATTTCTGTCATGGAACAAAGCCTGCATTTTATGGAAAATCTCAGTAAAGCCGAAACAGATATCAAAGCCAAAAATGAACAGATCGGACAAATCAGTCAGGAAGCTTACAGGGATTCCCTCACTGGTGTGGGCAGCAAGGCCGCATATGCCAAAAAAATCAATGAACTGAATGAAAAAATTTTAAACAATCATGCAGAATTTGCCATTGTCATGGTAGATATGAATCATCTGAAAAAAATCAATGATGAATGCGGTCATAAAGCCGGCGATCTTTATCTGAAAGGATGCTGTCACCTGATTTGCGAAATATTCAAGCATTCCCCCGTTTTCCGGATTGGCGGAGATGAATTTGTTGCGATTTTAACCGGACAGGATTATCAAAACCGCTATGCGCATATTGATTCTCTGCGGTCAGCCTATGCACAGGCTTACG
This sequence comes from Ruminococcus sp. UBA3665, assembly GCA_002373165.1. Taxonomy (GTDB): domain Bacteria; phylum Bacillota; class Clostridia; order Oscillospirales; family Ruminococcaceae; genus UBA3855. Next base: position 5,491 of record DFJS01000059.1, read on the forward strand.
AAAATACAGAACAGGAACCATGGCACAGATATTCCGCTTCTATCGGCATGGCAGAATATGCCTCCGATGACAGCACGGTAGAATTAGTATTCAAACGCGCCGATCAGGCAATGTACGAGGATAAAAAGAAATTCAAAAGCAAATACGGCAGTTACAGATAGCTCTTGCCTTTAACCGGAAAACCGCCCAGGCGGTTTTCTTATTTTTTCAGGAAAGAATAGAATATGCAATAAATTGTATCATTTCTGCAATTGACAAATGCCAAAGAGTGTGCTATTCTTAGTATAGATTATATAGATAAATCGTTTTTTAATTAAAATAATAAACTAATTCATCAGGGGGAATTCTATTATGAAAAAGAAAAGAATCCGTGCTGTCGTATTATCCGGCATGATGTGCCTTTCACTGTACAGCGGCATGAATCTTGTATCACCCGTCACAGCCGCAGCAGCTTCCGTTCCTGTTGTGGAATACCTCGACAGAGGCATCAATGCTGTCGGAACCGGTTCGGGAATGCTGGTAAGCTGGCGTTTTCTGGCTTCCGACCCGGATAACGCTGTATTCAAACTATACCGGGATAATTCGCTGATTTATACCAGTACCGAGAAAACCAACGGGGCTACCTGCTTTCTGGACAAGAGCGGTTCGGCATCTTCTAATTATAAAGTCGAATGCTATGACGGAACTAAACTGATTTCAAGCGATCTCTGTACACTGAAATCCAGCAATGCCTATTATGATATCAAGCTTGACCGTCCGGGTTCTATTTATACGCCGAATGATATGTCCGTCGGCGACGTGGACGGCGACGGCGTTTATGAATTATTTGTCAAATGGGATCCGAATAATTCAAAAGATAATTCCCAGAAAGGAAAAACGGATAAAGTCTATATCGACTGCTACAAGCTGGACGGCACAAAATTATGGCGAATCGATTTAGGCGTAAATATCCGTGCCGGTGCGCATTATACGCAGTTCTTTG
>DFJS01000016.1 GCA_002373165.1 Ruminococcus sp. UBA3665
CGCAGGGGCAGGCGCCGGGGATGATCCGCGAGAGGTCGTGGGTGCGGAAGCGGATGAGGGGCGCCCCCTCCTTGACGAGGGTGGTGATGACGATTTCGCCGGGTTCGCCGTCGGGGACGTTCTCGCCGGTCGCGGGGTCGATGACCTCGAGGTAGAGGTAGTCGTCCCAGTAGTGCATGCCCGTGTCGAAGCGGCAGTTGATGCCGATGCCGGGGCCGTAGATCTCGGTGAGACCGTAGATGTCGTAGAGCTCGATACCAAGCTCATTAGCGATACGGTCACGCATTTTCTGGCTCCAGCGTTCAGAACCGATAACGCCTTTTTTAAGCCTGATTTTATCCCGGATGCCTCGTTTGGCGATTTCCTCAGCGAGAAGCAGGGCATAGGAAGATGTTGCACAGATCACAGTTGTGCCTAAATCCTGCATCATCTGTAACTGCTTGTCAGTATTGCCGGGGCCCATGGGAACAGCCATTGCGCCGAGTTTTTCGGCACCGTTCTGAAAACCGATTCCGGCCGTCCAAAGGCCATAGCCGGGAGTAATCTGAATTCTGTCCTGATTGGTAATGCCGGCAGTTTCGTAACAGCGGCGGAACATTTCGCCCCAGTCGTCCACATCTTTTTGTGTATATGGAATAATCACGGGCGTACCTGTTGTGCCGGAAGAAGAATGAATACGTACAATTTCCTCTTCCGGGGCGGTCATCAGACCGAGCGGATAGGCATCCCGCAGGTCTTTTTTTTCTGAAAAAGGCAGTCTGCGGAATTCTTCCTCGCTGTGAATTTCCGTAATGCCTGCATCACGGAGCTTTTTTCCGTAAAAGCTGTCAGCCCGGAGCAGTGCCTGAATACGGTCGTTCACGAGCCGGAGCTGTGTTTCTGAAATCTGCATAAATTGCAAAATCCTTTCTGAAATTTTTATTTTTCTGATTCGGCATAAGCAAGAGCTTTTTGATTCAGTTCTGCAAACTGCGGCCTGACATTCTGCCGCATTGCCGTTTCTGCCTCGCTGACCGAAAACGGAAGCAGTCCGTGCCGGACAGCTGTACCCAGCATAATCATGTTCAGCACTCTTGGGCTGCCGATTTCGTGACATGCCTTTTCGCCGTTCACCAGAATCAGGCGGCTGACGTTCTGTTTCAGATAAGCCAGCATTTCCGTTCCCTGATAGGCAGAAGCTTTCAGTACGGCAGTCACGGGCATCACGGGTTTTGTATTCACGATAATACAGCCGTCTTTTTTCAGATACGGCAGCATTCTGACCGCTTCGGCAGGTTCAAAGGCAATCATCAGATCGGCCTGTCCTCTGCCGAACATGGGGCTTGCGATCTCTTCGCCGAAACGCAGAAAGCTGAACACACTGCCGCCTTTCTGCGCCATGCCGATGGTTTCGGCACTCATGACATCATAGCCTTTCTGCATTGCGCAGGAAGCTACCAGCTTGGAAACAAGGACAATTCCCTGTCCGCCGACTCCGCACAGAAGAAGATTCTGATTCATGTTTCTGCCCTCCCTATCGCACCCACGGGACAAACCTGGGCACAAAGCCCGCAGCCTGTACAGAGTGAGTCATCTGTTTTTACTTTTCCGTCTGCCGTCACAATTGCCGGACAGCCCAGACTTGTGATGCACTTCCGGCAGCCGATGCATTTTTGCTGATCTACTTCCAGAATTTGCTGCGGTTTGATCAGCATGGCACAGGGAGATTTGAAAATAATTGCTTTTACGCCCTTTTCGGCAGATATTTTCTTCACTGTTCCGACAGCTTCTTGCAGTGAAAACGGATTGACTGTCTCGACAGTTTTCACGCCCACGCCTTTCAGAACGTCTTCTATGCTGATTTTCTGTACAATTTCGCCCATCATGGTACGGCCGGTTCCGGGATGAGGCTGATGTCCCGTCATGGCAGTGGTGGAATTATCCAGCACGACAAGGGTCATATCTGCCTGATTATAAACTGCATTGACTGCGCCGGTAATGGCCGAGGCAAAAAACGTGGAATCGCCTACAAATGCGAAACAGGCCGTATCGGGTTCTGTATGGCCGATGCCCTGCGTGATGTTCACTCCTGCGCCCATGCACAGACAAGTGTCCACCATATCCAGCGGCATGGCGTTTCCGAGCGTATAACAGCCGATATCGCCGCAAAATACGCTTTTTTTGCCTTTCATGGCCGTTTTGACGGCATAGAACGATGCTCTGTGCGGACAGCCGGCACAAAGCACAGGCGGCCGGACAGGCAGTGCCGGCGGTTCCGGAAGTTTATGTTCTTCCGGATTTTCCCAGCCCATGAAAGAAGCAATATCCTGTGAAACGCTGTCACAGGTATTTTCCCCGGCAGTCCGGATATGACCGCTTAACTTGCCCAGAATTCTGACAGGCAGATGATGCTTGCCGCAAAGATATGTCAATTCCCGTTCGATAACAGGATCAAGTTCTTCAATGCAGAGCACTTCATCCAGATTTTGCAGGAATGCAAGTGCTTTCTGTTCCGGAAACGGAAACGGCGTGGAAATTTTCAGCACAGCAGGATTTTCTCTGTCTTTCAGAGCTTCTTTCACATAAGTAAAGCTGATGCCGTGGGAAGCAATGCCTTTGCGACAGTCTGTCTTCGCGGCAGGCAGAATCTGATTGCCTGCATAGTCTGAAAAAACTGCTGAAAGTTCGGCATTGCGCTTTTCAATCTGCATATGCGCCTGATAAGAAAGCTTCGGAAATATAACCCATCGGGAAGAATCTTTGATAAAGCCCTCCGGGGTGTTGTGATAAAATTCCTCAGGGTCTTTTATCATAACGGAAGAATAGGCATGACAGACTCTTGTTGTAGGACGGAACAGCACAGGAGTATGATAAGTTTCGGAATAAGCAAAAGCATCCTGAATCATGTCATAAGCTTCCTGTACAGTAGACGGGTCAAAGCAGGGCAGTTTGGAAAAAGATGCAAAATGCCGGGTATCCTGTTCTGTCTGTGAGGAAATAGGCCCTGGATCATCAGCGACCATAATTACCATGCCGCCTTTCACGCCGATATAGGCAAGACTCATCAGCGGATCGGATGCCACATTCAGGCCGACCTGCTTCATTGTCACCATAGTTCTGGAGCCGCAGTAAGCTGCACCTGCGCCGACTTCCAGCGCGGCTTTTTCGTTCACGGACCATTCGACATAGAGCGTTTCCGGTTTATATTTGGCAGCAGTTTCCAGCACTTCTGTAGAAGGTGTGCCGGGATATCCGCAGATCAGGTTCAGCCCTGCCGCAAGAGCACCCCTGGCAATGGCGGCATTGCCCATTAAGAATTCTTTATGCATGACTTTCACCCTGCTGACGGTAGAGCGTTCCGTCCTCGATGCTTTTAAGCAGTCCGGATGCGATTTCTTTCCACTGGGCAACTTCCTGTTCATCATAAGTAACAGCTTTTTTCGCCCATGCTTCGCAGTAGCCGCAGGCATTGCGGAAGTTGTCGGCTTCGCCTTCGGTCATGCCGCCGTGACAGAGTGTTTCATCACAGCGGTAATCATGTACAAAATGTTCAATAAAGCCGTCCAGTTTTCTGTTGTCAATATAGAGTTCCGGGAAGGTCATGGTTCTGCCGAAACGCGGGGGCACATCCGGATACATCTGTTCTGCGAAACGCAGGGCAGGTCTTCCGGGAGGCGGTCCGCCGGCAGGCCGTGCAGGAGCGGCTTCTGAATCTTCAGTAATTTTCTGAATCATTTTCTGCTGTGCCATATTCTTCGTACTCGGCCAGTTGAGAATATCCAGCAGATTGCCTTCGTAAGACTCTTCCATGTAAGCACGGATAACTCTTTCGATAAAATCAGTAGTTCTGGTACGGTCTACCAGCTTGACGGCAAAATGACGGTTGCCTGTTTCTTCGGCGAGTTCTCTGTAATAATGCAGGTCATCCGGACGAATCCATTCAGAAGAAAGAATTCTGGAAGGCTGGGTGACTTTATAATAATTGCAGTTGATCAGCGAATAGTCAATAGAAGAACGATCGGGGTCGGAATGTCCTGTAAAACAGCCGTGTGCCAGCCGGAACGGACATTCTCTCAGACATAGATTATTGGCAATGACACGCAGATACAGGTCTGTATCTTTATACTGTGTCAGAAGCTGACGGAGCAGATCAAACCGACGGTTGAAACAGTGATCCAGTGTGATTTCATCTACGCCCCAGTTGCGCCAGTATTCAATCTGCTGAATCTTGGTCGGATAGGCGTACAGCCCCAGTGTGACGAACATATCCGGAAAATTCTTCTTGACATAGTGAATCAGTGCAGGGGAATTCAGTGTAACCGCCCGTACACCGATGTCATACAGTGTATGAATAAATTCGCGAATCTGTTTGCCGACTGTGGGGTCAAGCATATTCTGATCCAGCGACAGCGGATTGATTAAATAATTGAAAGTCAGATTATTTTTCTGACATTCTTTCAGATAATCTTTAAACTGATCCATAGAAAAATCCGGAACGATGGCGGCAGTGCGTCCGCCGGGAAGGCCGTCTCTGCGGAGCTTGCCGTAAAGATTGGTAATGCTGTGCTTTTTATCATATTTTTTAATGATGTCAAAAATGCGGTAATCGAAATTAGTTCCGACATCAAAGCTGATAATATCTTGATTCATAAAAAAACAACTCCTTTTTGTATAATTATATCATATAATTACAAGAAAGTCAATATATTTTCTGATTTTTTTCATTTCCGGAGAAATTTTTCTGAAAAAAAGCAAAACGGCAGAAACAGGCCGCCAGCTTGACAGAATTTCCGTTCTATGCTATAATTAATAAAAAATCATCACAGAAAGGATATTATCATGCTGATACAATATGATTTTTCTGTCAGAATTCCCGGAATTGAACATGTTTATTCCGAAATTGCCGTTAAAATACATGGTGCGCTGATGTACCGGATTCCGCAGGAAAAAGCACAGCAGCTCCATGAAAAAAAATATCATCCGTTTTCTCTCTACTGCGTTCCCGGAGAAGAAAAAAATATCGTCCTGACAAGAATTTCGTCTCTGCATGAGAGCTGTGACATCGTACCGGAAACCGCTTCCGGACTGGATTCTCTTCTTATCAAGGGCGCGGGCAAAGCCGAAATTATCCAAAAAGGCGAGCTGTTCCGCACGTCTCTGCCCGAACTGATGCCGCGGACAAACGGCAGAACTTACAGGCTTTTATTTCTAACGCCTTCGGTCTTCAAGACGGCAGGCAAAGAATCTGGGTTCCCGGATGTGACAATGCATTTTATTTCCGTCATCCGGAGAATGAACGAATTCGAGGGCGAACAGCTGGATTTTGATTCATTCCGCAAAGCGTTTTATCACTGTCAGTTCGGGGAATGGCAGTTTCAGCAGTATGATTATAACATCAGCGGCATTCATCTGCCAGGAATGACGGGTCATGCCGATATTCTGCTTCCTTCCGATGCAGAAGAACAGAAAATGCTGAAAAAAATTTTTCTTTATGCCTCATTCAGCGGCACAGGAGGCCGGACAGGCATGGGCATGGGCGGATTTTTCTTCCAGAAGCTTTGAATTTTATAGAATAATCAAAACAGTTCCGTTCGTTTTTGAACGGAACTGTTGTTTTTTTGCTTCTGAACACAAAGCTTGTCAGGGAGTGACGGAATTCTGACTGCCGTCAGCGGTTACTTCATCGAGCATATTCATAAAGCAGACGGCATTATTTTCTTCACGGGCGAATAATTTTTCCTGGATTATTTCAAGATACTGTTCGGCATGGGCATTATCGTAATAAAGAGTATCTTCATTAATATCCTTCTGGAGCATATCCCGTAACATATGCGGCATTATGAACTTGCTGTTTTCGTACTGCAGGAGTTTCCCGGCAAGCATCTGATTCCCGATTTTTTTATTGAATTTTGCTTCCAGCAGGCAGACATTCATTAATTTGCCCATGTAACTGGGTTTGATGAAATCGTTCGGGAAATTGATTTTTTCAGAAGGATTGGCAGGAAAGATATGTTCAATTTCGCCTGAATCAAATTTCTCACATGCATTGCTGAAAGACAGACCGCACCAGATTTCGCACAGTAACAGAATAAATTTGCCCGTGTGTTTTTTCCGGGATGTGACTTGCACATTTCATTTCGGCAAAGGCCTTGACAAAACGCTGTGCATAATATTCAGGTTTAACGGGAGATGTTTTATCTGCTATCATATGCAGATAATTTTTTACTTTATCCTCGACAGTAAGGGAGACTCCGCAGCCGTTGATTGTTCCAAAGACTTTATACTGAAACGTTTCGGGGGCGTTTTTTTGGATTGTCAGAACATGAAAGACGGCATTGTTCAGATTTTGTATCAGATCTTCTTTCAGGTTGCTGTCAATCTTTATCTTTTCTGTGAAATACTTCTTTGAGTTTTTCTTCTGTGACGGAACTAGGTTTTAATTTCTGTTCTTTTTTTGTGATGAAGCGATATTCAACAATGCTGTTATTTTCGTTTTTGAACTCCGGTTCGGCAGTGAATGCCCGGTCTTTGATGCTGATAGAACAGATATTCCTGTCGGGCTTTTGATAGTCTGTCATTTTCTCATATTCGCCGGAAGTATTATTGATATGATAAGAAACTATCTGCAAATCGGGATAGGCATCAGGTGCATTTTTTTCATTAAAACTGCAATAATTTTTGAATTCATTGAACAGATTTATCAGGTGATTTGTCTGATTTATTTTCATTTCCTTGAGATCTTTCGCTTCCAGATAGTAATTCTTCAAACAAGATTGATTCCAGTATTTTGTTTTGTCTTCCGGTTTTTGATTGCTTACTTTCTTATTCAAATCTGTTTCCAGCGTTCTCATAACGGCAGGAATCAGGGAAGTATTGCCCATTGTGCGCAGATAGTACAGATGCCGCACATCATAGCTTTTATTTTCGCAGGGATTTGTATAATTAATATAATATTCTGCCCATTCCTTCATGGTTTCCAGAATAAACTCCACATTGAACAATTCTTTGTCATAAAAACTCTGATGCAGATGCTGAAATATGGTCCGTATCGCCGTCATACTGCGGCGGAAGTTTTCCGTCACTGATGAATTTGAGAATATCTTTCCATTTCTTCTTCAGCTCTTCTGATTCTCCCGTGTCATTCTCCTGTTTTTTCATGCTGATAAGTATGGGTCGCTTTTTTCCGCCGTCTTCTGATATGATATCCTTATTATCAGATCTTGGTGCACGACAGTCTCCTATCTGAAAATAAGATTCTGAATTTTCTGAAATTTTTTTATTATAAAATTTTTGCAGATCTAAAAGCATATCCAGAAGAATCGTGATTGTAGTAAGCCTCTGCTGACCACCGATTACCTCATAGGAATCCGGATTCTTTTTCAGTTTCAGTGTGATATTTCCCAAAAAAAGCTGTGCATTCTTTTCGTTTGCGCTGGCGCGGCAGACTGACAGAATGTCCTGCCAAAGACACTCCCATTGTTTTCTGCCCCATACATATTCTCTTTGCAGGCTGGGAATGAACAGATTTGCATAATGCTGCTTCAAGCCGGATATGCTTACAATTTCATTGCACATAACAAGACTTCCTTCTGAAATACCAGAATCATTCCGGTTTTCTTATTTTATTATATCATGGATATCTTTGCCTGTCAATATTTTCGGCATATGAATTTTTTGTGACATAATCCGGCATGGTTTGTCATCCTGAAATATGCTGGAATAAATTTATAAAATAATAAAATGAAAGGTATGATCTTATGGCATATACAGGCACA
>DFJS01000057.1 GCA_002373165.1 Ruminococcus sp. UBA3665
CCAGCCAGTGCATCAGGTACAGACCGCCCTTGCCGTCCTTGCCCTTGTATACGCTGGTAAACTTGTTGTAAATCGGGTTGGAAGCGGTATGATCTGCTTCACCTGCATGATGATCCGGGCAGTCCTGAGGCATATCATATTCGCCGCAGTACTGTGCGCTTACGTTGCCGGCAGTCCAGAAGTTGTCCTGTACATCAGGAACCATAACTTCCAGAGTTTTCCAGGCCTTGGCCAGATCGTTGGTATACTGTACATTGCCTGTGCTTACCTGATCGGCATGGTTCTTGGCAATGTTGTCTCTCATTGCAGCAGCCCATACCAGATAGGACATAGCTTCGGAAGTTGTTTCATGACCGTAGTCAGGAGCTTCGATGATAACTTCTTCTACAGCATGGTACGGAATTCCGAAAGAATCGCCGCCGCCTGTGTTCTGGCTCAGGTAGCCGTTGGCCTGACCGTTTGTGACAACATCGTCATAAAGGGACAGGAAACGTGCGGCATAAGTATCATCGCCGAAAGCTTCCGGCTTGGTTCTGTTACCGGGAGTACCGTTGGAACCGTTGTCGCCTGCATTCGCTACAGTAGCAACCATTGTGCTGGTCAGCATAGCGGCAGACAGGATTGCAGAGATCACTGCTTTGCTCTTTTTAAAAAGCATTCTAATTTCCCCTCTCGTTTTAATTTGGATTTGTTTAAGATTTTTGAAAAATATCACACCAATTCTGACAGCCTGCTTATGAATCAGTGCAAATCAGAAGCAGACTTTCATAGTTTTATTATAGTCAATTCTTAATATTTTGTCAAGGCTTTCACGAAAATCCGAAACAATTTTTTAATTTTTTCGTCGCCATGCACATGAACTCAACACGATTTTTGTATATTTTAACAATAAAATTTCAGGGATTATCCAAAAACTTTTCACACAGCAATCACAAATCTGCGTTATAATAGCACAGTGATTTTATATATTGATGAAATTCATAATTTATCAATATTTTATTCATAAATTATTTATAAATTTATGCGATAATAAAAATATGTATGCCCGTACTGCAATGTTTATCTTATTTTTTCAAAGAGAAAGGAAAATTTATTTATGGTCGAAATCAAGAATCTGTCGAAATATTACGGCAGAAATCCCGCGGTCAAAGGCATTGACTTTGAAATACGGGATAACGAAGTTCTGGGATTTCTGGGGCCGAACGGTGCCGGAAAATCCACGACAATGAATATCATTGCCGGTTATCTGCCGTCCACGGGGGGAACGGTAACGGTCAACGGCTTTGATATTACCGAGCAGGCATCGGAGGCTAAAAAATGCATTGGATATCTGCCGGAAATTCCGCCGGTTTATCCGGATATGCGCGTGGAAGAATATCTGAAATTTGTCGCCGGACTGAAAGGCGTACCGCGCGCCGAACGCAGACAGCAGGTGGAAGATGCCATGGAAAAACTGCATATCACAGATATGCGCCGCCGGCTAATCCGGAATCTTTCCAAAGGCTACAAGCAAAGAGTCGGTTTTGCACAGGCACTGCTGGGGAATCCCAAAGTGCTGATTCTGGACGAGCCGACTGTCGGCCTTGACCCTTCCCAGGTCATGGAAGTGCGCAATCTGATTCTGGAACTGGGAAAAGAACACTCTGTTATTTTCAGCTCGCACATTCTGGCCGAAGTCAGTGCCGTCTGCAAACGGGTTGTCATCATTAACAAAGGCGAAATCATGGCGATTGATACGATTGAAAATCTGGAAAAAAACCTGACGGCAGATACTGTTCTGAACCTGACCGCAGAGGGCGACAAAGAAAAAATCGTCCGGCTGCTGAAAGATATCCGCGGCGTGAATGCTGTTTCTGACATCAAAGAAATTTCCGAAAACAGAAATCTCTATCAGATTGAACTCCAGGAAGAAGCCGTCCGGAACGAAATCATGTCTGTGCTTCTGAACAATCAGTGCAGTATTGTCGAGATGAATCTTGCCAAGCTGAATCTTGAACAGGTATTCATGAAACTGATTCAGGAAAAGAAAAAATCCAGTCTGGAACAGCTGATTGAAGAAACGCAGCAGTCCAATCCCTACGACGAGGAGGTTTAATCATTCATGTTTTCATTATATAAAAAAGAATTGCAGTCCTTTTTCTTCTCGCCGTTTGCCTATGTGCTGACTGCCCTTTTCATGCTGATTTTCAGTTTTTCTTTTATCACATCGATTGCTTCGATGGATTCCAATATGCTGAAATTTTCATTCCCGAATATTTTTTATAACAATTTCTTTTTCTTTATTTTTATCATTCCGATTCTTACCATGCGTTCTTTTGCGGACGAACGCCGCGGCGGTACGGAAGTCCTGCTTCTGACAAGTCCGCTGAGTGTCGGAAAAATTGTACTTGCCAAATTTCTCTCCATTGTGACAGTATTCGCTGTGATGATGCTTGCAACGCTGTTCTTTCCGATTTATACAGCCCTGAACGGTCAGGTGATGTGGTCATCACTGATCTGTGCATATCTGGGATTTTTCTTATGGGGACTTGTCTGCATTGCCGTAGGAATGCTGCTCTCCTCGCTGACCGGAAGCGCCATCATTGCCGCGATTCTGGGCGAAATCATCATGGAAGGCACACTTCTGGTAGATCAGATCGGCGGAACGGCACTGGTGAATGCGTATCCCAGCCTGAATTCTGCCATCAGCTGGATTTCCATGCAAAGAAGATTCGTCTATTTTTCGCAGGGCATGTTCCGTCTGGAAGATCTGATTTTCTTCCTGAGTGCAACAGCCGTTGTCATCTGCTGGAATATCATTGCGATTGAAAAACGCCGCTGGAGTCACAGTTAAGGGAGGGGCATTATCATGGATCAGAATACCAATCAGAAATCTTTCAAGAATCTGAAAAGCAGAAAATTCACAGCCTATGCGGCCATTCTGGCAGCACTGGCACTTGCTGTTGCAATACCGATTAATCTGCTGGCAGGCAGATTAAACATCATCTGGGATATGACTCCTGCAAAACTCTATGAATTATCTGATACAACTAAAAATTATCTGAATACGCTGGACAAGCAGGTGGATTTTTATTTTCTCATGGATATGGATTATCTCTCTACAGACGATGACAGCATGGCCTTATATTACACGCTGAAACAGTACGGCAATTATGATAATATCAATTTGATTGATTTCGACCCGGATCAGAATCCGGAACTTGTCAATCAGCTGAAAGACCTGGGCTATGATCTTTCCGTCGGCGACATGGTCATGTGCTGCGAGGACAGAAGCAAGCATGTACTGGGAACAAACATGTATCAGTATCAGGTTTCTTACGGCGAAGACAACAGCCGCACGGTGGAAGCCGCTTACTTTACCGGCGAAAATTATATCACAGGTGCAATTCATGCCGTAGCATCCGGAAAAGAAGCTTCTGTATATTTCCTGACCGGTCACGGAGAAAAATCACTCCAGAATGATTATACCAGATTCAATTCCAATATGAAAAACCGGAATTACAACGCTCAGGAACTCAATCTGATTACGGCCAAAGCCATCCCGGAAGATACGGCTATGCTGATTCTGGCCGCACCGAAATCGGATTTATCCAATGACGAAACACGCCTGATTAATGAATATCTCGACAACGGCGGCAATATCTGTTTTCTGATGTCGCCGAACAAGGACAAAATTGCTTATAAAAATATAGAATCTATCATGGATTCTTTCGGAATTCATATGGATTATGACATCGTCCGGGAAACGGATTCCAGCCGCTATGTCAGCGGCGACCCCTATACGTATCAGGTAAGCATCGTCCGTGCCGATACAGAAAACGGTTCTGTCGACCTGACAAGCGAACTGGCCGATATGACAGACAACGGCTATTACGCCTTCATGAGTGATTCCAGAAGCTTTTATCAATATTTCGGCGCGGATGACTATTCTCTGGAAGTCGGCTCGTTATTGCAGACTGTCTCCGCTACGGACGAATACGGCGATTCTGTTTCTACCGCAGTGGGCGAAATCTACGGCGGCACCAATCCCATGGCCGAAGAAATTACAGGCTATCCGCTTGACCTGGCTATGTATTCAACAAGCACATCCCGCAACGGCGCAAAAGTGCTCGTGATGGGCAATGCAGAATTTATTGACGATGTCAACGTTTCGCAGGATTATATGATTATCCCTGTTTATCTGATGCTCTCCGCCATGAGCTGGATGCATGACAGTGACCTGATTCTGGATATGGGCATTGCCGATAAGGAACGCGATTATGATGCTCTGAACCTGAATTCCGAAACAGCGGCCAATGCTTCTATGATTCTGTTCATTGCCGTTCCTGTTGTCGTCGGTCTGGTCGGCGTGGGCGTATGGCTTAAGAGGAGGTATTCTTAATTCATGAGTACCAAAAAAATGAAAGCTCTGATCATTGCTCTGATTCTTCTGCTGATTTTCGGCACTGGTGCCTATATCGCAGTAGATACGCTGAAATCCAGAGAAGAACAGGCAGTTCTGGATGAGGAAAAATCGCTCCAGTTATTTAATTTTGATGAAAATACTATTGACAAAACAGAAATTTCACTTCCGGAAGGAAATTTCATCATAGAAAAATCCGCATCCGGCTGGGAAATCACAGATACAGATTATGAATACCCTGTGGCACTGAATGCTTATTATATCAACACAATCTGTAATTATATGAGTGACCTGACGGCTCTGAAAAAACTGGAAGTCAGTGCCGCCGATCTGTCCGGCTATGGTCTGGATAATGCCCGGCCGCTGACCTGCTATGCCGGAAATACGGCTTATACCCTGTATCTCGGAAACGCATCCGCTACAGAGGAATATTATTACGTCATGCTCCCGGATGACCCTGTTGTCTATGCGATTGATTTCACAAAAGGAGATATTCTCAAAGGCGGTCTGGGCTATCTGAAAGATCCTTATATGATCAGCTGGATGGATGTCAATATCAGCTATGTAAAACTCCAGGACGGCAAAGAAACAGCTTTTGAAATCGAAAAAGATGAAAACGGCCGCTGGCAGATGCTCGAACCGCTGAAAAATTCTCCTGTCAACGGTGCGAATGTGAACTCTATGCTGACTTCCGTCACCAGACTGCAAATAGATTCTTTTGTAAAAATGGCCGAAAGTCCGCAGGATTTAATTGACTATCATCTGGATGACCCGGCTTATCAGTTTATTCTGAAAACCGATTCCGGAGAAACTATGACGATTGATTTCGCTAAATTCGACCCGAAAGATACCAGTGTCTATCTGGTCTATGAAGAATCCGGTCAGATTGCCGCTATGACTCCGAACAGCGTTTCTTTCCTGCAAACCGAAGCTCCGGCTCTGATGACGGATAAAATCTACTCCCCTGCCATTACAGATATTTCTGTTCTGGATGTCACAGTAGATGACCTGCATTTCAGCATGAACATGAATCACGAGGAAAGCAAAGCATTCTTCCAGTCTGACAATATGGCTGACGAAATAGAAATTTCCGGCAATACGGACGAAATCCAGAAAGCTTATAACGAATTATTCCTGTCAGTTTCCAATCTGACTTATGATTCTCTTGATCTGGATGCCGAACCGGATGAAGATGCCAAGCCGACTGTCATCTTCCATTACACGCTGACTGACGATTCCGAAACGGAACTCACGCTTGTCCCTGTGGATGACACATTCTATCAGGCCTTTATTGACGGCGAATATACCGGAAAAATCGTCCGCCGAAGAGCTTTGTCCGGTACGGCCGGGGTACTGACTTATCATGAAAAATTAACTGATCTGATTGAAATGAATTCTGAAACTGAATAATCTGAAAAATCCGCCTGTTCCAAGGCGGATTTTTTCAGCCCATATTCAGATTTTTCCGGATTTTTTTATCTTCTACCGGGAATAGTTTTTCGCTGGGAAGATCTTTGGCTTTGAGTCTGTTATTTTTCCGGAGCTGATTCCATTTCCGTACTTGTGGTGTCATATCCTCAATTCTGACAATGCCGTTCTGAAAAATTTCCTTTATTGCCTGTCCTTTGATGCCAATCTGGATTGCTCCTCTCTGGAGCGCAGTTCCGGTGATGCTTCTGTCCGGATCCCATTGACAGTACACTTCCGTTTCGGAAAACTGTTTTTCCCAGTCCTGTCCGGGGAGCGTTTCCGGAGCGGTCAGAACTGCCTGACTTAATAAATTCAGAAAGCTTTCCTGTTTTATTTCCAATGCCAGAATAAATTCCTGATTTTTCTTTGTTCCCCATGCGGAACGGTACATCATCCACAAAAAAGAAGGCTTAATCCACGTCATACGGCTGAAATTATAATATTCCCCGAATTTCTGCAATCTGACGGCTTCTTCTGCGATTTCCTGACAATAGGCCTGATATACCCGGATTGTATTCTTATGATATTCCGCAAAAACTTCTTTGGTATATTTCATAGCAGCAATCCTTTCCTGATTTTCTTAATCATAGCATATCAGAAATTTTTTGTCAAGTTTTAAAAAAACTGTCACGTTTTTGTATTCTCCGGTGTTATCTATAACAGAACGTTCTGAAATACCGCTTCCGGAGGTGAAACAATGCCGAAAAATACGAAACTTGAAAAACTCTATCAGATTTACGAAAAGCCTTTCTATCATATTGCCTTTGCCGTGCTGCACCATCCGCAGCAGGCCGAAGATGCTGTTTCGGATGCCTTTTATCAGGTCATGACCCATCTGGACAAAATCGGCGATCCTGATTCTCCGGCCACTAAAAGCTATATGATTAAAATCATCAAAAGCACGGCGATTAATCAATACAGAAAAAATGTCCGGCAGAATCAGTACTGTACTGAACTTGACGACTCTGTCACACAGATTGCAGATTCCCGGAACGATCTGGAAAACAGAATGAAAAAATCCTCTCTGCGTGAGATTCTTTCAGAACTGTTTTCGCTGATCAGCGAAACGGATAAACAAATCGTTCTTCTGCATTGTCAGGAGAACAAGCCGTTTAAAGAAATCGCCGTTCTGCTGGGCATGAAAGAAACTGCCGTCCGCAAACGCTTTGAACGCGCCCGGAAACGCATGACGGCTCATAAGGAGGAGGACTTCTATGTTTAACATCAAAAAAAGTGATTGGGATCACATCATCAGCGAGGCCTTTTCTCCGGATGCGCCTGAACCCAAATTTTCGCAGAATTATCAGAAAAGAAAAAGAGAAATTCTCAGTCAGGCTGAACAGTCAGCAGAAAGGAGTATTATCATGAAAAAATCAGGACTTGGCTTTGCCGCTATCTGTACCGCAAGCATTGCGCTTGCAGGGCTTGCCGTCTGGGGCGGTGTGAATATTTATCAGGTCGGCAGACAGATTCCGGCACAGAATCAGCAGAATGATTTCAGTCCGGCCGAAGCTGTCGAACTCGCCGAAACTGAACCCGATACAGAACTTATCACTGAAGCAGAACCCCTCGCTGATGAATACGGCATTTCCGTCGAACAGGACGGCGATATCGTCAAGCTGTCGATTCCGGTTCAGGAGAACGAAACGCTCTATGAGGTAAAATTCGGCTATGTTCCGGATGGTCTGGAATGCCGCGAAGACGGCCCCTATGCGCTTAAATATCATAACTATGAAAACGAAGAGGACGAACACGCTATCACTCCCGGATTCTGCCGTGTTGTTGACCCGTCTGAACCTTATACCGCAGAATATGAGTTTATTTCCGAAGTCGATAAATTCAAGACAACTGCCGGAAATACGGCCGTTTTCCTGAAACGAGATCAAGGGTATGACATGCTGTTTGTCCAGTTCGAGGGTACACCTTATATTGAAGCATGTTTTATCAAGGGTTTCAGCTATGAGGAAATGCACCAGTTCGCTGATGAAATGTATCTCGAAGAAACTGATAAAGAAGTCGGCAGTCTCTGGAAAGGCGCACCGGATGATTCCGATAATTTCGATTATGATATTATCTTCCAGTGTGAGGAAGGCTCTGACAGCATGGGCAATTATAAACTTGCATTCGGCTGGACTCCCGAAGATTTAAGCTATCAGACGAATAACACCGGCGACGGCACATGGAATGAAATCTGCATCCCCGGCGAAAATACAGACGATACTATCAATACCAGACGAAGTGTCGGTTATGTGCTGTACCGTATCGAGGACGTTTCACAGCCATTCTTATGGACAGAACTGGATGTGGACACTGCAACAAACATGGAAACCAGTTCCGGAAATGAAGCTGTTATCTGCACTTTTGATGACAGTTCCGCAGTTGATGCAAGAATCTATGTGCATTTCAAAGATACGCCCTATATCGCCGAACTCGTCACCAGAAAACTTTCAGAAAAAGAATATCTGAGACTGATTAATTCTCTCTATCTGACAGAATCAGAAGAACAATATTATACAGTTTATCAGGCACAGGAAGAAACAACCTATTCCGCACCAAGCGGCTACTGTGACCCGAATCTGATGAATCTGGTTCATGTCGGCGATACTGTCACGATTGATTATACTGTTCCGTGCGAAGCGGATCATGCTGTTCAGATGACGATCAATTCCGCAGCACTCCAGAAGGATTTCACAGGCATCACGACTGACTGTATCGGTCTGGATGCAGATTACAGCCAGTATCTTGACGAAAACGGAAATCTGACCGCCCACAGAAAAGAATATACAACCGACGACCGCGGATTGCAAGCTGAAATCATCCGCGACGAAGATATTCAGCAGTATATTCTGAAACTGGATGTCACTCTGACAAGAAATGACGAAGATACCGAAAAAGAATGGCTTTGGAACGGTCTTTGCTTCCATGGAGGAATATTCAGCCTTGAAGAGGATAATTCCATCAGAGAAAGTCTGTACAATATCGGCCACGGCACGGAAATCGTTCATGAACCGAATCTGAACAGCGATGCACATTTCGCATTTTATACCGAACACGAGCACGAAAAGAACGGTATCTATAATTTACAGCCTCACGAGTCGGCAGACGTGACATTATATTATGCCGTCGATGCCGATCAGATCGGAAATCTGTATCTTACCATTCTGGCCGAGGCCGGCGACACAAGCGATTATATCAATATCGGAAAACCCGTGCTTGACCTCTGCGACCTGACCGCTCCCGAATAAAATTAATTTACTATCTGTTGTCTGAAATCCCCTGCTCCGGCAGGGGATTTTTTAATTTTATCGGAAAAATAGTTTTTAATAATATAGTTCCGGAAAAGTGGAAAAATTTGTATTTTTTATAAATTGACAAAATGTAAAAAAAATGATACAATGATACTACATATAGTGAACAGGAGCGTGATGATTTTTGAGTAAACACAGAAGACATGCATTAACCAAAAATTTAATTCTTGCTCTGATGCTTCTGGTAATAGCAAATACGATCATGGGGCTTTCTCTGGCACTCCAGTCCAGATATGCAATTCAGACACTGATTCATCAAAGAATGCTGGATATTTCCAACACAGCTGCCGCCATGATCGACGGCGATGCCATGAAGGACCTCACAAAAGAAGATGCCGGTTCTTATGCTTATGAACAGGCATTGAGTACTCTCAGAGTATTTCAGGAAAATATCGAACTGGAATATATCTACGCCATCAACGTGGAAGAAGACGGAACTTTCACATTTTCTGTTGACCCGGCTATCGAAGACCCCGGCGAATTCGGCTCGCCTGTCATCACAACAAAAGCACTCCAGCAGGCCGCCGCCGGAAAGGCCGCTGTCGATCAGCAGCCCTATGAGGACGAATGGGGCAGATTTTATTCCGCCTACAGTCCCGTTTATGATTCCGAATGGAATGTGCCCGTTGTAGTAGCTGTCGATTTCAGTGCAGAATGGGTTGAAAACCAGATTTCACAATATGTCCTGACGATTACAATCGTCATTGGCGTTTCGTTATTTCTGGGTATCTGGCTGGCACTGTTCATTTCATCCAAAAGCAGAAAACGCTTCAGCGAACTTAATTCCAAAATGGCCGATCTGGAAGAAGGCTTCAAAGAACTGAATAAAATTATGATGAAAAGCTCTATCCAGAAACTGGAATTAATTTCTGATGACAATCATCGCGAACTGCTCCAGACTATCGCTTCCGGCGAAATTTACGGCACGGAAGACGATGAGGACGAAATTTCCGAAATCGGAATGAATCTTCATAGTATGCAAAAACAGCTGAAACGCTATATTTCTTTTTTATATTCGCAGACCTATAAGGACGAAATGACCGGAGTCAATAATAAATCGGCCTATCAGCTGACGATTAAAAATATGAATCAGGCCATTGCAGAAAAAAGAGCAAATTTTGCTGTCGGATTTTTCGATATCAACGAACTGAAAGCCATTAATACAAATTACGGCTTTGAAATCGGCGACGAACTTCTTCTGAAAACTGCTGCTCTGCTGAAAGAAATTTTTATTTCCAAGAACGTCTACAGAATCGCAAGCGATGAATTTATTATTATTATAGAAAATAAAACCAAACTGGATATGAAAGATTATTTCCAGCGTCTGGACGGAAAAATCAATCAGTATAACGCCGAACATAAAGATTATCCCGATCTTTCTGTTGCCAAAGGCCTGAACGTATTCCAGCCGGAAGAAAGTCAGGACTACAGACAGGTACTCATCAAGGCAGAAGCCGCCATGCGCGAGGATAAAGCTGAATTCTACAAACAGAAATACGGCCCCGAAGAGGAAGAAATTCCGGAAGAACCTCCGGTTCAGGAATAGCCTGTTCAGCCTGTCTATGATTTCGATGATGATTATGATGATGATTACGACGACGACGATTTTTAATTTCGCTCTTCCGGAGGATGAACCATGACAACTGAAAAAATAAATGCAGAACAATTTGAATTTCACTGGAAATACGGAGAATTTGAAATCCGAACTTCGCATTCTCCGCTTGGCAAGCCTGCTGTCGAACTGATTAAATGGGAAGACAATTCTGACCGCTGCCTGACACTTGCTTCTTATTCATGGTCAAAAGACGAGGGCGGCGAATGGCGTTTTATCGGCGACAGACCTTTTGTCTATATCAGCAGTATTGAAATTGCAAAAATCTGGAAACAGCTGTGGCTTGCCGGCGAACTGTTCACAGACTGGTATGAAAAAGAATTTGACAAATCCCCTCTGTAAAACCAGAGGGGATTTTTTTATTAATTCAGTTCTGAAACAAGTCCGACAATGTATTTCAGCAAAGTAAGAGCATCCGTTGCATCCGGTATGCCGTCATGATTGAAATCCACAGTCTCGACCTGTCTTTGGGAAATATCCTGTTTTCCGAGAACTGCTTTATTGACGATAATCACATCCAGAATATTTACTTTTCCGCTGCCGTCGATATCTCCGGCATCCAGAGCAGGAGCATCCAGAGCTTCAAACTGATAACCATACTGTTCAGCATATGCCTGTGCAGTAGAATTTTCATATCCATAGATAATGCCGCCGAAATACTCTTCTGTCGAGCCGGACTTGGTACCTGTAGAAAACGTTTTCATGGAAGAAGAATCATTGATTTTACACTCAGGATTCAGGATTGTGACACTCTTCAGATTCAAATTCCAGGTAAAAGCACAGTAATCTATTTTTGCAACGCTTTCAGGAATTGTAATTTCAGGAAGTCCTGTGAAGCTGAGCATACCGAACGAAATCTCTTTCAGATTGGAAGAAAGCTGTACTGTTTCCAGATCAGGGCAGTTTGTCAGGCAGCCTTCGCCAAGCTCTGTGACTGTATCTGGAATGATAACTGATGTGAGTCCTGTACTTGCCAGACCGCATCGTCCGATAGAAACAACTCCGTCCGGGATGGCAATCTGTTTCAGACTGAGGCACTGTTCAAAGGCATTGGCACCGAGGCTTGTAACCTGTCCGGGAATCTGTATCTCTTCCAGCGAAGAACAAGCCTGAAACATGCCTTCCGGAATCAGTTCCATATTTTCGGGGAGCGAAACATATTGCAGACTCTTGCAGGAATAGAAAATATCCTTTCCGAACTCTGTGACAGAAGCCGGAATCTGAATTTCCTTCATAGCCTCGCAGGATGCAAACGCACTGTCTCCGATACTTGTCAGATTTTCGGGAAGCTTTATTTTTTCCATCAGCTTGCAGGAAGAAAATGCTCCTGCACCGATACTCGTCACAGAATCCGGAATCTGTATTGTCCGGAAAGCCGAACGGAAAAATGCCCTGTCTCCGATTGCCGTCACGGGCAGATTTTCGATCTCATCCGGAAGAACTACAGTTTCATCCGGCTGAATCTCATTCCATTCTGTTTCGATCTGACGAATCAGATTATTTTTTGCATAGCCTGTAATCATAATCTGATTTTCCATAATCTGATATTCAAAATCGCCGAATGTTTTAGTTTCGGCAGCCTGAGCGCAGACGGAAAAATCTGACTGATACACAACCGGAACCGTACCTGTCAGCAGAGCAGAAACGAGCAAAAAAGATATAGTAAATCCACTTGACAACG
>DFJS01000089.1 GCA_002373165.1 Ruminococcus sp. UBA3665
CTGAAAAACAGATTCCCGATTTTGCCGGCAGCGAAATATTTTTTCATTTCCTGAAAGAAACTGATTTCACGGAGTATTTTGCAGCCGCTGCATAAAAAAATAAGCCCATTTTCTTCTTCGGAAAAACGGGCTTATTATCCATATATGTTTAGATTGCTTTTAAATCAGGCAAGCAGTCATGCAATTAATATCAGATATTGAATTTTATGCATTGCAGTTACTCTTTTTCTTCTTTCCTGCGAAAAATACCGGATTTTATGACAGCAAAAGCACCTAAGACAGTAAGAGCCGCTGCACTGGCTGCTGCCGCCGCTGTACCGGAAGCATTATTTCCTGTCTGCGGCAGATTGACCTCTTCACCAGCTGCATTGACACCTGTTCCGGTTTTAGGGTCAATTGTATACTGATCCAGCACCTTGCCGGATTTATCTGTGAGAGTGATTTCATAATTATGATTATCTTTCCGGGTCATAGTGGCATTTGTATCAGATATGCCGGTTCTGCTCTGATAATCATTTTTCACCCAGTTGTAGAGATGTGCATCAGATGTGATATTTGATTCTTCCTGAGAAGGTTCTGTAGCTTCTTCCGAAGCAGACTCTGTAGTTTCTTCCGTGGCAGGCTCTGTCGCTTCTTCTGTAGCAGGTTCTGTGGAAGGTTCTGTAATATCTTCAGTTCCGAATACGGGCGCAGTATCGCCTTTTACCCATGCATTCAGGTCAGTTCCGTCATTTGTGTAGAACAGAAGATGAGAAAGTCCTTCCTTGTTGTTTTGTGTCATATCTTCAAGATAGGCACTGACTTCTTCAAGAATTTTCGTCATATCTGCCTTATTGGCATTTAACACATCTGCAAAATCTTTGGAAGCCATTTCTTCGGCTGTCTTGGAAGAAGTACGGATTTCTCCGCCGACAAGAGTTCCGGAAGCTGATTTTTCTGCAATTTCCTTTCCGGCAATCCTGTATACCGCACTGCTGTTGAAATAGCAGTCGCAGTCTGCCGCAATGCCTGCACTTCTGCCGTTGATGCCGCCGACATCGACAGTAGTAATAAGCGATTCTACATTTCCGTAAGTATAGCAGTTGATATTTGTACCGCCTGACATGCCGGTCAGTCCGCCGACCATTGCCTTATTATTGCTTTCTGCATCTGCGGTGATATTGCCGAGTGTACAGCAGTTGACCTGTGCGGAACGGTTTGTCATTCCGGCGAGTCCGCCTGCATAGACAGAAGAGGTTTCTGTAGCGGCATTGATGATAACATCAGTACAGCAGTCTGTAATCACGCCGCGGAGCGTGCTTCCGACAAGTCCGCCGATTCTTGCAAAGGATTCTTTTGTTCTGGCATTGATGCTGCCCTGTACGGAGCAGTTATCAATCACAAAGCCGTTCTGCGCCCATGCGACAAGACCGCCGGCATTTGCTTCATAACGGGAATTTACATTAATTGCAATATTCTTGAGATTGATATTCTGGATATGAACAAGGCGTTCCTCTTCTGTCGGAGTTTCATTTGTGGCATGGTCTCCGGCAGTCAGACCGAACAGTCCTGCAAGATAGATTTCTGCCGGAGCATCTTCACTGCCGATTGTCAGATTGGAAATGCTATGATTTCTTCCGTCAAAGTTTCCTCTGAACGGATAGACTGCAAAATTCTCTTTCTGTCCGTTGATTTCTGCCTGAATTGCATGACCAATCGGGAGCCAGTCGCCGCCTGTGAGTGTGATATCACTGTCAAGAGCAAACCAGATATTTTCCCAGTCGACATCATCATTCATAGCTTCGGCAATATAACGGAGCTGTGCTTCTGTATTGACAAGATAAGGTTCCTGTTCTGTACCCTTGCCGCCTGCGAATCTGGAAACATCAGCGGCATCATAAGAAGTTCTGTCCTGATAAACAGATTTATCTTTTGCGGTCTGGAGTGCTTCCTGATAGGCATCACCATCCGTTGACCCGTCAGAAGAGAGGATTTCCGTGATTTCGCCGTCTTTCACAGTAATTGTCACGATAACTGCCTTATTAGTATCACGGCCGTACCATGTGCCGTCATTGAGAGAAAGTTCTTCTTTGGTAACGATTTCTGCCTCAGGCTGTACGTAAGATGCAGAAGCATATGCATCAGAAAATGTAACTTCGTTATCATACTGCCATGCTTTCAGCGAATTTTCTGTTAATCCGAACAAGGCAAGCTCTGCCGGGAATGATTCAAAATTCGCATTGAGTTTTTCAGCGACTGCGCTGTAATTCTGGGAATTATAAGCTTCATTGCCGGATACTACGCCGCCGGTATAGACCATTCCGTCCTCACTGACACCAGAGGCAACTCTTGTGCCGACATCAGCGACGGGGTCAACGATAGTTCCGCCTATTTTCATGGAAGCTTCGCTGTTGTAGTAGCAGTCATAAGCATGTCCGATGCCTGTAATCCAGCCGGATAATGCGCCCGTATAAAGCGAATAATCATCTGTTTCATGCTGACCGTTTCCGTAGCAGTTCACCAGATATCCGGCATTGACGGCAACAAGCGAACTGATGACAGCCATGCCTTCATCTTCACGGTTGCCGCTTCCGTACACGTTTCCGAGTGAGTAGCTGTTTGCGACAAGTCCTCTGTTCACGAGAGCTGCAATGCCGCCTGTATCGCCGTATGCGCCGCCTGTTTTTACTGTGCAGGATGCATCAACATCTGTTTTGCAGTTGATGATTGCACCTTTGTACATATAAGCTGCAATGCCGCCGACAAAATTATTTCCTGTTTCGGCCGTGATTGTGATATTTCCCTGGACAGAACAGCTGTCAATCACAGCACCCCTGTAACCGCTGTCATCCGATTCCATGACTGCTGCGATTCCTCCGGCATAGGCACTTGCATTATAAGAAGCATTGATGAGTACATCAGTCAGTTTCAGATTTTTCACGACGGCATTTGTACTGAGAACGCTGAAAAATCCTAGATAATTCTTTCCGGCTTCGAGTTCCTTTGCTGTTTCTGCTGTGCCGATATGCAAGCCTGATACAGTATAGCCCTTTCCGTCGAAGCTTCCGTTAAACGGATAACTGCTGTCTCCGATAGGTGTCCATTCAGCATCGGATACATCAATATCATTGGAAAGTTCTATAAATGTATTGGAATAGTCAATATGTTCAGAGAGAGAACCTGCAAATGCCCGGAGCTGTTCGGCAGTATTTATCTGGAAGGGTGATTCCTGCGTACCGTCTCCGGATGCAAAGAGAGAAACATCTATAGTATCATTGATGAAAACTTCATCAGAAAGAACGGGCGTTCCTGCTTCTGATAACTGCCAGAGTTTCAGTTCTGTATCGATATTTTCATTTTTCAGAGTCTTGGAAACTGCATACAGATTTTCATTGAGTGTATTCACAAATGCATCACTGTTCAGCTGTTCTGCCGTTATCTGTTCGGGAGTAAAAGTGCCTTCTGCATTCATGGAGCCTGCGCCGTGAGATACGGATTCAACAGCAGATGTGGCAGAAGTTTCATCCATATAGTAAATGACTGCATCTGATACATAATAATCATAGCTTCCGGAAGCCGCCGGCATGAGTGCGCCGTTGATGATACCGGCATTATTGACAGCATCTGCCTGTGCAATCGTTCCAACGGTCACATTGCCTGTCGAGAAACAGTTATACTGTTCAGAAGTCATCATACCCACAACGCCGCCTGCATAGAGCGAGAAGCCGCTTGCAGTCAGTACCGTGATATCTCCCCTGTTGGCGCAGTTGATCACATAAGTATCATTGCCGGCCATGGCAACGATTCCGGCACCATAGGCGATTTTAGTCCCTGATGAAGATTTGACTGTCACATCAGAAATACAGTTTGTAAGATAAGCATTTCCGGCCGCTCTTCCGACGATACCGCCAGTCATTGCCATAGCCGCATCTGTTTGGGAAGAGACAGAACCAGTCACAATGCAGTTATCTATCAATGCATGACCTTCTGTTCCGGAAACGGCATTGCTTGTAATATCACCTGTAATGCCTCCGGCTCTTACTACTTTTCCGCCGGAAACTTCGATATTAATATCTTCTAGCCGGATGCCCGATACTTTTGCGGTACTCAGAAGCGTTGAGAATAATCCGAGATTAGTTTCTTCTGTATAAGCTTCTTCTGTTTTTATCGTAAGATTTTTGATACTATGATTCCGTCCGTCGAAACTGCCGGCAAAGATTTTATCTAAATTGGCACTTGCCGCACCTTCCGCACCGATGGGATTCCAGATACCTGCATCTGATAAATCAATATCCGCGCCGAGTGCGATGTATTGTCCAAGATAATTTTCACCGTTATCAACATGCTGTGCGAATTCGGAAAGCTGAGAAGCCGTGCTGATGATATAAGGGTCTGACTCACTTCCGCTGCCGCTTTCAAAATATCCGGAATCGATACTGCCGGCGAGTGCGTTGTCTACTGCCTTTTTGATGGCTTCACTGCTGATGGTCGCTCCGCTGACAGCGTCTACGCCGTCAGTCTGGTTTGCGGCTATGATATCAGAAATAATTGTCTGTGCATCTTCCCAGTATGCCGGAGTTTCCTGCTGAGATATCACATCAATTGCAGAAATAACACTGCCGGAAACTGTGACAGAGAGTGTAATATCGCCGTTCATGCCTTTGGCAGTGCCTGTATAGGTTCCGTCTTTATAAGCAGAAGCTGCGGCAACAGCGGCAGCCGGAATGGAATTTGTCAGCAGTGCCGCGGAGAGGACAGCACTTAAAATTTGCTTTTTGCGTAAGCTGGATTTTTTCATTTGATTTTACCTCACTTGGAATAATATAGTTAGTTAAAGCTAACCAAAATAAGTATATCACATTTTTTGACTGCTGTCAATAGCTTTCAGGTTTAATTTTTAGATAAAATTCTGCATTTTTGTTGTTCTGGCTTCAGGATTGCAGTTTTGTTTTAACAGTTTGCAGAAGCAAACTTCGCAGATGACAGCACCCGAAAATATATATTTATGTCATTGACCAGTTCTGACCGGCATTCTGTGTTTTCACCATCTGTGCGAAGGTGCCGTTTTTCCGGAGTAATTCAGAGGGCTTGCCGGATTCCTTCACAGTACCGTCTGACAGAACCACAATTTTATCAGCTCCGGCGACAGTACGCATTCTGTGTGCAATTACAATAACAGTTTTGTTTTTAATCAGCCGTGACAATGCCGTCTGAATTGCAGTTTCATTCTCGACATCCAGACTTGCCGAGGCTTCATCCAGCAGGATAATTGGTGCATCTTTCAGAAATGCTCTTGCTATGGAGATTCTCTGACGTTCCCCGCCGGAAAGTTCGCTTCCGTTTTCGCCGATTATCGTATGATAACCGTCAGGCAGACGGGAAACAAAGTCATCACAGTTTGCAAGCTTTGCCGCCTGTAGAATTTCTTCATCAGAAGCATCTTTTTTTCCGATACGGATATTATCCATAATGCTCTGATTGAACAGTGTCACATCCTGAAATACAATCGAATAGGCAGAAAACAGTGTTTCCGGGTCAATCTGAGAAATATCCATTCCGCCGAGCGTGACAGTTCCGCCTGTCACATCCCAGAACCGTGCCGCTAACCGGGAAACAGTTGTTTTTCCCCCGCCGGAAGGTCCTATCAATGCCGTCACTTCGCCCTGTTTTGCGGTGAAAGATACATCTTTCAGGACTGCTGTTTCTTCATCATAAGAAAATGCCACATGACTGAATGTAATATCATAACCCTGATTTGTCATTTTTTCCGAGCCGGTCTGAATCTCATGAGAAAGCACTTCATCCAGACGTTCACACTGTACTGTCGTTGCAATAATTGCCGCAAAATTCTGGAGTGTAATCTGCATGGGGTCATACAGTCTGGAAACGAGCATCAGGAACATGAAAAATGTCAGCAGACTGATTTCTCCGGAGGCTAACAGCGTTCCGCCGACCAGTGCCGTGGTTGCAATGCCGAGTTTCAGGATAATCGCCGCCGCATTGACAAATACCGCAAGTTTCAGCTCTGTGAAAAGTGCCTGTTTTTCGACATTCCGGATTTTGCAGTCCAGTTCTTTCATATAGCTGTCCTGTGCGCTGCTGGAACGCAGGTCACGCATAGTTTCAAGGCATTCCTGAATACCGTCTGCAAGTTCCATCTTGACATTGTTATTTTTCTTCACTGCCTGTTTCTGGATTTTCGCAGATGCCCAGACCGTCAGGAACGATGCCGGAATCACCCAGAAACTCGCCAGTGCAAGCCGCCAGTCGAAGAATAAAAACAGACTGATGCCGACAATTGCAGTGGAAATCAATGCGCCAATCAGTTCCGGAATCCAGTGACTGGAAGCTGTTTCAATCTGAGCGCAGTCAGACATAATCGTTGTTGTCAGGTCAGCGATATTTTTTCTCTCGAAGAATGACAGCGGAAGTTTCCGGAGGCGTTCAGCAAGAGCCGTTCTCCGGACTCCGCTTTCTTTATAAGTCGAGAGAAATGTTGCATTATACTGAATAAAATTCGTCAGTGCTATTAACGCAAGTATCACGACAGAACCAATGACATAAAACGGAATGCGTTCTGCTGTGAGTGTATTGTTCAGTAAATCCTGAATCAGCATATATAAAATTCCTGCGGGCATCATCAATGCGATATTTGTGACCGTCACGCTGATGCAGGCTTTCACCATATCCACAGCACCTTCATGAGAAAGTGCAAATTTATGCTGTAATGTTTCGATAATCTTCATATTATGCACCTACTTTCCAGTTGACAGAGCGTGTATAATCTTCAAACATCTGCCTGTAAAGACCGTTTTTCTGCATGAGAGCCTCATGTGTACCGCTTTCGCAGACAGTGCCGTCTTTCAGCACATAAATGCAGTCAGCATGAATTACTGTACTGAGTCTGTGTGCAATCATGATAAGCGTTTTTCCTTTGGCGAGTTCAGAAAATGCTGTCTGCACTTTCATTTCATTATCAGGGTCAGCGAAGGCAGTCGCTTCATCCAGAATGATAATCGGCGCATTTTTCAGAATCGCACGGGCGATGGCAATTCTCTGCTGTTCACCGCCGGAAAGATGAATGCCCTTTGCTCCGATGACAGTATGCACACCGTCGGGCAGTTTTTCGATAATATCCATGCACTGTGCCATTTCAAGAGCCTGCATGACTTCGGCTTCTGCCGCATCCGGACGGGAAAGACGGACATTCTCCAGAATTGATTTTTTCAGCAGCCGGCTGTCCTGAAAGACAAACGAAATTTTCTGCATCAGCATTTCCTGCGGAATACTGCGGATATCCACACCGCCAATCTGAATGGAACCTTCTGTGACATCAAAAAATCTTGCAATCAGTTCCGCCGTGGTTGTCTTGCCTCCGCCGGAAGGCCCTACCAGTGCGATATGTTCGCCGCTCCTGATTTTAAAATTCAGATGCTGAACGGCATCGGTACCGGAATCTTTATACCGGAAACTGACATCAGACAGTGTCACAGAATTATCTTCCGGAATTTTTGAATTTTCTGCATTTTTCAGCGGCTGAATATCAAAAATAGTATCAATGCGCTTGAGAGCATCCACAACAACCATTTCCTGTTCGCCGGAATAGGCGATTTTCGTCAGCGTGACCGTGAAAAGCGGCGTGACAATAATATAATACATGATATTTAAAATCACTTCCGGAGTCACGCCGTTTCGGGAAAACAGAAATGCTGACAATACCAGGAATACAAAAACTGCATTGATACTGGTCATGAATTTTACCATCGGCATCCGGAGCATAAGGGTGTATTCTGTCGCCCATTTTCCATAATCATCAATAGCTTTCTTGAATCTTCTGAAAGAATGCACAGACTGTCCGAACACTTTCACAACCGGAATTCCTCTGACATATTCCGTTGCCTCACTGCTCATCGTGTCAAGAGCATTCTGATATTCTGCCATTTTTTCCTGCATTCCCTTTCCCATCATGCTCATCATGAATGCGAATCCAATCAAAGCCGGAATCAGACAAATCAGACCGATTTTCCAGTCGAACACGACAAGCAGAGCCAGTAAGCCGACCGGAGTTGCCGCCGCAACAGCTTTATCCGGAAGATTGTGGGCAATATACGTTTCTGTTGCTGCGGTAGAATCATTGACAGTACGGCGGATTTTTCCGGTTCCGTCCTCATCGAATACGCCTAAGGGCAGTGTCAGAATCTGCCGCATCAGACGGCTTCTCATATTTGCCTGCACTCTGAATGCAGCGATATGTGTACAGAACAGTGCCGCAATATAGAGCAGCAATGCAAGGACGGTCATTCCGACCGCCTGCCATGCGATTGACGGAATCTGTGACAATGCTTCGCCTTTGACGGCAATGCGAATCATCTTCCAGATGTCATAAAACGGAAGCAGTCCGGCAAAGGCACTCAATGCCGCCAGAATGCGTCCGGCTGTGATGAGATGCCGGAAGTTTCCGGCATATTCATTCAGAATTTTCATAATATTCGGGTTATTTTCTGTTTTCATACAAATTCTCCTTTTGATTAGCTTTAGCTAACTTATACTGGCAATGATTTCTGATTTACTATAAATCACTATGAATTTTCCATAATACATTCTCCTTATCAAATATTTTTTAAATAGGCTGACAACAGTCACAGACGGCTTTTAAACATAGATTCTGTTTTCATACAGATTCTCCTTTTGATTAGCCTTAGCTAACTCATGCTGGCAATGTATCACAGAAACGCCAGTGAGAATCTGGCTGAAAAAAAGGTATCAGTACAGAAAAACAAAAGCAGTACCAGCAAAAGCAAAGGATACTGCTGGAGTCAGAAACCTGTTTCCATTCCGTCAGGATACGGAAGAAAGCGTATGGATGTTCTGGGTTTTCTGGATGCTGTGACACATCAGGTGCTGAAAGTAATGGAAACTGCTGCTCATTATGAAATTGTGCTTGTTTTTCTCCCACCATATTCTTCAAATCTGAATCTGATTGAACGCTTCTGGAAATTTCTGAGAAAGGATCTGCTTTCCGTACGGTATTATGATTCCTTTGACCAATTTTTTAATGCAATTTCAGAATTTGCAGACAATGCCTCTGCTGAAACTTCCCCCTTTGTTTGCAGGCTAACCCTGTGCGTCCCACGGTTATGACAAATTTGCTGGC
>DFJS01000056.1 GCA_002373165.1 Ruminococcus sp. UBA3665
GCGACTGCGACGGCAACGGCTTCAAGCTCGGCGGCGGCGGAGTCGGCACCCGTCATGTTGTCGAAAACTGCCTTGCATTTGAAAACCTCAACTGCGGCTTTACGGATAATAACAATCCGGAATTCGGCGAGATGACAAACTGCACAGCTTATAACAACAATCTGGGCGGCAAGAGCAAGGCGAATTATCTTGTCTACAGAAGCAGCAGCACGGCAACGATGACCGGACTGGTATCTTATTTCAATACATCCAAAGTTACCAAGACAAAAGCAGCCGGAATCGCCGTCGGAACAGACAAATTCAAGGGCACGCTGAAAAATACCCTGTATTACAACGGCGGATATTATTACGGCTCGTTCACGGCTTCCGGCAGTGCTGTCAAGTCCGGTACAAAAGTAACGCCTTCGGATTCTGAATTCACCAGCCTGACAATCGCCGGCATGGGAACAGATTTCCATAAAACAGCACGTAATTCTGACGGTTCGCCGAATTTCAGCGGTTTTGCAGAAACCAAGGGAACTTATAAGAGCATCGGTTATCATTTCAGCTCCGGCGTATCACAGAAATCAAGCCCCAGCATTCCGAATACTTCCGGCGGCGGTTCTTCCACTACTGAACCGGACACTCCGACAGATTCCTATACAGCCGCATCTTTTGCAGAAGGCTCTGTTTTCATGTTCAAGAACGTCAACAGCGGCTTATATCTGGAAGTCGCTGACAATGCCGCCAAGAACAGCGCGAATGTCCAGCAGTGGGGCGCAAACGGCGAGGGAACAAATCAGTCCGGCGTATGGAATACCTGGAAACTGTGCAGCGCAGGCGACGGCTATTATTATCTTGTTTCCTGCGTGGGCGACGGCGGAACTTATGTGCTCGATGTAGAAGGCAAAAAATCCACAGACGGCACTAATATTGATATCTATCAGTATAAGGGCGCAGATAATCAGAAATTTATGCTGACAAAGAATTCTGACGGCTCTTACAAGATCAGAACAAAAGTTTCCGGAGAAAAATCTGCACTGGATGTCATCAACGGGAGCATGGATTACGGCGCAAATGTACAGGAATGGACTGTCAACGGCGCAAACTGTCAGGACTGGATTCTGGAATCCGTTCCGGATCCGGGCATCGAAATGGATACCAGCATGGTATATACTTTCTCGAATGTCAACAGCGGTCTGGTAATGGATATCGCAGACGGCGCAATGCAGGACAATTCCAATCTTCAGCAGTGGGGTTCCAACGGCTTTGACTGTCAGAAATGGGTGCTGAAAGCATTCGGTTCCGGAAATTATTATTATATCAGATCTTTGCAGGATCAGACTTATGTACTCAAAGCAGAGGGTTCCGGCAACGGCAGCAATATTGATATTGTAACTTATTCGACTAAGGATAGTGCAATGCTGTTCCGGTTTACCAAAAATCTGGATGGTTCTTACGGTATTCTGACACATGCTTCTTCTGACAAGGCGCGTGTGGAAGTTGCCAATGCAAGCATGGACTATGGCGCAAATGTTCAGCAGTGGGAGGCTAACGGCAATAACTGCCAGAAATGGAATATCACTTCTGAAACGACTACTGTCGCAACGACAACCACGACAAAGGCTACCACGACGACGACAACTACAAAAGCTACTACCACCACACAGGCCACTACGACGCAGGCCACTACAACAGAAGCTACTACCACTCAGACCACTACAACAGAAGCCACTACTACTCAGGCCACTACTACAGAAGCTACTACCACTCAGGCAACCACGACAGAAGCTACTACGACAGAAACTGCTCCTGTTCCGACTGAAACAGAATCTTACCTCAAAGGCGATGCCAACAGCGACGGAAAAATTAATATTCTGGATATCATCGCTGTGAACAGAGCTGTTCTCGGAAAAGAAACTCTCTCTGATGCACAGCTGAAAGCAATCGATTTTAATCAGAACGGCAAACCCGATTCCGAAGAATCACTTGCAGTGCTGAAATATCTCGTCGGCCTTGTAACAGAATTATAATTTATAAAAGCCCTCCCGGAACGCTCCGGAAGGGCTTTTTTCTTATCTCTTGATGAAATATTCTTCGTACCATACCAGGAATGTGTAAATCGTCCAGACCTGCCGCCACAGATCGGAGTTTCCGTTGATATATTCCTGATAAATGCGGTTGATTTCTTCGGTTTTGAAAAATTCCGCGGCATAGCTGCTGTTGAATTTTTCACGGACATCCTGATTATAAGATTCATCTGCCAGCCAGATTCTCACAGGAACAATAAAGCCCAGCTTTTTCCGGAAAGCAATTTCTTCCGGAAGCACTTTGGCCGCCGCTGTGCGGAATGCGACTTTGTTCTGTTCGGCATTGACTTTGTATTCCGAAGGCATACGGGATGCAATATCGAAAATGCGTCTGTCCGTCAGGGGCATACGGATTTCCAGCCCGGCGGCAGTGCTCATTTTGTCAACATTCAGATAAATATCGCCTTCCAGCCAGATTTGAATATCTACATCGGACATTTTGGTCAGCGGGTCAAGGCCTTCTGTTTCGTCATAGATATATTTTACCAGATGAATCGGCAGAATTTCCGGGTTATAGGATTTCAGGATTTTTTGTTTTTCTTCTTCTTTCATGATATTCGTATTGCCGACGTAGAAATTTTTCAGATTATCGCCGTAGCGTTCGGCATTGCGGTACATGTTATAGCCGCCGAAGAATTCGTCTGCACCCTCGCCGGAATAGCAGAGCTTTGTGTGCTGTGCCGTGGCATTGCATCCCAGTGTGAACACAATCGCAGAAGCATCGCCCAGAGGCTGTTCCATATGATACATGACATAGGGAACAATGCCGAAGAAATCTTCCGGCTTGATTTTGGCAACAGAGTGCTCTGTATTCAGGAGTTCGGCAGTTTTGGCGGCAATTCTGGATTCGTCAAAGCGTTCTTCGTCATAGCCGCAGGAATCGGCGCGTCTGGCATCGGACATCGCCAGCACATAGGAAGAATCCACGCCGCCGGAAAGGAACGATTCCGCAGTTTCGTCATCGGTTTTGACTTCCCGGAACATCTGCTTGACAGTTTCGTGAATTTCATCCGCCCAGCTTTCGAGTGATCTGCTGTGATCGGGATGAAATTCCGGTTTCCAGTAACGGCGGAGTTCCAGCCTGCCGTTTTTGAATTTCAGCCAGTGGCCGGGCATGAGTTTTTTCACACCCTTGAAGAACGTATCTTCTCCAGCAACATAAGTCAGTGTCAGATAAATCTGAAGCATATCCGGATTGAGTTCTTTCACAAAGCCTTCCTGATTCAGAATATCCCGGATCATAGTACCGTACAGCAGATGCTGATCTGCCGTCAGATAGTAATAAAACGGCTTTGTGCCGAACTGGTCGCGCAGACAGAACAGTTCCTCTGTCTGGTCATCCCACAGCGCAAAGGCAAACATGCCGTAAAGATGATCGGCCATCTGATCGCCCCATGTTTCATAAGCTTTCAGCAGAATCGCTTCTTCGCGCTGAGCGCGTGTCATATCACGGACAGCAAGCCCCAGTTCATCGCCAAGAGCTTCCCAGTTGCGGATATGGCCTCGGTAAGTTTTGATTGTAATCATAAAAAATAAACACCTCCTGAGTATTTATTATAACATATTCTGTACAGATTTGCAATATGTTCCGGCAAAAAATTACAATCTGTCAATGGATTTTCATTTTCTGGTAAACAAAAAGCTCTTGACAAGAGCATCAAAAAAGTGTATAATAAGATAAGCTGAAACATGCGTTTTTCTGAAAGGAAGGTATGAAATTACTATGAAGCATAATTTTAAAAAAATTCTGACAGTCTGCCTGATCGCCTCTCTGTCTGTTGCTGCCTTTGGATGCAGCAAAAATAATAACAGCAGCGAAGCTGCTCCCGAAGCAGGTGCGCAGGAGACAATTTCTCTGGATCAGACAAAAGTACCCCTGACGTTCGAGCACGAAACAGGCGCGGGAAATGATGCCGCTGAAACAACTGCTGTGCCCGAAGATGCTGCCGAATCCGGCGAAGAAGGCGAAGCTCCAGCTACTACAGCTCCGTCTCAGGCAGAAACAAAAGCTGCTTCTACCAGCATTGCTGTCGTACCGGTAACGGAATATGTCAAAGTAACTGACGATAAAGGCCAGCCCGTAACCGATGCCGACGGTCAGGAACAAACCGAGGCAGTCCCCGTGGTAAAAGTCGTTCCTATGACCGATACTGCCGGCCAGCCCGTGACTGATGCCGCAGGAAATCAGCAAACTGAAACTGTGACTGTGACAGAAACTGTTGTCGTCACAGAGCCTGTTGAAAATCCTGCTACCCTCAGCCCCATTGCTGACCCCAACCAGACTGTGACAGAAGTCTCTGCACCTTCCGGTTATTCTCCCTCTTACGATCTCTGTAAGGCTTACTGGCTGGATATGTCCCAGGAAGGCGACTTCTTCTTTGAAGGCGAATTTCTGATTATCGAATTTGAAGTAAATCAGGATATTCCTGACGGAAGCTATCCTGTTTCTATCGAAAAAGCAGATATTGCAAGCTGGGATGTTGTTTCCTGGGATCCGGAAATCATCAACGGCGAAGTTGCTGTCAATACAGAGCTGACCGCACAGCCGGATATGCCGGAAAAAGATTTCGCGCTGAAAGTCAAGAGCGTTCAGGCCAAGCAGGGAGATACAGTCAAAGTAGTAATCGATCTGAAAAATAACCCCGGTTTCTGCGGTTTTGTTATGGATATTCAGTATGATAAATCTGCTATGACGATTGTAGATACTTACGGCGGCGAAAACTTCAAGAAAACTGCAATCAACTATATTGCAAAGTAATATCAGAAAAAGCCCGGAAATCCGGGCTTTTTTTATTTCTGCACCATGTCCAGGATTTCTTCCGGCGCAAAATGATATTTTTTGTCACAGAAATGACAGCAGACTTCAATTGTTTCGTTTGTATCGGCCAGTTCCCGGAGCTGTTGTTTGCCGATGCTGATTAATACTCTTGCCGTGCGTTCTCTGGAGCAGTCGCAGTGATAATTTGCTTCGGCTTCGTCCAGCAGATTGGGGTCAAGACCTTCCAGGCATTTCAGAACAATTTCTTCGGCAGTCATGCCGTTTTCCAGCATTTTGGTGATATGCGGCATGGCGGCGATGTTCTGTTCCAGCACGGGAATGCAGGCCTCGTCCGCGAACGGCAGAAGCTGAATCAGAAAGCCGCCTGCATGTTTTACAGTCAGATCCGGCGCAACCAGAACACCAAGAC
The DNA here is from genome assembly GCA_002373165.1 of Ruminococcus sp. UBA3665. Lineage (GTDB taxonomy): Bacteria > Bacillota > Clostridia > Oscillospirales > Ruminococcaceae > UBA3855. Next base: position 5,258 of record DFJS01000056.1, read on the forward strand.
TCAGCACGGTGGGAATCTGTTCGCTTGTGGCGTAATAGCTGGCGATATCTTCGGCAATTTCGCCGGATACCAGCGGAATTGTTCCGACATAAGGTTCTTTCAGGCCAAGATCTTTGATGACGGAAAGCGTTCCGTTTCCGACCGCGCCGCCGACATCCAGCTTATTTTTATCATTCAGAGGGATTTCGACAATATAATGATCTGCACAGCATTTGACATTGCCGCGGCTGTCGGCAACGGCAATCATACTGCCGATCTGGCCGTTTCCGTCGATTCGCAGGGTCAGTTTATCGTCCTCATTTTTCTGGTCATAGCCCATCAGCGAGGCCGCTGTTGCAAGCCGGCCGAGTGCAGCGGTCACGACAGCGGACGGATGATGGAATAGTTCTATCTGATTTACCATATCGGTAGAATCTATTGCAGAAGCGATGACACTGCCGTCTTCCGAAATGGCACGTTTGATGATACTCATATAAATCAATCCTTTCTTATCATATGCAATCAGAATTTATTTTTCCTTTTTCATAATAAGTATAGTCCAAAAAGCGGCAATGAAATCAATAATACCAGCAATAAGAGAAACATATTTCGGAATTTCAATATTCATTAACGAAATAATAAACATACATAATCCAATAATCATAATAATAATTCCAAATACAAATCTTGCTTTTTTCATAATATCCTCCTACAAATTGATTTGCCTAAATTCCGATTTATGTCAGTGGTTTTTGTGCAATAAATAAAATCCGTTCAGTTGTTTCCGAAACAGGGGAGAGCTGTTCCGGCAAATCCAGATTTTTATCCGCATCGAATTCAGCTAGGAGTTCCAGCCCGGATTCTTTCAGTAAAGTTTCAATGACAGAAACCGGATAGGCCGTTTCTGTAATAAATTCATCAGAACGGTAATAACTGTCGGATTCTTCCTCATGCGCAAAGAATGTCAGCTGCATTTCAACCGTATCGCCTTTCAGACGGTTTTCCCATGTGCAGAAAACTTGTTCTGTATCATAGAGAAAAATTTTATCTTTCAGAATTTCATGATGCTTGTACAGCGTATTTAAATCGAAAATAAACAGTCCGCCCGGCTGGGCAAACAGCGAAACTTTTTTGAATACCTGAAGAATTTCTTCTGCATTTTTCAGATGATTCAGACTGTCCAGCATACAGACAGTAATATCAATCGTCCCGAACATATCCAGTTCTTTCATATCCTGACAAAGATACTGAATCGGCAGACTGCTTTTTAATTTTTTCATCATGGCCTGATTCAGCATAGCCGGAGAATTGTCTACGCCGATGACATCATAATTTAATTTTGCAAGTTCTTCGCTCAGCGAACCGCTTCCGCAGGCAAGGTCAAGCAGAAGATTGCCTTCTGTATTGGTTTGCAGATACTTCCGGATTAAAAAATCCAGTCTTGCAGCGCGTTCGGGGTACTGGACGTTCTGGGTAAGCGCGTCATAGAATTCCGCAAAATTGAGATATTCCAAGAAAAACACCTTCTTTCAGGCAGAAGCAGCCCTCTCCCGTGCAGGAGAGAGCTGTATTTCTGCGGTCAGGTTAACCCTGCGGATTTTTTTTGGCTTCGGGGCTTCCGGCATTGGGAGCATAGGGCTTGAGTACCTGCTGCCGCTGCGGAGGCGGCGCACTCTGCTGAATCTGAATTGTCAGCAGCATACGGACTGTTTCTTCCCGGATGCTTTCTACCATGGCATCGAACATTTCAAAGCCTTCGTAACGGTATTCGACAACGGGGTTTTTCTGGCCGTAGCTTCTCAGGCTGATACCGCGCTTGAGTTCCTGCATATCATCGATATGTGCCATCCACTTGCTGTCTACAACGCGGAGCATGATAACACGTTCCAGTTCGCGGACAATCTTGTCTCCGTGCATCTGTTCTTTTTCGGCGTATTTGGATTTCATTTTATTGATAAGAAATTCTGTAATGCTGGTTTTGGTCTGTTTGGGAAGTTCTTCTTCTGTGAAGACAAGATCTCCGTCATCCAGAAGCCAGCCGTAGAAGTAATCTTTCAGGCCGACAAGATTCCAGTTGTCCTGTTCTTCTTCTTCGGCGATATACTGGTCTGTAATGCTCTTGACGAGTTCGTCCATCATGCCGAGAATGGATTCGTGCAGGTCTTCGCCGTTGAGTACCTGGGCACGCTGTTTGTAGATGATTTCGCGCTGTGCGTTCATGACATCGTCATAATTCAGGGTATTCTTACGGATGCTGAAGTTTCTGCCTTCGACTTTTTTCTGAGAAGAAGCGATAATTTTCGTCAGGAATTTGCTTTCGATAGGCTGAGTTTCTTCTACGTTAAGGGATTTCATGACAGCTTCCATTCTGTCGCCGGCAAAGATTCTCATCAGGTCATCTTCGACGGAGAGGAAGAAACGGCTTTCGCCGGGGTCACCCTGACGGCCGGCACGTCCGCGGAGCTGGTTATCAATACGGCGGGATTCGTGGCGTTCCGTACCGATGATGAACAGGCCTCCGGCCTCGCGGACAGCCACAGCGGCTTCTTTGACTTTTTCGTCATATTTTTTATAGAGTTTTCTGTACACTTCACGGGCTTCCAGAATTTCCTGGTTATCTGTATCGGCAAAGCCGATTGCTTCGTTGATGACAGCATCATCATAGAGCTGTTCGCCGTTTTCTTTCTGGAGCTTGCGCAGTTCGGCACGGGAAGTGAATTCCGCGTTGCCGCCGAGAATGATATCTGTACCGCGTCCTGCCATGTTGGTAGCGATGGTGACAGCACCGAGTTTTCCGGCCTGGGCGACAATTTCGGCTTCTTTGGCATGATACTTGGCGTTCAGCACTTCATGCTTAATGCCGCGCTTTTTCAGCAGAGCAGATAATAATTCTGATTTTTCAATCGAAACTGTACCGACCAGGACAGGCTGCTGTTTCTTGTTGCATTCGGCAATCTGTTCGATAATGGCAAGGAATTTGCCTTTTTCAGAACGATAAACCTGATCCGGATGATCAATACGCTGTACAGGCTTGTTAGTCGGAATTGCAATGACATCGAGCTTGTAAATTTCTTTGAATTCGTCTTCTTCGGTCATTGCCGTACCGGTCATGCCGGAGAGTTTGGCATATAATCTGAAATAGTTCTGGAAGGTGATAGTTGCCAGCGTTTTGGACTCGCGCTGGACTTCTACGCCTTCTTTGGCCTCGATTGCCTGATGCAGACCGTCGTTGAATCGTCTGCCGAGCATCTTGCGGCCTGTAAATTCGTCAACAATGATTACTTCGCCTTCTTCGACAATATAATCCGTATCTTTTTTCATAATGCCGACGGCTTTCAGAGCCTGATTGATGTGATGCAGAAGCGTCAGATTTTCCTGTGCCATCAGGTTGTCCACATGGAAATGCTTTTCGGCTTTTTCCACGCCCTGTTTTGTGATAGTAGCAGTCTTGGCCTTTTCGTCGATGATATAATCCGCACCTTCGGAAATTTCTTCCTGATCGACTTTGTCATCCATTTCCACGAATGTGATAGGGGTCAGCGTTTTGACGAATTTATCCACCAGTGTATATAATTCAGTAGATTTATCACCCTGACCGGAAATAATCAGCGGCGTTCTTGCCTCGTCAATCAGGATAGAGTCGACTTCGTCCACAATGGCAAAATTCGGGTCACGCTGTACCATATCTTTTTTATAAGTCACCATGTTGTCGCGCAGGTAGTCGAAGCCGAATTCGTTGTTAGTGCCGTAAGTAATATCACAGGCATAGGCTGCGCGCCGCTGGGCGTTGTTCAGGCCGTGCAGGATACAGCCGACCGTCAGGCCGAGGAATCTGTGTACTTTACCCATTTCTTCCGACTGTGTTTTTGCCAGATAGTCATTGACTGTGACAACATGCACGCCTTTTCCGGAGAGAGCATTGGCATAGGCCGCAAGACATGCAACCAGAGTTTTGCCTTCACCGGTTTTCATTTCGGCAATACGCCCCTGATGAAGCACAATGGCACCGATAATCTGTACTTCAAAGGCACGTTTGCCAAGCACACGCCAGCCGGCTTCGCGGACAGTGGCGAGTGCTTCCGGCAGAAGGGAATCCAGCGTATCTGTTCCTTCTTTGAGTCTTTCCCGGAATTCTACGGTTTTTTCTTTCAGCTCTGCATCAGAAAGAGCTTTATATTCTTCTTCCAGCGCAAGGACTTTGTCTTTGATCGGCTTGATGCGTTCCAGTTCCTTTTCACTGTAAGAACCAAAAATTGCTGTTAAAATACCCATTTGCGATACCGCCTTATTCAAGATTTTTATATATAATTATTTTATCCTATTTTTCAGGTTTTGTCAATAGTTTTTGAAGCGCAGATTTCTGCCAGCGGACAGATGCCGCATTTCGGCTTTCTGGCGCGGCAGACATCCCGGCCCAGCTGGACGATTCTGTGGCAAAAAGCCGAGGATTCTTCCGGCAGCAGAAGCTGTTTCAGATCTGCTTCTACTTTAGGAGGAGCTGTCTCCGATGTCAAACCCAGTTTTCCGGTAATGCGGATAAAATGCGTATCTGTGACAACTGCCGGCTTGTGATAGACATCACCCATCAGAAGATTGGCAGTTTTCCGTCCGATTCCGGAAAGAGTCAGAAGTTCGTCAAGCGTATCCGGCAAAACGCCGTGATAGACTGTTTCCAGCCGCTGACAGGCTTCGATAATGCTTTTTGCTTTGAGATGATAAAAGCCGCAGGGCTTGATATCTTCTTCCAGCTCTGCAAGGCTGGCGTTGGCAAAAGACTGCAAAGTCGGATATTTCCGGAATAATGTTTTTGTTACGATGTTGACCCGTGCATCGGTACACTGTGCCGAAAGCCGTGCGGCAATCATCAGCTGATAAGGATGATCATATACCAGAGAACAGGCTGCATCGGGATAATAAGCTTTCAGGAGCTGAACGGCTTTTTCGGCTTTTTGTTTTTTTGTCATGGCAGATCAGCCCTCAATACTGCTGATGACATCGTCATTGACAGCGACGGGGCAGCTTGTTTTGCGTTCGGAATACCAGCTGTCCATTTTTTCAGATTTCATCATGCTTTTGGCAGTGCCTTTCCAGGACGGGTCCCCGATGCCGGAAAAATACATGACATGCATACCGTAATTTGTTTCTACAATGCCTGTATCGCCGGGTTTTCTGGAAGAATCGAAACACCAGTCGTTGAAAGTTTCCACCATCTGACCGGGGAGGACATCTTCATACAGGCCGCCGTTTTTATTCGATCCGCCGTCTTCGGAATAGCGTTCGGCAAGCTCGGCAAAGCTTTCTTCGGAGCGGTCGCCGTTTTCCCATTCTTTGAGAGTGTTTTCGGCATACTTGCGGCAAGTTTCCAGCGCGGCTTCCTGTGCCGCTTCTTCGTCTTCGGCAGAAAGTTCAGAAGTTTCAGAAGTAGTTTCTTCTTCGTTCTGGTTCAGATAATTTTCTGTCATAAACAGGATATGGCGGACGTTGACAGTCTGTGTTTCATCTCTTGTGGGTTCGCTGACAAGATAATAGACGTTATAGCTGCCTTCGCGTTCTGTCATATGCGTTTCGCCTACTTTGGCAGTGCCGCTGAATGCCCATTCGGCGGCATCGAATCCTTCGGAGTAAGTGAAATTATCTTCCCGGATAGAAGAGGGCAGAACTGACAGTTCTTCTTCAGAAGCATTTTCGTAATTAGTCAGGATATTGCGCACCTGTTCTTCAAATTCTTCCGGAGAGGCGGCCTGCATCAGCTGTTCTGCGAGTTCTTTGGCCTGTTCCTGCGGCATTTCAGTCGGAGCTTCGGTTTCCGGTTCGGCACTGCTTTCTTCTTCGGGAGCGGCTTCGGAAGATGCTTCTTCCAGCTGATAATGTACCCCGAAGCCCATGATGGAACAGCTGTCGAACGTAGTTTTATTTTCCTGGTAATAATTTTCCAGTTCTTCTTCTGTAAATTCCATATGATTCATCATATTTGTCACATAAGAAGAAGCAAGGGCTTCCAGTTCCAGCATAGTTTTCAGATCGTTTTCCGTCACATTTTCGCCGTAATCGGCAGGGTCAAGTCCGGCGAGTTCTTCTGCCACGGCGTTCTGTTCATAGTCTGACAGAGTATAGCCGTCTTCATTGGCGGCTTCCTGAAAAATCAGCAGCTGAGAAGCAGTTGTTTTGGCCTGATTCATGATATAATCAAACCAGGTGATATCTTCGCCTGTTTCTTCCGGGAGCTTCTGTTCTTTCAGGGACATTGTTTCTGTGTCGATGCCGTAATAACTCAGTGCAGAGGCGTACTGTTTCAGATAGTTATAATAGAAACACTGCATGACTTCTTTGGAGATTTCGCAGTTCTGGGAATAAGCTGCGGCTGTGGCATTCTGCGGCAGAGAGGTGACTTCGGCGGAAGTTTCTGAAATTTCTGCCTGAGAAGAAACTTCTGCATTCCGTTCCGGCGTATTGTAGAGCTTGACTCCTGCAAAGGCAAGGCAGCCCAGAATTGCGGCGGAAGCAACGGCAATTCCTGCAATTTTAAGGGGATTGTTTTTCTGCGGCCGGGTTTCCTGTTCTTCCGGGGGAGCGGCCGGAGCAGGTTCTTCGGCAGATTCCTGAAAATCGCCGAGAATGCCCGTATATTCTTCGGGCTTTTCCTGTTCTTGATTTTTGTCCATAAAAAATCGTAGTCCTTTCTTGAAAAATAAAAAATCAGAACTGTCCCAGAGCATCGGTAATTTTATCCGTATTGGGATAGTCTGCTCCGTCATCGAGCGCGGCGGCGCGGTTATACAGCACATAGAATTTCTGCGTAGTATTTTCCAGAAAATAATAATGCCATAAATACGCGCCCAGCAGAACCAGCAGAATCAGACAGAGCAGTCCCAGGCCGGTCAGCTTGAAATACAGATAAAACCCCATTGTCAGGAAAAAAGCCAGGCCTACCAGAATGACAACCTGAAAATGCACAGCGCGTTCGTGCTGCATAAAGCCGATCTGTACCAGAATTTCTTTTCTTAATGCAGAAAGTTCGGTTTTGGAAAGCGCATCGGCATGTTCCAGCTTTTTGGTGAGCCAGTCCAGATAGATGATCATATAGCGTTTCATGCGTATTTCTTCCTTTCGCTTTGGAATGACAGTAATTTTATTATAACATACTATTGTGATAATTTCAAGGAAATTCAGAAAAAAATTATGTTGAAAAAAGATTGACATTTTGCCCCGGAAGTAGTATAATAAATACAGCAATTTTTTTTGAAAGGCGGTTGAAGATTCCCAATGAATTATAAAATCGGAGTCATCAAAGGCGACGGCATAGGCCCTGAAATCGTGGGGGAAGCTATGAAAGTTCTGGATAAAGTCGCCGAAACATATCATCATGAATTTGTTTATACACAGCTCCTGATGGGCGGCTGTTCCATCGATGCCAACGGCGTTCCGCTGACAGACGAGACAATTCAGGCCTGCAAGGAAAGCGATGCTGTTCTGATGGGTTCCATCGGCGGCAATACAACTACTTCTCCTTGGTACAAGCTCCCGGCTGACCTCAGACCGGAAGCCGGTCTGCTGAAATTAAGAAAATCTCTCGGACTGTTTGCCAATTTAAGACCCTGTGTTCTCTATCCTGAACTCCGCGGCGCATGTACCCTCCGCGAAGATATCAGCAGTCAGGGCTTTGATATGCTGATTATGCGCGAACTGACCGGCGGTCTGTATTTTGGCGAACGCAGAACAGAAGAAATCGACGGCGTGATGACAGCTGTCGATACTCTCAGCTATAACGAAAACGAAATCAGAAGAATCGCTGTCAAGGCATTTGAAGTCGCCATGAAGCGCAAAAAGAAAGTCACCAGCGTGGATAAGGCCAATGTACTGGATTCTTCCCGTCTGTGGCGCAAAGTCGTGAATGAAGTCGCTCAGGATTATCCGGAAGTAACTCTCGAACATGCCCTTGTGGACAGCACGGCAATGCAGATTGTAAAAAATCCTGCACAGTTCGATGTCATGGTAACAGAAAACATGTTCGGCGATATTCTCTCTGATGAGGCCGCTATGGTGACAGGTTCGCTCGGAATGCTGCCCTCTGCCAGTCTGAACGAGACAAAATTCGGCTTATATGAACCCAGCGGCGGCAGTGCGCCCGATATTGCCGGGAAAAATATCGCCAACCCGATTGCGGCAGTTCTTTCCGGCGCAATGCTTCTGCGCTATTCGCTGGAACTTCAGAAAGAAGCCGATGCTGTTGAAAACGCTGTACAGAAAGTCCTCGCCGAAGGATTCCGCACAGGAGATATTATGTCAGACGGCTGTAATCAGGTTTCCTGCTCCGAGATGGGCAGTCTGATTGCAGAACGCATATAAAATTTTTATATTTTCAGAAAGAAGGATTCTATCATGGAAAAGAAAGACATCGACTGGGGCAGCCTGGGCTTTGCCTATGTGCAGACAGACAAGCGTTATGTTGCCAATTATAAGGACGGCGCATGGGATGCCGGTACTCTTACGGAAGATGCAAATATCACAATGAATGAATGTGCCTGTGTGCTCCAGTATGCACAGACTGTCTTCGAGGGTCTGAAAGCTTATACGACAGAAGACGGCAGAATTGTCACCTTCCGTCCCGACTTGAACGCTGACAGACTGGTATCTTCTGCGGAACGTCTGGAAATGCCCGTTTTCCCGAAAGACAGATTCATCGATGCTGTAGAACAGGTTGTCAAGGCCAATGCGGCATGGGTTCCGCCTTACGGAAGCGGCGCAACACTGTACCTGCGTCCGTACATGTTCGGCATTAATTCCGTTATCGGCGTAAAGCCTGCAACGGAATATCAGTTCCGGCTGTTCTGTACGCCGGTAGGCCCCTATTTCAAGGGCGGCGCAAAGCCGATTACTATCAGAGTCAGCGATCTGGACAGAGCCGCGCCTCACGGCACAGGCAATATCAAAGCCGGCCTGAATTATGCAATGAGTCTGCATACGCTGATGGATGCCCACCGTCAGGGATATGACGAAAATATGTTCCTCGATCCGGCTACACATACCAAAGTAGAAGAAACAGGCGGCGCAAACTTCCTGTTCGTGACGAAAGACGGCACGGTTGTCACACCTAAGAGCAACAGCATTCTGCCGTCTATCACAAGACGTTCGCTGGTTTATGTAGCAGAGCATGTACTGGGACTGAAAGTCGAAACACGCGAAGTGCTGTTCAGCGAAGTAAAAGATTTTGCAGAATGCGGCCTGTGCGGTACAGCGGCTGTCATCTCTCCGGTTGGCAAGATTGTCAATCATGATGAAGTCATCGAATTCCCGTCCGGTATGGAAAAGATGGGCGCAACGATTCAGAAGCTTTATGATACGCTGACCGGAATCCAGATGGGCAGACTGGAAGCTCCCGAAGGCTGGATTCATGAAATCAAGCTTTAAGATTATTTTTAATTATTATCAAAAGCCGGACAAGTTCCGGCTTTTGTATTATTGATAAAATTGATTCTGATTTCAGCCGGCAGAAAATAAAATAATGATAAGCATCAGAAAGGAGATTGTTCATGCAGAAGAAAAATATAATTCTGAATTATGGCCTGCTGATTCTCGGCAGTATCATTGCGGCATTCGCACTGGAGAAAATTCTTGTTCCGTCACAGATTATGGACGGCGGCATGGTGGGTATCGCGATGATTATCAGCACTCTGACAAAGCTGCCGCTTGGTATTCTGACAATCTGCCTGAATCTTCCGCTTGTCTGGATTGGCGGCAGAAAACTGGAAAAATCGTTCTTTATCAGGACAATTACGGCAATGGCAGTATTTTCAGTTGCATTGGAACTGTTCGGGACAGAAACATTTCATCAGATTGTCATCACGGAAGATAAGCTGTTAGCAACTGTGTTCGGCGGACTGCTGTTAGGGTTCGGCGTGGGGCTGGTTCTGCTGAACGGCGGCTGTCTGGACGGTACAGAAGCTGTTGCAATTTTAATCAGCAAGAAATTTCATTTTTCCGTCGGACAGATTATTTTATTTTTTAATATTTTAATTTATCTGACTGCCGGGTTTATTTTCGAGTTCGACAGAGCATTATATAGTATGCTGACATATATTATCGTCTCGAAAGTAGAGGATTTTATCAACACAGGAATGCAGGAAGGCAAGGCGGTTATGATTATCACCAACAACGGCGAGGCCATTGCTGAGGATATTTACAGAACGCTCGGCCGGACAGTCACACTCATCGAGGGCAGCGGCCTGATTTCCGGCGAAAAGATTGTCCTGTACTGCGTGATTACCAGAATTGAACTCTCTACCATGCGGAAAATTATCGAAAAAGATGACTATTCGGCATTCATGACCGTATCTGACGTATCGGAGATTGTCGGCAAGCATATCAAGAGCAAAGCGGCTCTGGAGCAAAAAAATCCGGAAAATCAGAAAACAGATTGACTTTTCCGGAAAACTATGATATAATAAAACTGCAAAATTTATTTTTGTTAATTTTTTTAAGGAGATCAAATTTATGGGTTTATTTGGAAATCTCTTCGGCAGCGGTCAGAATGATGCTTCTGAAGCAAAGCCGAAACTGAATCTTTCAAAAGAAGAAAGCGTTCATAAGATTAATCTTGCCAAAGAAGAAGTGCATAAAGTCTGCCTGACAAAATCGCCCCTGAACGGGCTGACTTCCCGTGTGGGTCTGGTGCTGGATTATTCCGGCTCTATGAGCTCGCTGTACCGCAACGGCACGGTGCAGGGCGTAATTGAAAAAATTCTGCCGATTGCTATGGAATTCGATGACAACGGCACCATGGAAGTATGGATTTTTGAAAACGGGTTTTACAGGCTTCCGGATATCAATCTGAATAATTTTTACGGTTATGTAGAAAACGAAATTCTGCCAAAATATAAAATGGGCGGTACCAATTATGCACCTGTTATGCAGGATGTTTTCAAAAGATATATTCAGGAAGAACCTAAGAAAATTCCGAATTATATTGTCTTTATTACAGACGGCGACAACGCCGACCATAAACAGACAGATGCCGTTATTAAAAAAGCGGCAGAATATCCGATCTTCTGGCAGTTTGTCGGCGTAGGAAATGCATCGTTCAGCTATCTTCAGAAACTGGATGATATGAAGGACAGATATGTGGATAATGCAGATTTCTTTTCTGTTTCCAAGGCATTGCAGATTCAGTATCAGGATCTTCTGAATGAATATCCCGGCTGGCTGGCAGACCCGAAAGTAAAAGGCATGTTTTAAGTATTTATTATTATTTTCTATTTAAGGAGTATAGTATCAATTATGGGTAAATATTTCGGTACAGACGGCTTCCGCGGCGAAGCAAACAAAAATCTGACAGCAGACCATGCCTATCAGATCGGCCGTTTTCTGGGCTGGTATTACGGCGAACTCAAAAGACAGAAAGGCGACAGCACCCCGGCAAAAATTGTCATCGGCAAAGATACCAGACGCTCCAGCTATATGTTTGAATATTCACTGGTGGGCGGCCTGACCGCATCCGGAGCAGATGCCTATCTGCTGCATGTCACCACAACGCCCTCCGTGGCCTATGTTGCAAGAACTGACGGCCTCGACTGCGGTATTATGATTTCTGCAAGCCATAACCCGTATTACGATAACGGTATTAAATTAATCAACGGAAACGGCGAAAAAATGGACGAAGATACTATTCTGCTGGTAGAAGATTATCTCGACGGCAAGCTGAACCTGTTCGGGCAGGACTGGAAAGAACTCCCGTTTGCCCAGGGCGATCAGATCGGCTGTACTGTCGATTATGTTTCCGGCAGAAACAGATATTTAGGCTATCTGATCTCGCTGGGGATGTATTCGTTCAAGGGAATCAGAGTCGGCCTGGACTGCGCCAACGGTGCCGCCTGGAACCTGGCAAAAACCCTGTTCGATGCTCTCGGAGCTACAACTTATCTGCTGAATGCAAGCCCCGACGGCCTGAATATCAATAAAAATGCCGGTTCTACTCATATTGAGGGCTTGCAGAAGTTCGTGAAAGAAAATCATCTGGATGTCGGCTTTGCTTATGACGGCGATGCAGACAGATGCCTTTGTGTCGATGAAAACGGCAATGTTCTGACAGGAGATCATATTCTGTATATCTACGGCAGATATATGAAAGAACGCGAAAAACTGGAAACAAATACTATCGTAACAACAGTGATGTCCAATTTCGGGTTATATAAAGCTCTGGATGAAATCGGCATCGGCTATGCGAAAACCGCAGTCGGCGACAAGTATGTCTATGAATATATGGCCAAAAACGGTTGCCGTCTGGGCGGAGAGGATTCCGGGCATATTATTTTCTCAAAATATGCGACAACCGGCGACGGACTTCTGACCAGTCTCAAGATGATGGAAGTCATGCTCGCAAAAAAATGCAAAATGAGTGAACTTGCCGCGCCGCTGAAAATTTATCCGCAGGTGCTCGTAAACGTCCGTGTCAGCGACAAGGCCGAAGCACAGAATGACCCCGATGTGCAGAACGCTGTCAGGGCTGCCGAAGAAGCACTCGGTTCGACAGGCAGAATTCTCGTCCGCGAATCCGGTACAGAACCTGTAATCCGTGTCATGGCAGAAGCACAGACCGAGGAAGAATGCCATAAACAGGTTGACAGCATTGTAGAAGTCATTAAACAGAAAGGCTATGCTGTAGCATAAAAAACAAAACGCAGAGGTTTTTGTTCCTCTGCGTTTATTTTTTTAATCATAGCGAAGTGCATCGATGGGGTTCATCTTCGCGGCTTTATTCGCCGGATAGTATCCGAAGAATACTCCCGTCAGAACCGAGAAGCCCACGGAAATCAGAATGGCCGGAACTGACGGCTGAATTGTAATAGAGAATAATTCTGCATATTCAGCATAAAACTGCGATACCAGCAGCTTCGCAATAAAGCCGATTGCCATACCGCCGAGAATTCCCAGAATAATTCCGATTATACCGCCAATCAGACAAAGCAGAATCGCTTCTACGACAAACTGCATCCGGATGGCCGAATTCTGTGCGCCCAGTGCCTTCCGGACACCGATTTCTTTTGTTCGTTCCGTAATGCTAACTAACATGATATTCATGACACCCACGCCGCCGACAATCAGCGAAATGGCCGCAATGACCGAAATTGCAATTGTGATGACGTTCACGACTGTATTAATCATGCCAAGCTGTGACTGCATACTTTCGACAAAAATGTTCATATAGGGCTTTTCTTTGTATTCTTCCTTGAAAAATTCTTCCAGAATGCCCTGAAGCATATCCACATCATATTCAGGATAGTAATAAACATCGGCGTAATAATTATAGCGGTTTTCCTGATATGTCAGTTTCATGCCTGTATCGTAAGGGATGTAGACCGGCGTGACTTTTTCAATATCTTTCTGGCCGGGCTGATAAATCTGCTTGTTATAGATAGCAGGCAGTTCAAATACGCCGACAATGACAAAATCGCCCATATCTGTCGAGACTGTCTGCCCGATGGGGTCGGCATTCGGCGGAAGATACTGCTGTACAAACAGCGTGGAAACGTTCAGCACCTGTTTATGCAGGTCATTGTCCGATTTGTTGATTTTTCTGCCGCGGGTGAATTTGATGTCATTATCGCCCTCGACGTTCATACGGCCGATGATGCTTGCCTTGAAAGTCTGGTTTTTCCAGTTTTTCAGCTCGAATCCGCCGAAGCTGTCCGTCATGTTCAGATAAAAATATTCCGGATAGGTTTCCACCAGCTTGTCAAGCATACTGCGGGAAATCAGATCTTCATCCTTGAAGTTGACAGAAATTTCCTCGCCGTTTTCGTCATGTGCGCCGTAGGTGACATTGGCATAGATATCGAAATAATTCATATTGCCGATGGAATTGAATGTTTTCATCAAAGTTTTCTGAATTGAGTTGCCGATTGTGGTAATCATGATAACTGCGCTGATACCGATGATAATACCGAGCATCGTCAAAATCGAACGCATCTTGTTTGCGGCGATGGAAGTCAGCGCAAGCCGGAGATTTTCAATAAAATTCATGCCTGTTTCACCCCCGTGTCAGAAATCACACTGCCGTCGCTGATGGTGATAATTCTTTCAGTTTCGGCGGCGAGTTCGTTGCTGTGCGTGATTAATACGATTGTTGTGCCTTCTTCGTCATGAAGTTTATGAAACAAATCCATAATCATGCGGCCTGTTTTGGAGTCCAGTGCGCCGGTCGGCTCGTCGGCAAGCAGAATGGAAGGCTTGTTTGCCATCGCTCTGGCAATGGCGACACGCTGTTTCTGACCGCCGGAAAGTTCATTCGGCTGATGATCGGCGCGGTCTTCCATACCGACAATTTTCAGCAGTTCCATAGCGCGAAGCAAACGCTGTTTCCGGGGAATGCCGGCATACATCATAGGCATTTCGACGTTTTTAAGCGCATTCGTCCGGGAAATCAGATTAAACGTCTGGAAAACAAAGCCGATTTCCTGATTTCGTATCTGACTCAGATCATAATCATCCAGTGTACTGATATCCACGCCGTTGAGCAGATAAGTGCCTTCGGTAGGGCGGTCGAGTGCGCCGATCATGTTCATCAGCGTACTTTTGCCGGAGCCGGACTGTCCTACGATGGAAACAAATTCATGCTCGTGAATATCCAGCGAAATGCCGTTGAGAATCTGCAATTCATTGGGCTGGCCGATATAGTATCGCTTGATGATATTTCGCATTTCGATGACGGTTTTATTCATTGGCTTTCGCCCCCTGTAAAGCGGCGGTATCGAACAGCGGAAGGGAATCGCCGTCCTGGAAACTGCCGGGAGTGATCAGGATTTCGGTGCCTTCGGTAAGTTCGCCGGATGTAATTTCTGTATAATAGGAACTTTCCATGCCGGTTTCTACTTTAAGGGCTTTGGCAGTAGCCGTGCCGTCGGCATTCCGGACGACAGAAAGCACATGTTTGGAATCATCCTCATCGGTGATAATAGATTCATAAGGCACAGCAAGCACATCTTTTTTCTCATCCAGAATAATTTTTACTTTGGCGTTCATGCCGATCAGCAGACCGCTGCTGTCTTTGACTGTGATTTCGGCAGAATAGCCGCCGCCTGTGGAACTGCCTGTCAAGGCATTCTGGGAGCCTGCATTGTAGATATTGACAACTCTGGAAACAGTAGCTTCAAATTCCTGATCGCCCGTGGCATTGGTTTTGACAATTGCCGGCTGGCCTTCGTGGATGCTTAAAATATCGGCTTCGTTAATCTGGACTGTAATTTTCAGTGCGCTGGAATCTTCGATTGTCATCAGAGCATCCGCAGTAGGAATGCTGCCTTCGGACACGTTCAGGGAAGTAATAATGCCGCTTTTGGGAGCAGTGACGGTGCATTCTGCAATAGATTCGGCCAGTTTGTCAATCTGGCTTTGTGTGTCGCTGTTCTGCTGGTACTGTTCGGCATCCAGAATATCCTGATAGCTCTGGATTGCGGCATCTGCGGCGCGTTCGGCAGCCGCATAGGCATCCTGCGCGGACTGGACAGATTTATCATAAGAACTCAGCTGATCGCGGATTGCTTCCAGAGCAGCTTCTTTGGACTGCACCATAGCCTCAGCAGTCTGATAATCCTGCACAGCTTCCTGATACGCTTCCGGGTCTTCTTTGTTATTCATTCTGTTTTTGGCATCGTCGCGTTTGGCGACCTGTTCGTTATACTCATCCACCAGCTTGTTTTCTTTGGCGTAAGCATCGGACTGTGCCTGAATGGCATCATCAATGGCACGCTGTGCCTGCTGGAGATTGATTTGCTTATCCTGTCTGGCTGTTTCCAGATTGCGCAGGTTGATTTTATGCTGACTGTCGGACTGATTCTGCGAATTGATCTGATTTTTGACCAGCGTATCATACTGCTGCTGCAAGTCGGTGCTGTCGAATACACAGAGCACATCTCCGGCGTTGACATGACTGCCGACTTCGACGTTCAATGTCTGGATTTTGGCGGTCAGTTTGCTGGTGACTTTGACAATGCTTTCGCTTTCCACATTGCCGGAAACGCTGATAGAATTGGAAATATCCCGTTTTTCGGCTTTTGCAGTTTCCAGTGCGCCGGCCGAGAGGGAATTCATTGCATCGGTCATACTTTTCATGCAGGAAGTAATGCCGACTGCACTGCCGCCCAGCAGAAGGACAATGACGACGGCGGCAATAATGCCTTTTTTCTTTTTCTTTTTTCTTGCCTGTTCCATAAGAAAGAAGCTCCTTTCAGGATGATGATTGATTTTCAGTGTACTTGCCTGATAAGTACATTATAGCACAGATAAGCACACTTGTCAAGAGTTTTTTATAAAATGCAGAGTGTATTATCTGAATTAGTACAGATAACAGTATAGCATATAAAATCTGATTTGTCAATACTTCCCTGAGAATTTTAATTTGTTTTTAAAAAAGTAAATTTTATTTACATTTTTAGTTATAGCATATTCTGAATCATATGTCAAGATTTTTTCTATAATTCGGCATTCAGAACATAATTCAACAGGAATTCTTGACTTTTGTAATATATTATGCTATAATAAATCCTGAAAGGAGTTTTTCGGCATGGAAACAAGAGTTGCAATCATCGGGATTATTATTTCTGACCCTGAACAGGTCGGCAGACTGAATGATATTCTGCACGAGTACAGAGAATATATCATCGGCCGGATGGGGATTCCTTACCGGCAGAAGAAGATTCATATTATCAGCGTTGCCATTGATGCGCCGCAGAATCTGATTAATGCGCTGTCCGGAAGAATCGGCAGACTAAAGGGCATTTCGGCAAAGACAGTCTATTCGGATATCATCACCAGACAAGAATAACAGTGCCGCCGGAGTACGGAAACTCCGGCGGCGTGCTGTTATATTTATTATTATTATAATAAGGAACGATATAATTCTGCAATTTCTTCTACAGAAGTTTCTCTCGGATTGCCCGGACGGCAGGCATCAGCATAGGCAGATTCGGCCAGGAACTGTACATCTTCCGGCTTGACAATTTCTTTCAGGTCTTTCGGAATGCCGACATCTTCGGCCAGCTTGCGGACGGCATCCACAGCAGCTTTGCGGTATTCTTCTTCCGTCATGGATTCTGTTCCGGGAACGCCCATGGCAGCGGCGATATATCTGAATTTATCGCCTGTTGCAGGAGCATTGTATTCCATGACAGTCGGCAGGATAATGGCATTTGCAATGCCGTGCGGCGTATCGTACAGCGCACCCAGCGGATGTGCCATAGAATGCACAATGCCGAGTCCCACGTTCGAGAAGCCCATGCCTGCGATATACTGTCCTAATGCCATGCCTTCGCGGCCTTCGGGGTCGTTGACAACTGCTTTTCTCAGGGACTGCGAAATAATTTCAATTGCCTTGAGATGGAACATATCCGTCATTTCCCAGGCGGCTTTTGTGATAAAGCCCTCGATGGCATGTGTCAGCGCATCCATGCCGGTAGCGGCAGTCAGACTTTTCGGCATTGTGCTCATCATATCGGGATCTATAAACGCCACAGCAGGAATATCATGTGTATCCACGCAGACCATCTTTCTGTTTTTCTCCTCATCCGTGATGACATAATTGATTGTCACCTCTGCGGCAGTTCCGGCAGTGGTAGGCACGGCGAGAATCGGCACGCTCGGATTTTTAGTCGGCGCGACACCTTCCAGACTAAGGACATCAGAAAATTCCGGATTCTTGACAATAATGCCGATTGCCTTGGCAGTATCCATTGAAGAACCGCCGCCGACGGCAATAATATAATCCGAACCGGATGCCTTATAAGCCGCTACGCCGTTCTGAACATTTTCAACCGTCGGATTGGGCTTGATTTCAGAATAAATCTCATAAGCAAGATCATTTTCTTCCAGAATTTTAGTCACTTTGGAAGTAACGCCGAATTTCAGCAAATCCGGGTCGGAGCAAAGAAACGCCTTCCGGAAACCTCTGCTTTTGACTTCGTTTGCAATTTCGGCAACAGCACCTGCGCCGTGATAGGAAATTTCATTCAATACAATTCTGTTAGCCATAATAAACATCATCCTCCTGATAAACAGAATTTTTTCACTGCAATCTATTATAACATATTTTTTATAGTTTGTCAATAGCTTTTTGTGAATTTGTCACAAACCGCAGGATTTCGCCATTCCAGAAAAAAAGACAAATATTTAAAATTTTCTCTTGCATTTTTCATCATTTTGTGCTATGATAATAATAAGCATAAATATATTTAAATGCCAAAAATTTTTTTGTGCGTATGCACGGTCAGGAGAGTTACACATGCCAAAGAAACAGGATATCCACAAGATTATGATTATCGGCTCTGGCCCTATTATCATCGGTCAGGCCTGCGAGTTCGACTATTCCGGCACACAAGCCTGTAAGGCTCTGAAAAAACTGGGATATGAAATTGTTCTCGTCAACTCCAATCCGGCAACTATCATGACAGACCCCGACGTTGCGGATATTACTTATATTGAACCGCTGAATCTGCACAGACTCACGCAGATTATCGAAAAAGAAAAACCGGATGCCCTGCTGCCGAATCTGGGCGGTCAGTCCGGACTGAACCTCTGTTCCGAACTGGCCAAAGAAGGCGTTCTGGAAAAAAATCATGTTCAGGTCATCGGCGTGCAGGTAGATGCCATCGAACGCGGCGAAGACAGAATCGAATTTAAAAATACAATGAATCAGCTCGGCATTGAAATGCCCCGCAGCCATGAGGCCTATTCTGTCGAAGAAGCTGTAAAAATTGCCGAAGAACTGCATTATCCGGTTGTACTCCGTCCGGCCTACACCATGGGCGGTGCAGGCGGCGGCATGGTGTATAATGTCGAAGAACTCAGAACAGTCTGCGCAAGAGGATTGCAGGCTTCTCTGGTGCATCAGGTGCTGGTGGAAGAATGCATCAGCGGCTGGGAAGAACTGGAACTGGAAGTTGTCCGCGATGCGGAAAATAATATCATCACAGTTTGCTTTATTGAAAATATCGACCCCATCGGCGTACATACAGGCGATTCGTTCTGTTCGGCACCGATGCTGACGATTTCCGAAGAGGTTCAGAAAAAATTACAGGAATATTCTTACAAGATTGTAGAAGCCATTCAGGTAATCGGCGGCTGCAACTGTCAGTTTGCCCATGACCCCGTGACCGGCAGAATTGTCGTGATTGAAATCAATCCCAGAACATCCCGTTCTTCTGCACTGGCATCGAAGGCAACAGGCTTCCCGATTGCTCTTGTATCGGCAATGCTGGCCTGCGGTCTGACCCTGAAAGAAATCCCCTGCGGCAAATACGGCACTCTGGACAAATACGTTCCGGATGGCGACTATGTTGTGATCAAGTTTGCAAGATGGGCTTTTGAAAAATTCAAAGGCGCAGAAGACAAGCTCGGCACACAGATGAAGGCTGTCGGCGAAGTAATGAGTATCGGCAAAACTTACAAAGAAGCCTTCCAGAAAGCAATCAGAAGTCTCGAAACCGGCCGCTATGGTCTGGGCTTTGCCAAAAATTTTCATGAAAAATCCAAAGAAGAACTGCTCTCTATGCTGAATGTTCCCACAAGCGAACGGCAGTTCATTATCTATGAAGCTCTCAGAAAAGGCGCATCTGTCGAAGAAATTTATGAACTGACCAAAATCAAGCATTATTTCCTGAACCAGATGCTGGAACTTGTTCAGGAAGAAGAACAGCTGCTGAAACTCAAAGGTGCTGTGCCGGAAATGCCGATTCTCAAACAGGCCAAGCTTGACGGTTTCAGCGACAGATATTTAAGTATGCTGCTGGAAGTTTCCGAAGAAGAAATCCGCAATGCAAGAAAACAGTTCGGCATCTGTCAGGCATGGGAAGGCGTTCATGTCAGCGGCACCCAGAATGCGGCCTATTATTATTCAACTTATCATCTGAAAGAAGATCAGAGTCCGTGCAATACCGAAAAGCCGAAAATCATGATTCTCGGCGGCGGCCCCAACAGAATCGGTCAGGGTATTGAATTCGACTACTGCTGTGTTCATGCCGCACTGGCACTCAAAAAGCTCGGCTTTGAATCGATTATTGTCAACTGCAATCCGGAAACAGTTTCGACTGACTATGATACTTCCGACAAGCTCTATTTTGAACCGCTGACACTCGAAGACGTTCTCAGCATTCACGAGAAAGAAAAGCCCGTCGGCGTAATTGCACAGTTCGGCGGTCAGACACCGTTGAATCTTGCCAACGATCTGAAAAAATACGGCGTGAAGATTCTGGGCACTTCTCCGGAAACAATCGACCTTGCCGAAGACCGCGATCATTTCCGTGCCATGATGGAAAAACTCGGCATTCCCATGCCGGAATCCGGTATGGCTGTTACTGTCGAAGATGCCCTTGCAATTGCCAATCAGATAGGCTATCCTGTCATGGTGCGTCCTTCTTATGTACTCGGCGGCCGCGGCATGGAAATCGTTCATGATGACGATATGATGAAAGTCTATATGTCCGCCGCTGTCGGTGTCACACCTGACAGACCCATCCTGATTGACAGATTCCTCAACCATGCGACTGAATGCGAAGCCGATGCCATCTCCGACGGTACACACTGCTTTGTTCCTGCCGTGATGGAGCATATCGAGCTTGCCGGCGTACATTCCGGCGACTCTGCCTGCATTCTGCCGTCCAAGAATCTGACGGAAAAACAGATTGCTACGATCAAGGATTATACGAAAAAAATCGCTGTCGAAATGGGCGTGTGCGGTCTGATGAATATGCAGTATGCTATCGAGGACGATACGGTCTATGTACTGGAAGCGAATCCCAGAGCCTCCAGAACTGTGCCGTTAGTCTCCAAAGTTTGCAGCATCAATATGGTGCAGATTGCAACACAGATTATCACGGCCGAACTGACAGGAAAGCCCTCTCCCGTACCGGAACTGAAAGATCATGTAATCAAGCATTACGGCGTGAAGGAAGCCGTCTTCCCGTTCAACATGTTCCCGGAAGTCGATCCGCTTCTGGGGCCGGAAATGCGCTCTACAGGTGAAGTGCTCGGCATTTCGGAATCATTCGGCGAAGCCTATTACAAGGCAGAAGAAGCCACTCAGACAAGACTGCCTTCTGAGGGTACAGTTCTGTTGAGTGTCTGCGACAGAGACAAGCCCGAACTCCCTGAAATTGCAAAATCTTTCAACGAACTGGGATTCAGAGTCATTGCCACACACAAGTGCTATAAATATCTCAAAGAAAGAGACATTCCCTGCGAGCGCATCTACAAGATGTACGAAGGCGGCCGCCCGAACATCGGCGACGGCATTACAAACGGCGAAATTCAGCTGATTATCAACACGCCGGTCGGCAAGGAAAGCCGTCATGATGACAGCTATATCCGCAAAGCCGCCATCAAGCACAGAATTCCGTACATCACGACGATGGCTGCCGCAAAGGCCAGCGTGGAAGGCATCCGTGCTATCAAGGAAAATCAGCATTTCGGCGTGAAGTCCTTGCAGGCACATCATGACGAAATCGAATAATAAAAATTTCCGGAGCAGGGGCTGTGCAAACAGTCCCTGTTCTGCTGTAAAATGATGCCGGGCTTTCAGAAATCATGCTGTTAAGATAAATTGAAATTTGACAAAAATGACAAATTTTATGTGAGCATCCTCTATATGCCAATTATATAGACCTTACATAATTTTTGTCAAATTTGTCAAGCTATTAAATTCTGATTTATATCAGAAATATTTTTCTTAAACAGAAAATTTATTTTGCATACAGCTCTTGACAAATAATATATATTATGATATAATCATAGTAATAATATCAAAGGAGTTGTTCCCATGAATCAGGAAGAAAAAAATTTTTTGCAGCATTATCGTCTGGAAGATTACCCCCGCCCGTCTGTTACAACAGATATTGCCGTATTCGGCCTGCACCAGGAAATTATCCCCGGCTATCGCCGTGAACCCGGCAAAAAGCTCTGCATTCTGTTAATCCGGCGCGGTATGCCGCCGTTCAAGGACTGCTGGGCTCTGCCCGGCGGATTCCTCCGCCCCAGCGAAACGGTCGAACTGTGCGCCGGCCGCGAACTCAAAGAAGAAACAAATGCAGAGGTCAGACTGCTCCGCCATATCGGCATTTTCAGCCAGCCCGGCCGTGACCCCAGAGGCTGGATTATCTCTAATGCATTTCTCTCCGTTCTGAGTGAGGAAAAACTTGCCAGTATGGAAATTCAGGGCGCGGATGATGCCGCCTGTGCCAAGTGGTTCGATCTGGAATTTCAAAATATTCAGGGAAAAACTGTTCTGACACTCCGCAGTGAGGAAATTCTGCTTTCTGCCGAAGTAAAGAAAATAACAAATGCGTTTGCTATGCCGGAGTTTGAAATAATCGAAAATAACGGCCTTGCGTTTGATCATGCAAAAATTATCGCCTCGGCACTGGATTATCTGCGCAGTGAAGTAAAGGATTTCCGGCTGATTTTCGATTTTCTGCCGGAACAGTTCACGCTTACCGAGCTTCAGAAAGTACAGGAAGCAGTGACGGAAGAACCCGTGCTTTCGGCCAATTTCCGCCGTAAGATTTCTTATTATGTTGCCGAAACAGATCTTTTTACAGAAGGCGCAGGCCATCGCCCGGCCAGACTGTATACTAAAAAATAAATCTGACAGAATCATGCACAGTCTCCCGGAGAAGACTGTGCATTGTTTTGCTTATTTGTGAGAGCATCTGTCCGGGCAGGAATCGCCGCATTTTTTGTCAAAAGACGGATTGCAGGCATAGAAATTCCGGGCATCCAGCCGGTCCTGCACCATGCGCATGGCTTCGCCGAAACGCTGGAAATGCACAATCTCACGCTGACGCAGATAACGAATCGGATCGATGACATCCGGGTCATCCACCAGCCGGAGAATATTATCATACGTTGCACGGGCTTTCTGTTCGGCGGCCATATCTTCTGTCAGGTCGGCGAAGGCATCGCCTTTCGACTGAAAATAAGCCGCTGTAAACGGAATGCCGCTGGCATTGGCCGGGTAGATGCCGGCAGTATGGTCGACAAAATAACTGTCAAAGCCGTATTTGTGCAGCTCTTCCGGCTTCATGTTCCGGGTCAGCTGGTAGACTATCGCGCTGACCATTTCCAGATGTGCCAGTTCATCTGCACATGCCTGATGAAATCCGCAGCAAAATTATAATTTTCTCCTGACTGTAGATAATATCCTGAATCAGTGCCCGGAGAAACTGGTTTTTCTGTTCTGCCGGAATATCCGGATTTTCCAGCTGTTTCAGAAGCGCATGAAAATTTAAGTTCCGGAAATGCGGCTCTGGTTCCGGAATTGATTCCAGAGCCTGTAATTTCTGGGTAAGCAGATTCTGTCTGGTGAGGAAAATCTGTTCAGAATAAATGCCTTTTTCAAGCAGTTCGTATAATTTTTCCTGCTGGTTTTGGAGTTCTGTCATCTGCTGCCGTTTCAGACGGCCGGACAGTTCCGGAAAGTCTTTTCCGGAACAGGAAAAATTCGGAAACTGTTCGCGGAGCGCAGTCAGAATTTTATTCTCAAATTCCGGATAGCAGATTGATTTCTGATGACATTTTGTCTGATTCCGGCAGACCAGCCGGGGAGAGGCATTCCGGCTTTTCTGGAGCAGCATCGCCGCGCCGCAGGTGCAGTGGCAGATGCCTGCAAAAGGATTCGCCAGAAGATGATTTTTTTTCCTGCGGGGATGCTGACGGGATTTTAATAAATTCTGCACTTCCTGAAATTCCTGTTCAGAAATCAATGCCGGATGCCTGCCCGGCAAAAGAATCTGTTCTTCTGCCGGGGCAATCGGCCGGGAAATCCGGATTTGGCCGTCCTGATACTGCCGGACGGTTTTCCGGCAGTTCCAGCGGATTTTTCCGGCATAAACCGGATTTTTCAGAATGCTCCGGATACTTGCCGCCGACCAGCCGGCATTCTTCCGGGGAGCAATATGCAGTCTGTCGAGTTCCCGGCAGATTTCGGCAGGATTTTTCTGTTCATGCAGATAAGCCCGGAAAATCAGCCTTACCGCATCAGATTCCTGATTTTCGGCCAGTGTCCAGCCGCCGCCCGACTGAATCCTGTCATAGCCGAACGGCGCAGACGAGCCGATATAATTTCCCTCACGGACAGAGGCCAGCCGTCCGCGGAGCAGAATTTCTTTTGTATATTCCAGATAATCATTGCCGTGCAGAAGTTCGGATTCAAAAAATTTTCTGTCGAATTTCTGTTCTAAATCATACGTATGGGCAGGCGTGATGATTTTTGTCCGGCTGTACTGAAACGCCCGTGTAACAGTTCCGCAGTCGTGCAGATCGCCGCGTGAAAGCCGCTGGGGGTCTGTTACCAGTACTGCTTCACAATCCGGATTCTGAATCAGAACAAGCAGTTTCTGCATAACCGGCCTGTTCTGGATAGTCTCTCCGGAAACGATTTCCCGCAGAACTGCCTCTTCCGGAACCGGTGCGCCAAAATGCCGGATGGCATAATCCTGCAAAATGCGTTCGTGCCGGGCAAGAATTTCCGGGATTGTTTCGTGAAGGCCGTCAGAACGGGATTTTCTCAGATAAAGATAATACATGATGAATCTGCTCCTTTCTGCTGTGATAATTTATGAAAATTTTTTGATAAAAATTTCAGAAATCTATTGACAAAACTGAAATTTTGTGTTATAATCAAAATGTAAATAACAGATAGATAATATCAAAAGGAGATGCTTTTGTATGTATATCAAATTCCAGCCGAGTGAATATATTTTCCGCTATCGGAAAGGAAAACTGGTCAGCCAGGGAACAGGTCTTTCGTTCTTCTTTCTGGAAAGCAATACTTCTGTCTGCGCCGTTCCTGCCGCCGGACAGGATGTGGATTTTATCTTTGAAGAAGTAACTCTAGATTTTCAGAAAGTCAGCGTACAGGGTCAGCTGACTTACAGAATTACAGATTATCAGCGGATTGCAGAAGCAATGAATTTTACTGTCAATCTCAAAACAAAACAGTATTTCAATGACCCCATGCCGAAACTCAATAAACGCATGATTAATATTGCAGAAGGTTTTGTCAAGAGCCGCATCAGCGCAATCGGAATGACACAGGCCATTCAGTCCAGCCTGGAAACCGCTGCTGATGTGTTCGCCGAAATGCAGAAAAGTCCGGAGCTTAAAAATCTGGGAATCGCCGTCACAGGCTTTTCGATTCTGAAAATTGCAGCCAATTCTGAAACTGCCCGCGCTCTGGAGGCCAAAACCCGTGAGGAAATTCTCAAACAGTCCGATGATGCTCTCTACGAACGCCGCAACGCTTCGATTGAACAGGAACGCCGTGTCAAAGAAAATGAACTCAATACTGAAATCAAAGTAGAGGAAAAGAAAAAAACAATCAAAGAAACTGAAATCCAGACCAGACAAATGCTGCTGGAAAAAGAAAATCAGCTGGAAGAAATCCGGCTGGATGCAGAAATCCGGCTGGAACAAAAACGAAAAGAACTCGCCGAACTCAAATTCCAGAACGCCAAAAAAGATGCCGATGCCGAGGCTTACCGCATCAATGCCGTAATGCAGGCATACAGTCAGCTGAATCCGGAAACACTCGTTGCACTGGCAACCCTCAACATGAACCCGGAAACAATCATTGCACAGGCTTTTGAAAAGCTCGCCGTCAACAGCGACAAAATCGGAACACTTAATATCACGCCCGATCTGCTGGAAAGCCTCGCAGGAAAGAAGGAGTAATCCATGCAGGACAGAAAATTTATTCTCATCCGGCAGAAATCCCGGCTGGAACAGCTTGTTGCCCGTTATAATACTGTCGGACAGGCAGAATTCTATATCAATCATCACGGCGGAGATTTTGCCGAATATCAGGCCGAACATGACCGCTATCAGCAGGCTTTGCAGAAGACAGAAACCCTTCTCCGGAAAGCCGGAAGAGTGCAGGTTCTGGATAAAGATTATTTATCAAATTATATTTTCGGCAGTCAGGATATCGTCATTGCGTTAGGCCGGGACGGACTTGTTGTGAATGTCATGAAATATCTTGATCATCAGAAGCTGATCGGCGTGAATCCGGATGTGGCACAGTATGACGGCGTTCTGCTTCCGTTTGTGCCGGAAGATCTCACAAAACTGCTTCCCGAAATCGAGAAAAGACCCGTCAGATCTGTGACACTGGCATCGGCAGTTCTGAACGACGGCCAGAAATTGTATGCTGTCAATGATTTATTCATCGGACAGAAAACTCATGCATCGGCAAGATATGAAATTTCTCTGGACGGCAGGACTGAAATGCAGTCATCCAGCGGCGTAATTATATCCACAGGACTGGGCGCGACAGGCTGGCTGAAAGGCATTCTTGCCGGCGCATCCGGCATTGACAGCTATTACGGCATTCAGAGAAAATTAACTGTTCCAAAAAATTTCAGGCATGATTCCAGATATTTGTATTTCTCCGTCCGGGAGCCGTTTCCGTCCAAGGCCACAGGAACCAGCATTGTCTTCGGAAAAATTCAGAATCATATGCAGATTGATTCCCGTATGCCGGAAAACGGCGTAATCTTCAGCGACGGCATGGAAAGCGATTTTCTGGAATTCAATTCCGGCGCAAGTGTCAGAATCCAGATTGCCGATAAAACAGGAAATCTTGTGCTGTAAATCAGGGGGAATCAGCATGTTTGATAAATTAAATAAAAATCTGGAAAATTTGCAGTATTTTTTTGAATATACAGAAATTGATCCGGCTTCTCTGGAAGTGTTGAAGCATCTGCCGCTGATTGAAAAATATTATCGGAATGCTGTGCCTTCCAGATGGTGCATCAATCTGGAAAGACAAATTGCTTTCTTGCAGGAAGAATATGTTCCGTCAGCAATCGTCAGGGGAAATGCAGATGAATGTTTCTATCGATTCTTGTTTTTTCAGCGCGAGGCATGGGGATGCATTGAATTTTATTATTCTGAATGGCAGGATGAAATTCTGATGCCCAAAATTGCTTACGCTGAAAGCAGAAAAAATGCAGTCATTCCCAGAAATCAGCTTCTGATGCTGGTACAGGAAGCTATGAAGGCATATAAAAAAGCAAAATCTGTCGAGTATGAAACAGATTATCTGATGCATGAAATCAAACGTCTGAAAAAGACATATTATGCGCTGATTCACGGCGCGTTTTCAGATATGCTCCTGGAACTGGTCAATAGTGTGACCGAAGTCAGCAATATGAATATCAAATTCCGGAAAATCTGTCTGAATCATTTTACGGAATGTAATCTGTCGCCCCCTAAAGTACACGGCTTTTATCTGTACGATGATGAAAAATCCTTTGCTGTCTACGATGTGATTGTATGGATGTATCTTCATAAATACACTTCACTGACCCGGCTCCGGCAGGAATGGTACAGAATTTCCAACGCCGATATTTATTATAAATCACCCGAAACAGTATTTGTCATCGGCGGAGATAAAAAATTTTTCTGTGAATGCTATCTGCATGACAGAATTCAAAAAAAGATTCTCTGCACGGAACAGGACAGCATCACAATGTCACAGGAAGTTTCACAGAAAATTCTTGCCATGCTGAATCAAATGCTGTAATCACCCTTGACAAGTCAGAATTTCTGTGCTATAATAAATTCTGACGGCAGTTCGTTTGCGCTCTCCTGCCTGAACAAAACCGAGGCTGAATTTTGAAGATTCTTTCAATGCAGGCTGGGCGCAGTCTGCATTTTTTTATTGAGGTGATTTTATGTATCAATTAAAAACATCTGCATCGTTCGATTCGGCGCATTTTCTAGCCGGATATGACGGAAAATGTGCCAATCTGCACGGGCATCACTGGAAGCTGGAAGTCTGTATTTCCGGCGAAACACTACAAAATACAGGCCAGCAGAGAGGAATGCTGATTGATTTCGGCGATCTCAAAAAAGCTGTCCGTAATCTGGCAGATCAGTTCGATCATGCGCTGATTTATGAAGAAAATAGTCTGAAATCCAAAACAGTCGAAGCCTTGCAGGAGGAAAATTTCAGACTGATTCCCGTTCCGTTCCGGCCTACGGCTGAAAATTTTGCAGAATATTTTTTTGAAACTCTGCAAAAGCAGGGACTCCCTGTCAGCCGCGTGACGGTATACGAAACGCCTGACAACTGTGCGGAGTATTCGGCATGAGTGAAATTTTCTATCCTGTCGCCGAAAAATTCATCAGCATCAACGGAGAGGGCAGAAAGGCCGGAGAACTCGCTGTTTTTATCCGTTTCCGGAAATGCAATCTGCATTGTTCCTACTGCGATACGCTCTGGGCGAATCAGGACAACTCTCCGGCGGAATGGCTGTCGCTGGAAGAACTTGTCAATTTTGCCGGAAAAGCAAATATTAAAAATATCACGCTGACCGGCGGAGAACCTCTTTTGCAGAAGCATCTTGATCAGCTGATTACTGCACTCATGAAAAAAAATCATGAAATCGAAATCGAAACAAACGGCAGTATCGCGATTGGCAGGCTGGCCTGTCAGGCGTTCCGGCCGGCGTTTACGCTGGATTATAAACTGCCGTCCAGCGGAATGGAATCCGCTATGCTGACCGAAAATTATCAGTATCTGGATAAAAATCTGGATGTTGTCAAATTCGTTGCCGGAAACCGTCAGGATCTGGAAAAAGCATATCAGATCATTCAGACGTATAATCTGCTTCATAAATCCACTGTGTATTTCAGCCCCGTGTTCGGAAAAATAGAACCCGTCGAAATTGTGGATTTCCTGAAAGAAAAAAATCTGAATCAGGTCAGAGTACAATTGCAGCTGCATAAATTTATCTGGAATCCGGAACAGGGAGGTGTTTAATCATGATGAATCAGGAAAAAATTAAATTTCATATCAGAGGTCTGTTAGAAGCCATCGGCGAAAATCCCGACAGAGAAGGCCTGCTCGAAACGCCCGACAGAGTCGCCCGGATGCTCGCCGAAGTTCTGGAAGGAACAAATTATACCAATCACGAAATTGCTGAAAAATTCGGCAAGACATTCACATTGCAGGAAAATCCGGATACCAGTTCGGCAGTCGTCATGCGCGATATTCAGGTGTTCAGCTATTGCGAACATCATATGGCTCTGATGTATGATATGTATGTGAATGTAGCCTATCTTCCGGCCGGGAAGGTTCTGGGATTAAGCAAAATCGCCAGAATCTGCGATATGGCCGCCAAACGTCTGCAATTGCAGGAACGGCTCGGAAGCGATATCGCCGAAATTATTTCCGAAGCCGCCGGTACGCCTGATGTGGGCGTTCTGATTACCGGCTCTCACAGCTGTATGACGGCAAGAGGCATCCGGAATGCCTCTGCCCGGACTGTGACAAAAACATTCCGCGGAAAATTCCGGACAGATCAAAATCTACAGGAGTTGATTCTATAATTATGAAAGCATTGGTATTAACCAGCGGCGGAGTCGACAGTGCTACCTGTCTGGCTCTTGCCGTGCAGAAGTACGGCGCGGAAGAAGTCCTCGCCTTAGCTGTATTCTACGGCCAGAAGCATAAGAAAGAACTGGAATATTCTGAAAAAATTGCCGGATATTATCATGTGAAATTCCAGACGCTGGATTTGTCTGTCATCTTTGCAGATTCAGACTGTTCGCTTCTGGAACAGAATTCTGATCTTGCAATTCCGAAAACATCCTATGCCGAACAGCTCGCCGAAACGGACGGAAAACCGGTTTCGACTTATGTCCCGTTCCGGAACGGCCTGTTTCTGGCATCGGCGGCGAGTATCGCGCTGTCTCATGGCTGTGAAGTCATCTATTACGGCGCACACAGCGATGATGCCGCCGGAAATGCCTATCCGGACTGTTCGGACGAATTCAATCAGGCCATGAATCAGGCAATTTATCTGGGAAGCGGCAGTCAGCTGAAAATTCATGCGCCGTTTGTCCGGATGACAAAGGCCGAAGTCGTCAGAACCGGGCTGGAATTACATGTGCCGTATGAAATGACATGGAGCTGCTACGAGGGCGGAGAACATCCCTGCGGAGTCTGCGGAACCTGCCGTGATCGTGCGGCTGCATTTGCGGCAAATGGTGTTTCTGACCCTGCTTTTGAATAAAAATGAAGAAAAAAATAATTATCTTGATAGTTGCATTCCTTGCAGTATTTGTAATTGTTACGGCAATTCTGTATTCTTTAAAAAAAGCTCTGATTTTTCTGGTTCTGATCCTGATCGGCATTGCTTTTACTTTTCTGCCCCTGCCGTATATAGGACAGATGCTGAAAGCCGATATAGATATCATGAGATACGGAGAAAAACAAACAGGAAGATGCATAAAATATGAACCCGGTTCCCGTGCGCGTTTCGGAGCTTTAGTCGTGGAACTGGAAGATCACGGCGGCAGAACAAGAATGATAAAATATAATGCTATACGGTTACGGTTTAAGTATCCGCATGATATTACTGTTTACACGCTGGATGATTCATATCAGAACAGTAATCTTGGAATGCTGTCCGTCACAAGAGACCTGCTGTATTTTCTTTTTTTCTTTTCAGTATGGTTGATTTGTACAATCGGAACGATACACTGGATTGCCGAAATAATAAAATATGGCTGAGTTTTCAGCATACAGAAAGGAGTTTTTTATTTATGCGCACACTGGAAGAACACGGCAGCATTTCACTGCTGGGCAGTCAGCATACAAATTATGAATTTGATTATAAACCCGAAGTTCTCGAAACTTTCCCGAATAAACACCCCGACCGGGATTATTTCGTCAAGTTCAACTGTCCGGAATTTACCAGCCTCTGCCCCATTACCGGTCAGCCGGATTTTGCAACGCTTTATATTTCCTATATTCCGGATGAAATCATGGTGGAAAGCAAATCGCTGAAATTATATTTATTCAGTTTCCGCAATCACGGCGATTTTCACGAGGACTGCGTGAATATTATCATGAATGATTTAATCAGACTCATGAACCCGAAATATATTGAAGTCTGGGGAAAGTTTCTGCCGCGCGGCGGCATCTCCATCGATCCGTACTGCAATTACGGCCGCCCCGGTACAAAATGGGAAAAAGTCGCCTGGAAACGCCTGACTCATCATGATATGTACCCCGAATCTGTAAATAATCGCTGAAATTTTCTTGACAAATTGTCTGAAATATGATATGATGATAATAACAGTGATTACGGAGAGAGTTTCTGTCATGCTCTCCGCATGAGGAGTGAAATATACTGCAATGGAACACAGCAAAATCAATACACTGGATGATTTCTTTCTTTCCCTGAACGGCCGCAGAGAAAAAAAGATATATTTCTACCGGATTAACGGCTGTAATGCGCAGGTCAGAAAATTCATCCGGGATTATTACAATGCCGCCCGTCAGAACGGCGTGGTGCTGGAAGGCGGTATTGCCAATCCGACAAATCAGAATCTGGCTTATTATCAGGAACAAATGGGAAGCAGTTTCCAGCTGAGTCCGGGTTTTCTGGAAAGCAGTCTGAAAAAATGGCTTCCCCGTATGAATGATCATCAGAGACAGGCCGTTTCTGCTTCGATTTATCATACGCTGGACGATATGCGCAAAGGCGGCAAGCCCGAAAGCGTGCTCAAAAACGTCTATATCAAATTCATGTGCTGGCTGTATTATAAATTCGAGCGCATTGTCAGCCTGCTGGGAAATGACAGTCTGCCGAAAATGCTCTACGAAGGCGATGTGACGAATCATGAATTATTATTAATCTCTGTTCTGGCACATGCCGGCTGTGATGTGGTGCTGTTGCAGTATCACGGCGATGCAAATTATCTGAAATATGATAAAGATTCCAAATTGTCGGAAAATCTGGTTCTTCCGGATATGAAGCCCTTTCCGGAAGATTATAGTCTGAAAACCGTCCGGCAGGAAATGCAGGAGGAACTCAGCCGGAAACGGCTGTACGGAACGCTCCCGGATGTGAAGAACTGTACAAATGCATGGCTGAATCCGGATGATAATATATTCGAGCAAATCCGGAAAAATCCGGCTTTGCGCGGTTCCGGCAACGGATTATTTTATAATATATTCTGCCGGGCGGTCGGCGTGGAAGAAATGCAGACTTATGCAAATTTATTATATCAGACTTATGATGCCCTGCATCAGGCCGGCAGAACGGTCATCGTGCAGGATATGGCTCTGCCGGATCCTGCGCCTCAGGAAGCCGCGGCTGTCCGCAGAGAAAATGCCGATAAAATTGATCAGGTAATTCTCGGCTTTCTGCCGAATTTCAAATATCCCACCTCGCTGACACTGGAACGCCTGATGGTCAAGAGCTTTGTTGATCTGATGCTGGAAGAATCCCGGCGCGAAGGCATGAATCTGTCAAGATTGAATAATCATGCCGTTTATCTGGTCTGCTGGCTGAAAAAATATCAGAATATTTTATTCAAAAACTGGAATACGCCGGAAGTCAGCTGTTTTCTGTATCTGGGCGGATGCCGGAATGAAAAAGAAGCCTTCTTCTTCCGGTTTTTGGCAAGGCTCCCTGTGGATATTCTGATTCTTCTGCCTGACCCGGCAAATCAGAAATGCTTTCTGGAAGATGAATTATTATATACGGTACATTATGACAGCAGTCTGAAGCTGGATAAATTCCCGACTGATTTGTCAGAAATCCAGCTGGGCACTACGGCATATCATGCCGAACGTGAACTCGATACGCTGTTATATCAGGATTCCGGCATTTACAGAAATCAGCAGTATTCCAAGGCGAGCGCAGTCACACTCCGCACCACGCTGGAAGAAATTTCCCTTTACTGGAGAGAAGAAGTCAGTGTCCGGCCTAATTTTTCCGTCCGGAATGATACCGTCACAATTCCTGTGATTTTTGCAAAAGTTTCCGGCATCAAGGACGGCGATGTCACTGCTTATCAGAACTGGGCAAAAGAACTGATGTCTGAAAGTCCTTTCTGTATCCAGCGTGTACCGTATATTCAGAATAATATGCTTAATCCGTTCCGGAATATCACAACAGACTTTCTGCTGAACGGTCAGCTCCGGCGCGATAAAATCAAACAGCACCAGAACTACCGCTACGGCTTTCTGCGGAGCGAAATGCAGGAACATATTCTGGATAAGCTCCAGCTTCTGCTGGATCAGCGGATCATTCAGGGTACTTACGAAAATCAGGGCACGGAATATCTGATTGTCTCTGTTATTCTCAACCTGAATATCGAACTTGTCCGGGAAATTCAGAAATTTGATTTTACCAAGAAAAATCCCAAGCTGATTTATGTCATGACCGGAGAAAATATGCCCAGCCTGGAAGATGCGATTATTATGGCATTCCTGAATCTGGTGGGCTTTGATATTGTCTTTCTGGTGCCGACAGGCTACCAGTGCGTAGAAAGATTTTATCAGAGATCTATGCTGGAAGAACATCAGGCAGGGGAATATTTATATAATATCAAAATGCCGAATTTGCAGAAATATGCAGGGAAACCCGTCAAATCAAGCCCGTTCGGCAATTTATTTAAAAAAAGGAGATAAATTTTTATGGCTATTAATTTAACACATCCCAGCCGCGTAACAGGAAGCATCAACGGCGTTGTCCCGGCAGAGGCTGTTACAACAGAAGTAACCAGCATCGCCCCCGTGGAACAATATGATATCGTCGCCGATAAAGAACAGCTTATTCAAAATATGGATATGGCTAAAATCGACGAACTGACTAGTCAGATTGATATTTCCGATATGGGAACCATCGTTTCTTTCGGCGCAGAAGCCGCAGAAGAAATTTCCAAAGCTTCTGATACGGTTCTGAATAACATGAGTCTGACCCAGCTGAACGAAACAGGCGAAGTGATGAAAGCTCTTTCCAAAATTATGGATCAGTTCAATATTGACGAACTCAAAGAACCCAAGGGCTTGCAGAAATTATTCAACCGTGCACAGGCACAGCTGGAAAAAATATTGAAAAAATATAATAATATGGGCGGCGAAATTGATAAAATTTATGTTCAGCTGCGGCAGTATCAGGAGGAAATTAAAACTTCCAACAAAAAACTTAGCACTATGTTCGAGGCCAATGTGAATTTTTATCACGACCTGGAAACTTATATCTGTGCCGGCGAGCAGGGCTGCAAAGAAATTCAGGCCGCAATTGAAGAAACTCAGGCCGTAATGCAGTCTACCGGCAATCAGGATCTGCAATTCCAGATGACAAGCTATCAGCAGGCACTGTCTCTTCTGGAACAGCGTGTGCAGGATCTGCGCACTGCCGAAGTTGTCGCTATGGAAAGCATCCCCATGCTGAAAACAATGGAATTCAGCAATTATAATCTTTACAGAAAAATGGAATCGGCTATTATTATCACACTGCCTGTCTTCAAGCAGGCTCTGGCACAGGCCATGCTCCTGAAACGTCAGAAAATTCAGGCTGATGCTATGTCCGAACTGGATAAGAAAACCAATGAAATGCTGATGAAAAATGCACAGAATACCGTCGATCAGGCAAAGGCTACGGCAAGAATGGCATCCGGTTCGTCGATTCAGATTGAAACACTCGAAAATGCCTGGAAAACAATTACTTCCGGTATTGCCGAAGTACAGCAGATTGAAGTCGATGCACACAAAAAACGCGAAGAAGACAGAGTACGTTTGCAGGCCATCAAGAGCGATTTCAATAAAAACTATCACGTTCCGGATAAGAAATAATTCTACTGCGTACAGAAAAGTCCTGCTGCGGCAGGACTTTTTTCATCAAAGCGAGGTGTTTTCATGACAGAGATTCAAAATCAGATTATGCAGAAATTATCTGAAATCGAACAGCAGGAACATGTCAGAATTTTACATGCTGTCGAATCAGGTTCCCGTGCATGGGGCTTTGCTTCTCCGGACAGCGATTTCGATGTCAGATTTATCTATCTGCGCGAAAAAGAGGCTTATTTAAAACTCAATCCCGGCAGGGATGTGATTGAATATCAGCTGGATGATGTGTATGATATCAACGGCTGGGATTTGCAGAAAATGCTGAAATTATTATATAAATCCAATCAGACTGTGTTCGAGTGGATGAATTCGCCGATTGTCTACCGTACAAGCGATTATTTTCAGAATCTCCGGCCGCTGATTCTTTCTTATTTTTCCGACCGTGCCGGGATATATCATTATATTGCCGATGCAAAGCATAATTATCACGCCTACTGCGAAAAAAAACAGGTCAGGCTGAAAAAATATTTCTATGTCATCCGGCCGCTGCTGGCGTGTTACTGGATTCTGGCACATCACTGCCCGGCACCGATGCTCTTTTCTGATCTGCGCGTGCTGCCGGAAGCACAGGAAATCCAGCCCCTGATTGATCAGCTTCTGGAAGTGAAACTGCATACATCCGAACTCGGCACAGGCGATCAGATTCCCGAACTGGATGACTGGATTCATCATCATTTTGATCTGATTCAGCAGAAATTCAAAGCCCTTCCGGAAAAAGCACAGCCCGGCTGGGATGCTTTGAATGCTGCTTTTCTGCAAAGTTTTTTATCATAGAATAACTATTGACATTGCTGTCCGGATATGCTATAATAAGGCTATATCAATTAAAAAAATCAGGATTGGAAGACTGCCCTATGAATTTAGAAAAACAAAAATCTGCCCCTGTTTATGAAGCTCTGGAACACTTCCGGAAACAGCGCGTTGTGCCGTTTGATGTGCCCGGCCACAAGCGCGGCCGCGGAAATCCGGAACTTGTTAGACTCCTGGGGGAACAGTGCGTTTCACTCGATGTCAATTCTATGAAGCCGCTGGATAATTTATGCCATCCCGTTTCGGTCATCATGGAAGCCGAACAGCTCGCCGCCGATGCGTTCGGCGCAGCATATGCCTATTTCATGGTAGGCGGTACGACTTCTTCCGTACAGAGTATGGTGCTGACTGCCTGCAAAGCCGGAGATAAAATCATCCTTCCCCGGAATGTTCACAGAAGCGTCATCAATGCGCTTGTGCTGTGCGGAGCCGAACCTGTTTATGTCAATCCGGATGTGGATTCGCATATTGGCATTGCACTGGGCATGGAAATCTCACAGGTAGAACAGGCAATTCTTGCCAATCCCGATGCGACTGCCGTGTTTGTGAATAATCCGACGTATTACGGAATCTGTTCCGATCTGCGCTCTATCGTGGAACTGGCACATGCACATCATATGCTGGTGCTGGTGGACGAAGCCCACGGCACACACCTGTATTTTCATGAAAAGCTTCCTGTTTCGGCGATGGAAGCCGGCGCGGATATGGCCGCTGTTTCAATGCACAAATCCGGCGGAAGCTTAACACAAAGTTCGCTGTTATTATTAAACAAATCTATGAATACACGCTATGTCGAGCAGATTATTAATCTGACCCAGACAACCAGCGCGTCATATTTATTATTATCCAGCCTGGATATTTCCAGAAGAAATCTTGCACTGCGCGGACACCAGTCTTTCGAGAAAGTCGCCGGAATGGCCGAGTATGCCCGTGATGAAATCAATTCTATCGGCGGTTACTATGCCTACGGAAAAGAACTCGTCAACGGCGGCAGCATTTTTGATTACGATGTGACAAAATTATCTGTCTATACCCGCGATATCGGCCTGACCGGAATTGAAGTCTATGATCTGCTCCGGGATGAATATGATATTCAGATCGAATTCGGCGATATCGGCAATATTCTGGCTTATATTTCCATTGGCGACAGAATTCAGGATATCGAACGTCTGGTAGGTGCGCTGGAAGATATTAAAAGATTATACTGTCATGATATTTCCGGTCTGCACAGCGCAGAATATATTACTCCGATTGTCGCTACTACGCCGCAGAAAGCCTTTTATGCTGAAAAAGAATTAATTCCCATCCGGGAAACAGCCGGCAGAATCTGCGGAGAATTTGTAATGTGCTATCCCCCGGGCATTCCGATTCTTGCCCCCGGTGAAATGATTACCAAAGAAATTATTGAATATACGCTTTATTCCAAAGAAAAGGGCTGTTCCATGCAGGGTCCCGAAGACGGCACGCTCGAACGCCTGAACGTTCTGAAAGAAATTTAAAAAAGAAATATCAAAAAAAATCACAAAGGAGCTGTTGACACAATGATGAATAATAATTATAAAATCTTTATCGATGCCGGTGCGGATCTTGATAAGAGATTTATCGAATCCGGAGAAGTAGAAATCATCCCTATGGGGTATACCCTTGACGGCAAGGCTACAGAATGGACAGGTGCGGATTCCGATGCTGCCGCAAAAAAAGTCTACGACAGTCAGCGCAATGGAGAACTGACAGGAACCATCTCGCTGGAACAGGAAGATTTTAACGAAAAATTTGAAGGCATTGTCAGCCATGGCCTTGGCGTTCTGTATATTTCCATGTCAAGTGTGCTGTCGCCGTCCAATCATCACGCCAAAGAGGCAAAACGTGCCATGGCCAGCAAATACGGCAATGTGCCGTTCTATATCATCGATTCCATGTCTGCTACCGGCGGCGTGGGCATCATGATCGAACAGGCAATCTATAACAAACAGCGCGGCTATCAGCTGGAACAGAATGCCAAAGATGTGGCACAGATGTCCGGCCATATCAGAAGCTGGTTTTATGTGAACGACCTGGATTATCTCCGCCGTTACGGCAAAACTTCTGCAAGCAAATCATTCGTCGGAACTTTGCTTGGCATCAAGCCGATTCTTGAAATTTCCAAAGACGGCCAGCTCCGCCAGATCAATAAAAGCTTCGGAAAAAAACGCGCCTGCGAAGTGCTGAAAGATTTATATTTCAGCAACGGCGGTTCTGCTGCCGGAACTTCCGTTTACATCACGCATTCGGATGATGCCGAAAATGCGCATCTGCTCCGTGAAATGGTTCTGAGAGAAAAACCGGATCTTAATATCAAAATACAGATGCTTACGCCCATCATCGGCGCACATACCGGCCCCGGCGTGATTACCATTCATCATTTCAGCGGTTATTGAGATTCCGGCAGGTGATGAATTTTGAAAAAATCCAGAAAGAAAACTGCATTTCAGAGACATCTCAGAAAAGCGGAATATTCCGGTATCATCATGTCATGTTCCGGGACTTGTCCGTTCTGCGGAAACAGTCAGATTTTTTTGATTAATCTCTATGATGCAAAAGGCTGTCTGTTCTGTAACCAGTGGCTGGAAAAAGCCTGTTCTGACCCGAACTGTCCGTTTTGTTCCGGCCGTCCGGCCGCTCCGGCAGGTGCGCTTTTTCTCCTGCAAGACAGAGTCCGCCGGAATGAACAGCTTTTCCGCAAAGACTGGCTCAGAAAAAATTATCAGCATAAGCATGACGGCAGAATCCGTCATCAGAAAAGAAAATTATTCTATCAAGAACTGACAAAATAAAGGAGGTTGATCTTTATGGATTTCTGGTTTTCTGAAATGCATACCCATAATGTCAAAATGTCAATCAGAGTGGAAAAACAGCTTTTCTCCGGAGTCAGCGATTTCCAGAGAATTGATGTGTTTGAATCCGAAGAGTTCGGCAGATTCCTGACATCCGACGGCAGTGTGATTTTTTCTGAAAAAGATGAGTTCACTTATGATGAAATGATTGTGCATGTGCCGATGGCCGTACATCCTGATGTGCGGAAAGTTCTGGTTATCGGCGGCGGCGACGGCGGCGTTGCCCGTGAACTCTCTTATTATAACGAAATAGAGGAAATTGATGTTGTCGAACCGGATGAATTATTTGTCAAAGTCTGCCGGGAATTTTTCCCGGATAACGCAAGAGGCCTTGACGATCCGCGCGTGAAAGTTTATTACCGTGATGGCCTGCGTTTCCTGCGCGGCAAACAGGATGAATATGATTTAATCATCAACGACAGCACAGACCCTCTCGGCCATACTGCCGGGCTGTTCACAAAAGAGTTCTATGGCAGCTGTTACAAAGCCCTGCATGATGACGGCATTATGGTCTATCAGCACGGAAGTCCGTTCTTCGATGAGGATGAGGAAACCTGCCGTGCCATGCATCGCAAAGCTTACAAGAGTTTCCCCATCAGCCGGGTATATCAGGCACATATTCCTACTTGTCCTTCCGGTTATTGGCTGTTCGGCTTCGCTTCCAAGAAATATCACCCTCTGCATGATTTGAATGCCCAGCGTTGGAGAGCCAGAAAGCTAAAAACATGGTACTACACCACAAATCTG
This sequence comes from Ruminococcus sp. UBA3665, assembly GCA_002373165.1. Lineage (GTDB taxonomy): Bacteria > Bacillota > Clostridia > Oscillospirales > Ruminococcaceae > UBA3855. The sequence continues at coordinate 44,360 of DFJS01000056.1, forward strand.
CACATGGGCGCATTCATGCTCCCGAAATACGTTGAAGATCTGCTCGAAGAAGAAGAACACAGAAATAAATCCAATTAAGATGTGTATCAGAATCATCAGAAATTTTAATAAAGGAGAATTTGTATTATGAAGTTATTAGTCATCGGATGCGGCGGCGTGGCGACTGTCGCAATCCACAAATGCTGTCAGAATCCGTTATTTACAGAAATCTGCATTGCCAGCAGAACTGTCTCGAAATGTGAGGCCTTAGCGGCCAAACTCGCTCCGACTACCAGCGCGAAACTCACTACTGCGACTGTCAACGCCGACAGTTTTGATTCCCTTGTGGCTCTGATGAAAGAATTCCAGCCGCATACAGTTCTGAATGTCGCTCTGCCGTATCAGGATCTGACTATCATGGATGCCTGTCTGGAATGCGGTGCAAATTACGTCGATACGGCCAATTATGAAGCCGAAGATACTGACGACCCCGAATGGCGCAAAATCTACGAAAAACGCTGTGAGGAAAAAGGCTTTACGGCATATTTCGATTATTCATGGCAGTGGGCCTATCAGGAAAAATTCCAGAAGGCCGGACTGACTGCTTTATTAGGCACGGGCTTCGACCCCGGCGTAACAAGCGTCTTCACGGCATATGCCCTGAAACATTATTTCGATGAAATTCATTATATTGATATTCTTGACTGCAACGGCGGCGATCATGGCTATCCGTTCGCAACGAATTTCAATCCGGAAATCAATCTCCGGGAAGTCTCCGCCAACGGCTCCTACTGGGAAGACGGTCACTGGGTGGAAACAAAGCCCATGGAAATCAAGCGCGAATACAATTTCGACGGTGTGGGACAGAAAGATATGTATCTGCTTCATCATGAAGAAATCGAATCGCTGGCAAAAAATATCCCGAATGTCAAGAGAATCAGATTTTTCATGACGTTCGGACAGAGCTATCTCACGCATATGAACTGCTTGCAGAATGTCGGAATGCTCGGCACAACGCCGGTTGCATTCGAGGGTCATGAAATTGTGCCGATCAAATTCCTGAAAGCTCTTCTGCCTGACCCGGCATCCCTGGGCGCACGGACGGTCGGCAAGACAAACATCGGCTGTATTTTCACGGGAATCAAGGACGGCAAGAAAAAGAGCATCTATATTTATAATATCTGCGATCATCAGGAAGCTTACAAAGAAACCGGATTGCAGGCGATTTCTTATACAACCGGCGTTCCGGCCATGATCGGCACGGCTCTTGTCGCTTCCGGAACATGGAGCGGCGCAGGAGTCTTCAACGTGGAAGAATTCGATCCTGATCCTTATATGGATATGCTGAATCAGTACGGTCTGCCGTGGGTTGTGGATGAAAATCCCGTGCTGGTGGACTGATATGTCAGAACGCAAATGCCTGGAAGCAATGGCAGGTGTACAACATACGCCTGCCTATGTGCTGGATGAGGAAAAATTGCTGAATAATCTGGAAATTCTGAAATCTGTGCAGGAAAAATCCGGCTGTAAGATTCTGCTGGCACAGAAAGCTTTTTCGATGTTCAGAGTCTATCCGCTGATTTCGCAGTATTTGTCCGGAACAACTGCAAGCGGTCTTTATGAAGCACGGCTTGGACGGGAAGAATTTCCCGGAGAAGTGCATGTTTTTTCACCTGCCTATAAATATGAGGACATCTGCGAAATTGTCAATACGGCTGATCATATTGTGTTTAACTCTCTGCGTCAGCTGAAAAATTTCGGTCACATCTGCCGTGAGGACGGAAAGAGCATCGGTTTGAGAATCAATCCGGAATGCTCCACGCAGGAAACGGCAATTTATGACCCTTGTGCACCGGGTTCGCGATTAGGCGTGACCGCGGAGCAGTTGACAGAATTTCCTGATATTGACGGCTTGCATTTCCATACGCTCTGCGAACAGAATGCAGATGCACTCGAAATCACACTTAAAGCTGTCGAGGAAAAATTCGGCGAATATCTTCATCAATGCAAATGGGTGAATTTCGGGGGCGGACATCATATCACAAGAGAAGATTATGATATTGATTTATTAATTAAATTAATCAGAGAATTTTCAGAGAAATATCAGGTACAGGTCTATCTCGAACCAGGCGAAGCCATCGCCCTGAATGCCGGCTATCTGGTGACGGAAATTCTGGATATTGTCGAAAATCACGGGACGAAAACCCTGATTCTGGATGCATCCGCGGCGTGTCATATGCCGGATGTGCTGGAAATGCCCTACCGTCCGCCGTTATTTGAATCCGGTCAGAAAGATGAGAAAAAATATTCTTACAGATTATCTTCCTGTACTTGTTTAGCAGGGGATATCATCGGCGATTATAGTTTCGACAGGGAGATGCATATCTATGACCGGCTCTGCTTTGAAGATATGATGATTTATTCCATGGTGAAGAATAATACCTTCAACGGAATGCCCCTACCGGATATCGGCATTCTGCATACTGACGGAAGTTATGAAGTCATCAGAAAATTTGATTATGCCGATTTCAAGGAGCGTTTGTCATGACTACACCTAAAAAAGACGGCTTTCACATGCCTGCGGAATTTGAACTTCATGCCGGAACCATCATGATTTTTCCGGAGCGTCCCGGTTCGTGGCCTTACCATGCCGAACCGGCTCTGAAAAGCTTTATCGAAATCTGGAAAGCCATCACAAAAGATGAAAAATTATATCTGCTTGTCAGTCCGGAAAAAATACAAAAAGCAAAATTACTCTGTCAGAAATTAAAAAATATCAAGATTCTGGAAATTCCGCAGAATGATGCCTGGGCGCGTGATACGGCTCCGACTTTTGTCAAAAATTCTCTGACCGGAGAAGTCCGTGGTATTGACTGGTGCTTCAATGCGTGGGGCGGTGAATATGATGGCCTGTATGCCGACTGGAAAGATGATAATGCATTAGCATCAAGATTCTGTTCAGAATTATATACTATCCGCTGTTACAATGCACAGCATTTTGTATTAGAGGGCGGTTCGATTCATTCAGACGGTCAGGGCACTGTCATGACAACAGAAGCCTGTCTGTTAAGTCCCGGCCGAAATCCCGGTATGACAAAATCAGAGATTGAAGCAATGCTCTGTGAGTATCTCGGCGCAGAAAAAATCATCTGGCTTCCGCGCGGTATCTATAACGATGAAACTAACGAACATGTGGATAATATCTGTGCATTCATCAGGCCGGGAGAAGCCGTTCTGGCATGGACAGACAATCAGAATGACCCGCAGTATGCGCTTTCAGCCGCCTGTCTGGAAGTTCTCGAAAAAGAACACATCAAAGTTCACAAGCTCCCGATTCCGGAGCATCCTGTCTGCATCACGGAACATGATCTGAACGGCTATGTGTTTGAACCCGGCGAGGATGTCCGCGAAGTCGGCGAACGATTAGCGGCTTCCTATGTGAATTTCTATTTTACAAACAAATCTGTTCTGCTGCCGCAGTTCGGGGGCGATAATGCCGGAAGTGACAAACGCGCTGCGGAAATCATGGCAGAACTCTGTCCGGACAGGAAAATTATCCCGATTCCGGCGCGTGAACTGCTCTTAGGCGGAGGAAATATTCACTGTCTCACACAGCAGATACCCTATTTTCTAAGGAGTGACAATTCATGATAGTTTCCGCAATTCAGATGAACTGTACCAGAAATGTAAACGAAAATATCAGTCATGCAGAAACATTAGTCCGCAAAGCCGCCGCAAAAGGCGCAAATATCGTACTGCTTCCGGAATTGTTTGAACGTCAGTATTTCTGTCAGGAGCGCAGATATGATTATTATCAGTTTGCCAGACCTGCGGCCGAAAATGATGCTGTCCGGCATTTTTCAAAAATTTGTCAGGAATTGAAACTCGTCATGCCTGTCAGCTTCTATGAAAAGGACGGCAATGTATTATATAATTCCGCGGCCGTGATCGATGCTGACGGGAAAATCCTGGGCGTTTACAGAAAAACACATATTCCGGATGACCATTTTTATCAGGAAAAGTTTTATTTCACGCCCGGCAATACGGGGTTCAGAGTCTGGAATACGGCATACGGCCGGATCGGAGTCGGCATTTGCTGGGATCAGTGGTTCCCGGAAA
>DFJS01000067.1 GCA_002373165.1 Ruminococcus sp. UBA3665
GAAGGATTTACAGATTCAGAGGGATTAACACTCTCGGAAGGATTTACGGATTCAGATTCTGTTTCTGTTTCAGTATCTTCAAGTTCGATTGTGATGATTCTCTTGATAGCGAGATCAACACTGCCGGACATTGTGCTGTATTTTTCGCCGGCATTTACTTCGAGATACTGTTCAGTAGTAACGCTCTTTACTTTTTTGCCTGCATACTGAGGATCGGTTTCCTTTTCGAGCAGGTTATTGAAGTAAGTATAATAATAGCTCAGATCATCGAGCGTATCGGGCAGGAAAGCAGTTGTTTTGCCGGTTGTATCGCCGTTTGCAGTCACATCTACTACAGTAACATCGTAAGCAGTTTTTGCCTTGTCGATGATGTCATCCATTGTAATGTTGATGCTTGCGGTATTATTCGGCATATTGTTCATCTGGCCGATGATATTGTTAAAGATTGTAACGATCGCAGAGGTAGAACGAACTTCTTCCAGAGAACCGGGCACTTTACTTGCAACTTTGCCGGCAGCACTTGCATCGGAAGTTTTTGCATCTGCGGCAGCCTTAGCCTTGGCCAGAACAGCATCGTAATCTTTTTCAGTGTAGGAAACGGAAACGCTCTTTTCCAGAGCAGTATTTGCTTTTTCCTTGAATTTATCAAGCTTATCCTGATAATTAGCAGCGGTCTTTTTAATTTCTGTTTCAGCGAGCTTATCGGCATCATCAAGCTGTTCCTGAGCATCATCGAGCTGAGCCTGAGCATCATTTGCCTTTGCTCTTGCCTCGTTCAGTTTAGTTCTTGCATCCTGGAATTCCTGAGAAGCTTTTTCCAGATCTGCATTTGCCTTATCAAGCTCTGCCTTAGCCTCAGTTACATCAGCACCGGCCTCTTCAGCTTCTTTAAGATCAGCTTCTTTTTCTCTGACGAGACTTCTTTTTTCGGTATATGCTTCAAAGGCATCAGAATATTTAAGTTCTGCTGCATCCAGATCAGCAACAGCCTTATCCAGAGTTTCCTGTGCTTTATCTTTCTCATCCTGATAATGCTGAATTACGCCTTTTGCGCCGGCAATGAGGTCAGCTTCCAGTTCTTTCAGCTTATCAGTGCCATATTGATAGGCATCTTCCACGGATTTGATATTAACTTTTTTACCGTCTGTGCCTTTGGCAGTTGCCTTTACATCAAAATTGAAAGTCTGAGTATCTACCAGATCATCTGCATTGATTGTCAGGATGATATCACCCTCGGCAGTATCCAGAGATTTCAGAGCCGGTTCCATATTTTCAGTGATAACAGACTCTTCAATCTGGGAATTGGCACCGAGCATTTTTTCAGTGATTTCTTTCAGAATTTCTGCCTTCTTATCTTCGGGGTATGCAACATGAAGCTTTACCTTCACATCGAGGCCTTCTACCCAGAAAGTGCCGGAAGTAGCGGATGTCAGAATATCTGTATACCATTTGTTATCCAGCTGCTTAACGGCTTCGATAAAGGAAGCAACATCCAGAGGCTGTTCCTGGATAGAACCGTCATCCGAGTTCATGGAATTCAGACCAACAGTCAGCTTAGTAGCCCATGCTTCATTGTCCTCCTGCTCGTAGATATGATACTTTTCAATTTCTGTCATAGCAGTTTCCTGGCTGATATTAGTAAAAGTATCAATTGTAACATTTGACGAGCCGACTGCCGGGACAGAATCCTCAGCAAAGGAAGCAAACAGAACAGTTTGTGACAAAGCAAGCGGCACTGTAATAGCAGCGGCCATTGCTCTGTTCAGGAATGACTTCTTCATTGTTAGATTACCTCTCTCTTCTTTTAAATTTTCTCACATTCTTATGTACCGGATATCACGGCACACCTGTGGAACGTTTTGCCGCTGCCGTGGGGCAGTTACAGAAACGTTTTTATACTACATATTTTAGCATATTATTTTGAGATTGTCAATCCCCTGAAATCATTTTCTTTTAAAATATTGTCGGGACAATTATGATTTTTTTAGGGAAACTGCACAAATATTTTCTGTTTTATGACCGTTTCAGGCCATTTTTTCCATTATTGGGAACTTTTTGTGAAAGATAATATCCTTTATTTTGGGGAAGAAAAAGCACAAAATCAAAAAAAATATTTATGCTGACTTGCAGAAGGCGTGATAGCTGTTTCCGGCAGAAATCAGGGCAGGCAGAGAAGTTTTTCATGCTGTTCACAAAAAATTTACAAATATTTTGAAAAAAATTTAGAAAAGCAAAGTCGGGCGGCATACCCGGCTTTGCTCTGGAGTGGTTTAATTGGATTTAATCGGGCAGTCAGCCTCAGAAATAATACCTACAATCAGTTTCAGGATATTCAGAGAATCTACCGAATCGGGCACTTCGTTCAGATTCAGGTCAGCATTGGCAATACCCTGTTCTGTAATGGAATTATCTTTGCCGAGGACGGTTTTATTCATCAGGATGACATCAAGAATATTCACTTTTCCGTCGCAGTCGGCATCGCCCCATTTTTGTGCAACAGCCTTTTCCTTGTAGAATACTTCTACAGATTTCAGAGTAACGGAAGAAAGCTCTGTTTCGCCCTGACCGCCGTACCAGAAACCGAACTGCAAATTGCCGTATTCTTCGTTAAGATCAATACTTGCAGGAGGCATCCAGGCAATTTCGATATCTCCGGCCTCGGTATTGGTGACAACGTAATTCCAGGCGGCATCTTCGGGAGCCCACTGCTGCCATTCGTCGCCGACGGACGCACCTACGCCATAGACAAGCTTATCCAGATCTGTGTCAGCCGATACGGTAAATACTACTGCATGTACATCATCATTTGCTTCCAGTCCCAGATCTTTTATAAAGCTGATTTCTCCGGACATATCCCCGGATTTGATTTCGCGGTTGAGTTCGGTCTTTTTGCTTGCAGAATATTTAAAAGTCTGTGTTTCGGTATAAGTCAGCACACCGCCGGCCAGTTCCACAGCGGGAATTTCAGTATATTCCTCGGCATCCTCCACGCCGTACCAGTACTGGAAGGAGATAGCACCGGAAGTTTCATAAGGCTTGACCTCTTCCGGAACGTCCCAGAATACGTTGAAATATTTGCCAAGCTTATTTTCTTCTCCTTCAAGGAAATAGCCGTAACCGGGCGTAATGCCGAATTCCACGCCGGCTTCTTCGTATTCAGCAATTTTATCCTGACCCATGTCATTATACCAGTAGCCGGCATCATCAGAAACAGCGACACCTTTGGCAGCCTTGGCAGCTTCTGTATCGGCCGGAGACTGATTTTCGACATTCAGGCCGCCGCCGTACATAAAGCTCTTGACGCTCTGTTCGCTCTGGATGGTTGCCATCAGGGATTCAATTGTGATATTGCCCTTTGCGCCCACGCCCATCAGGCCGAAATCGGAATAATTGAATTTATGACTGTTCAGAGGATCAGTGCCTTCCACGGGAGTTTTATCTTCTTTGGCATAATATTCTTCGTCATAGCCCTGCGTGAGAGTAAGAGGTGTTTTAAATTCAATCTGCCGTGCCAGAGTAGCCGTCATCGTGCCGGTACCGTCTTCATTATCGACGAATTCCCATGTACCGCTCTTGCGGTTCTGAGTTGCGCCGCTCTTTTTAGAGAGGCTGTGTTCATCTTCGGTAGGTTCTTCGCTGGGGTCTTCGGCAGGTGTAGCAGTTTTGGAGCTGTTGACTTCAATCGATTTGATTGTTACGGTATTTCCGCCGCTGTAGTAATTTCTGAACTCAAATTCGCCGTCGGAATAAGCATCCGTATATTTCACATCGATTTTAGAAACATCGATAACGATAACACTTTCTCCGCCGGAAGCATTTGCTTTTGCGCCGGCAGCTTCGACTTTCTGGGAATCGACAAAAGAGGTGCCGTCCAGTTCCATCCAGTAAGGCGAATCTTTAATGCTGATGCCAAATCCGTAAGAGATGCTTCCGGAATAGTCACCTGTATCCAGTGTCACGGTGATTGTCTTGATACCGCTGGCAGCGAGATCAACGACTTTTCCTCTGTAAGCATTGGTAGCCGGGTCGGATTTTGTATCATCCGTCAGGACAATACCGTCAGAAACGGGAGCAGTTGTTTCAGTAGCATCTGTAGCAGAAACGGATTCTGTCGGCGTTTCAGAAGCTTCTGTAGCAGAAACAGATTCTGTCGGTGTTTCAGTAGCTTCTGTAGTCTCTGCTGTTTCGTTGGCGACTACTTTATTAATAGTAATTTTTCCGCCTGTGCCGCTGTAATAATTTCTGAACTCGAACGTACCGTCATATTCAGAATTATAGGGGTCGTTATATTTCAGGCTGAGTTTAGAAGTATCAATTGTGACAGTAGTTTCCTTTCCGGCAGTGACAGGAACGGAAACACCCGGAACAGCGACAGTTCCGCCTTTTGTATCAACCCATGTTTTTCCGTCCCACTCGTACCAGTAGGGGGAAGCATCTGTGCCGATGCCGAATCCATAGGAGAAATTGCCGGTATAATCGGCTGTGATATGGAATGTCAGGCTTTTGATGCCGCTTGCAGCGATATCGCCTGTTTTGCCTTTGTAAACGCCGTCAACTGCCAGAACATCCAGTGCAGCAGCAGAAGCCGTTACCGAAACGAGTTCGGCATAAGACGGCAGTGCGAAAGCGGCTGCCGAAATACACATAACAGCTGCAACAGCAGCAGCTTTCATGCGGTTGGTCATAGCTTTAGTAATCATAATTCTATCTTCCTTTCTGAACATTATATTACGTACGAATCTTATGCACAGTGATGATAAAAATTGTTCACTGTGCGTTCACAATTTTATTATATCACAAACGCGCCCGGAATTTGTGAACATTTTATGAAATTTATGAATTTTCCGGATTTTTTATGTAGAAAATTTCTTTCATAATTCAGTAATTTTTACTAAATTATGAATATTCTAAAGATAAATTTAAGAAATTGCATAAAACTATACAAAAAAATTCCCTTTTTGCAAGGGAATTTTTATCACATGATATTTCTGTTTTCTAGAGCTTTGTAAAGCGTGACTTCGTCAGCATATTCCAGCTGACCGCCTACCGGCAGTCCGAATGCCAGCCGGGAGACTTTCACGCCCAGCGGCTTGAGCAGCTGAGAAATATAAGCCGCCGTGGCATCGCCTTCCACAGTGGGATTTGTCGCCATAATCACTTCCTGAATTCCTCCCTGCTGCACCCGCGCGACAAGCGAACGGATTTTCAGGTCATCCGGCAGAATATTTTTCAGCGGAGAAATCAGGCCATGCAGTACATGATATACGCCTTTATATTCGCCTGTCCGCTCGAATGCCGAAATATCCTTCGGCGTTTCGACTACACAGACAACAGAGCGGTCTCTTGCATCATCTTCGCAGACAGGGCAGAATTCTTTATCTGTGAGATTTTCACAGCAGCGGCAGAAATGAACTGTACGCCGGGCATTCAGCAAAGCATTGGCAAAAGCTTCTACCTCGGCCGCCTCCATCGACATAACATGATAGGCAAGCCGGGCAGCGGATTTTGCTCCGATACCCGGCAGTTTTGCGAACTGTTCTGTCAGTACGACAAGCGGCAGTGCATCATAATTCGCCATATTGTTTAGAATAAGCCGGGCAGAGAAACGCCGCCGGTAATTTTGCTCATTTCGTTCTCGGTAGTTTCTTCAATCTGGCTGACTGCTTCGTTGACAGCACTGATAATCAGATCCTGAAGCATTTCGACATCTTCGGGGTCAACGGCTTCTTTTTTGATTGTCAGGGATTTGATAGTTTTCTTACCGGTCATGACGAGTTCGACTGCGCCGCCGCCGGCAGTTGTAGTAAAGTCACGGGCTTCGATATCGTCCTGGAGTTCGGTAATCTGATCCTGCATTCTCTGTGCCTGACGGATCATAGAATTCATGTTCTGATTCTGGGCGTTATTGCGTGCGCCCTGGGGGATTCTTGCCTTCATAAAAATTTCTCCTTTGTGATTAAAATAAAATAATAAAATTCTTTGGATTTATATCGCAGTGGTAGCGATGCCACTGTTTTTTGCGCGTTCTATCATTTCTTCCACAGTTCTGGGCTTTATGGCCTCGGCGGAGCATTTTGCCTGAATGACAAAGCGTCTTCCGGTAACACGGTACACAGCTTCATGTAAGGCATTGGCATTTTCTCTCTGCCGGAACAATGACATAAACAGCGGATTTTCAGCAGTAATCCGCAGGATATTGGCACAGGCAACTGCCGTTGCACCGGCAAGCGTACCCAACACGGCCGGGCTGAGTTTTCCGCATTCTTCCAGAACTTCATTCCACTGGGCAAAGGGCTTGAAATCGGATGCTTTCAGCGATCTGGGATCCACTTCCGGCTTAGTTTCTGAAATAGGAGAAGTCTGCGGCTTTGTCAGCGGATGCGGTTCGCTCTGTGACGGCTGATGCTGTTCCAGCATTTGAATTCTTTCCATAATCTGCTGGAGCTCGGCAGAATTCACAGCATTGGAAGCAGTCTGAACCGTACGTGTACTGCACATCCGGACGAAGGTCATTTCCAGTTCCACGCGTTTGTCAACGGCTCTGGCCATACGTTCGCGGCAGTTCTGGAAGAGATTCAGAATCTGCATAACAGAAGGCAAATCCTGTTCGGCCGCGAGTTTTTGCAGGAGCGGAACTTCCTCTTCCATGCAGTGCAGGAGAGAAAGATCTCCGGCGGCTTTCAGCAGCATGACATCTCTCTGCATAAGAATCAGTTCTTCACACAGTCTCTGCAAATCTTTGGACTGTTCATGCAGCCCGGCGATTATTTCCAGAATACCGGAAATATCTTTCTGCTGAATTTTTTGCAGAATCCGGATTAAATACTCTCTTCCGGCAGTTCCGGCGGCTTCGGCAGTCAGCTGTGCCGTAATGGTATCGCCATAGGCGGCGCACCGGTCAAGGAGTGAGATAGCATCTCTCATACCGCCGTCGGAAAGCCTTGCCATCAGTTCGGCAGCAGATTTTTCAAGGCTGATCTGTTCCTGTGCGGCGATATACATCAGCCGGGAAACAAGATCTTTCTGCTGAATGCGTCGGAAGTCATATCTCTGACATCTGGAAATAATTGTTGCTGGAACTCTATGAATTTCCGTTGTAGCAAGAATAAACTTGACATAAGGCGGCGGTTCTTCCATAATTTTCAGCAGGGCATTGAATGCGCTTGCCGAGAGCATATGCACCTCGTCGATGATATAAATCCGGAAGCGGCCTTTTTCGGGAGTATAGACCGTACCGTCGCGCAGATCGCGGATATCTTCCACGCTGTTGTTAGAAGCGGCATCAATCTCGACCAGATCGGACAGAATGCCCTGTTCTGCGGCTTTGCAGAGACTGCATTCCAGGCAGGGATTTCCCTCCGGGGTAAGATGTTCGCAGTTGACGGCTTTGGCCAGAATTCTGGCGCAGGTAGTTTTTCCGGTACCGCGGGAGCCGGTAAACAGGTAAGCATGTGCAGCAGTGCCGGCTTTCAGCTGATTGCGGAGTGTTGCCGTGACCTGCGGCTGTGAGAGCACATCGTCGAACGTCATCGGCCGCCATTTTCTGTATAACGCCTGATACAATAGAAGCACCTCTTTCCCAGCACTCAAAAAAAATTCGGAACATAGGTGTGCAGGCTTGCTGCGGCACATGAGACAATCCGCTTAATGCTGCTCGCTTCCACGCCTGACATGGTTCACGGCGAATCATTGCACAGGGCCCGCACACCTATATTCCGAACTCTAGAAATTATTATAGCATATTTTCAAAAAAAAAGCAAGAGTCAAAACAGAATTTTCTGCAATCCGGGCTGTTTTTGGTTACATTGTCAAAAATAAAAAGCAATTTTTGTGCATGTCTACAAAAATTTTTATTTTTAAAAAAATACTTGTAAACCACTGAAAATTTTGGTATAATGAAATTGGAAAATGATTTCTAACCTCTTTCTCTTATTTTTTGCTGAAAAAGGCATGGCTTGGCTGTGTCTTTTTCGCTTCTTTCTTTTTTCAGGAAATAAAAGGCATTTCTTTTTTGGGAAGAAATGCCTTTTCGTGTTGTATCTTAAATAAAGAAATACAGAATTACTTGTCTGTAGTTTTCTTGGTGGTTTTCTTAGTGGTTTTCTTTGCAGCAGGTTCTTTAGCAGCATCGGTTTTCTTTTCAGTTTCAGCCTTGGGCTTTCTGCCTTTTTTTACGGGCTTAACCTCTTCCTTAGCAGGTTCTTCACCTGCAAATGCCAGCTGACCTTCTTCGGGTTCTTCTGCTTTTACAGCAGCATCGGCTGTTTTTTCGGCATCAGCAGTTTCTTTCTTGGCCTTGGATTTTTTAGCAGGCTTTTCTTCCGCAGGAGCAGCCGGAATAATACCGCTGAGCAGCAGAGCCTTGTCCCAGTCGCCGTCGTGAGCAATACTGCCTTCTGTTACCGCAGCTTCCAGAGTTTTTTTGCCCTGAGCGACTGCCAGAATTTCGTCGCCGTTTCCTGTCAGCAGAAAATCGCGGTCGTTGTAATCATACGGTTCTACGCTGAGTGCGCCGTCCTTGATTTCGATATAGAATGCGCCCTCGGCATCTCCTGTTACGTTCACCTGTGCAGCGATATGCTCCTCAATCTTAGAAGCTTCTGCCTTTGCAACGAGTGCAATTCTAACCGTTTTTACCAGTTCATGATAAGTCATTGCCTTTTTCACCTTTCTTTTCTTCAGTTGCAGCAAGCGAATTAAATTAACGCATGACCGCAGATTATTATTGGCTTATGGGAATATTATACAAGATAATTAGCCGTTCGTCAATGAAAAAACGAAATTTTCTCTATTTAGCACAACTTTTTCTTAATTTCAGTGCATTTTTTCAGACAAAAATTCAAATTCAGCCCATATTGCCGAAAAAAGTCATTTTTTGGCTTTTCTTTTCTTTGTGCAGTTTTTTGTCTTTTTATACAAAGAAATGAAAAAAATGTGAAATATCTCTTGACTATTTCAGTAAAAAAGAGTATAATAGAATTATAAACAAACTATTCAAGGAGGGATTTCTTTGACAAATATTCTTTTTGCGGCCTCTGAGTGTGTACCGTTTGTCAAAACCGGCGGCCTTGCGGATGTTGTCGGCGCACTGCCGAAAAATCTGGACAAGGAACGCTTCGATGTCCGTGTGATTATTCCCTACTATACCTGCATTCCCGGCAGATACAGAAATTTCTTTCACTATCGCCATCATTTCTTTATGGATTATGCAGGCCGTCAGGAACATGTCGGCATTATGGAATATGAATATCACGGCATTAAATATTATTATGTAGACAACGAATACTACTTTAACGGCGAAACACCTTACAGCAGTGACATGCGCTGGGATATCGAACGCTTTACGTTTTTCTGCAAGGCAGTCCTGGCCATGATGCCGGTTATCGGATTCCGTCCGGATATTATTCACTGCCACGACTGGCAGACAGGCCTGATTCCTGTGCTGCTGCACTCTACTTTTGCAACACATCCGTTTTATCAGGGTGTAAAAAGCATTATGACAATTCATAACCTGAAATTCCAGGGCGTATGGAGCATTGACGAGTTCCAGCACAACACACAGCTGCCGGACTACATGTTCACGCCGGACAAGCTGGAATTCCACAAAGATGCCAATATGCTCAAAGGCGGCCTTGTGTATGCTGACTATATCACTACTGTCAGCGAAACTTATGCAGAAGAGATTAAAACACCGGAATACGGCGAACATCTTAACGGCCTTCTGGCATCACGCAAAATGTCTCTGCGCGGCATTGTCAACGGCATTGACTACAGCATTTTTGACCCCAAAAATGACAAGAAGATTTTCTATAATTATGATATCAATGATGTCATTACCGGCAAGGCCGAAAACAAGCGCAAGCTTCAGGAAGAACTTGGTCTGGAGCAGGACGGCCGCAAAATGCTCATCGGCCTGATTTCCCGTCTGACAGACCAGAAAGGCCTGAATCTGCTCAGTGATGTATTTGAAGGCAGATTTCTGGATGACAACACGCAGTTTATCCTGATTGGCACGGGCGATCCGGGTTACGAGAACACATTCCGGTATTTTGCCGGACGCTATCCGGGCAACGTATCGGCGAATATCTGCTATAATGACGAACTGGCGCACAAGCTTTATGCCGCAGCAGATATGATGCTGGTACCCTCGCGGTTTGAACCCTGCGGCCTGACACAGCTGATTTCCCTGCGTTACGGTTCTGTCCCGCTGGTACGCGAAACAGGCGGCCTGAAAGACACAGTTCAGCCTTACAACGAATTCGAGCTGACCGGCACGGGCTTCACGTTCAAAGAATTCTGGTCAGAAGCATTCTTGGGTTCTGTGAACTATGCAAAATCTGTTTTCTTCAATTATCGTGACAACTGGAATGATATGCTCCGCCGGGGTATGCAGCAGGACTTCTCCTGGAACAGCTCGGCAAAACAGTATGAAGGCATGTACGAGTGGCTTCTTGGCAAATATGCAGGAAATTCAAACTGATAATTTACAGATTTCTGACCGGAAGCATTCTGTTTCCCGGCAGATCATAAATTCTGACAACCTCTTTTTCTTCTTTTTATCACTCCTTTTCAGGGAAGAAGTGCCGCGCATTTTCTGTGCGGTACTTCTTTTTCTGTTGCTATTTTACAAAAAATCAGGGATTGGCATCAAAAAAACAGCACTTGTCTTGACTTTCCGCTGCATTCGGGGTATAATAAAACTGTTGTTATTTTTTTATAAAGGGAGTTCTTTTGATTGAAACTGATTCAAGAATTATATGCTTACCGCGAAATGATTTTCAGCCTTGTGCGGAAAGATTTGCGCGGCCGATACAAAGGCAGTGTACTGGGATTTCTCTGGACATTTATCAACCCGCTGTTTCAGCTGATTATTTATACCATTGCATTTTCATTTATTCTGCCCAGTCCGATTGAAAAATATTATCTGCATTTATTTGTTGCGCTGATTCCGTGGATTTTCTTTTCTTCCAGCGTACAGGGCGGAGCAAATTCGATTATGGCGGCAAAGAATCTTGTCTCTAAAATTTACTTTCCGCGCGAGGTCATTCCCATTTCCTACGTCACAGGCTGTTTTGTCAACATGCTGCTGACGTTTATTATTATTTTTCCAGTTGTTATTTTTTCAGGAGTCGGCCTGAATCTGAAAGCAGTTGCCTGTCTGCCGATTGTCATGCTGGCGGAATATATCATGGCTCTGGGGCTTGCACTGTTATTTTCGGCAGTTACAGTTTTTTTCCGGGATATGGAACATATTCTGAATATTATCACAATGGCCTGGATTTATCTGACCCCTGTGCTGTACCCGATTGATATGATTGCTGACGAGAATATTCAGAAATTATTTTATCTCAATCCCATGACATCTGTCATTGTAGCTTACCGCGATGTGCTGTATTATGCCAGAACGCCGGATTTTTCCACACTTGTCACTGCGTTCCTGTTCGGCATTGCAAGCCTGCTGTTCGGCGAACTGATTTTCTCAAAACTGAAAAAAAGCTTTGCGGAGGTGCTGTAATCATGAACCCGGAAAATTCAATTGAAGTCCGCAATGTCAAGAAAAAATTCAAGATTTTCTACGACCGCGGCAATGATCTCAAAGACAGAATTCTGTTCCGGAACAGAAATCACTATGAAAACAGATGGGTTCTGAACGGCATCAGTTTCAGTGTCCGGAAAGGCGAGGCCATCGGCCTTATCGGACACAACGGCTGCGGCAAAAGCACAACCCTGAAACTGCTGACAAAAATTCTCTATCCGGACGAGGGAACTATCGAAATGGACGGGCGTGTTTCCAGCCTGATTGAACTGGGAGCCGGCTTTCATCCGGATATGACAGGAAGAGAAAATATTTATACCAATGCTTCTATTTTCGGCCTGACCAAAAAAGAAATCGATGCCAGAATTCAGGAAATTATAGATTTTTCCGAACTGGAAGAGTTTATCGACAATCCTATCAGAACATATTCTTCCGGCATGTATATGCGGCTGGCGTTTTCCGTTGCCATCAATGTAGATGCAAATATTTTATTAATTGACGAAATTCTGGCAGTCGGGGATGCCAATTTCCAGAGAAAATGCTTTGACAAGCTCCGCGAAATCAAATCCCACGGCACGACTATCGTCATTGTTTCCCATGCGCTGGAACAGATCGAGCAGATCTGCGAAACTTCCTACTGGATTGAAGATGGCCTGATTAAAGATCATGGTACACCCAAAGCCGTACATGACCATTATCTGAAAAATATGGAGGAAAAGCGCAGTCAGCAGCTGGAAAAACAGCATCATCAGGAAAATCAGAAGCCGCAGAAAGAAACTCTTCCGGATTTCTGTGAAGCATCCGCCATCCGCATGGGAACAGGTGCTGTCCGTTTTACCAATGCGCTGCTGTGCAATGCAGAAAATCAGAAACAGTTTATTTTCAATACAGAAGACAAGCTGAAAATTATTCTGGAATACGAATCCCATCAGCCGGGACTGAAAGGCAATTTCGGCTACGGCATTTTCCGGGAAGACGGTCTGCACTGCTACGGAACTAATATTTTAATCGAAACAGGCGAATGCATTCCCATTCAGGAACACGGCCGGCTGGAAATTACTGTACAGAATGCACTGCTTCCGGCAAAATATTTTCTTGATATTGCCGTGCATTCCCACGATGGTATTATTTTTGATGATATCCGGCAGGTACTGTCATTTGCAGTCACGTCCGATCATTATGATATCGGCGTATGCCGGCTGCATTCGGAATTTTCTTGGAGGTGATTTTTTGCGTCTGTACACCAAAATACTGCATTTTCTGCTCCGGGATCTGTACGCCCGCAGCGATGCCGCCAGACAGGAAACTACAGCTGTTTCCGAAACACTGCACAGCCGGCTTGCAGAACAGGAAAACCATCTGCAACAGGCCGATCAGGACAGGCAGATTTTGGAAGAAAAAATCATACAGCTGGAACAGGAACTTTCCCAAATTCAGAATCAATTTCGGGAATTTCTGGAATCTTCCAATTCTGCCCATGACGAACGGGCTGCGCGTTCTGAAAATCGTCTGGACTGTCTGGAACATTACAGAAGCGAAACAGAAAAGCGTATGCAGTCCGATGACGAAACAACTCTGGGGATTTCCCACAGAATTGAATTACTGGAAACTGCTCTGAGAGAATGCCATATTTATGAAAATCCTTTGCAGTTATTCAATAAAAAAACTTATTCACAGGCCGGAGAAGATGCTATTCTTCTCTATGCATGTGCCATGCTGGGAATTCCTCCGGAACAATGCACGTATCTTGATCTTGGTGCAAACAAGCCCGTCGAAATGAGTAACACTTATTTCTTTTACGAACAGGGTGCACGGGGCGTTTTATTAGAGGCCAATCCTCTGCTGATTCCTGCACTGAAACAGCAGCGTTCCGGCGATGTGATTTTAAACCAGGCTGTTTCCGACAAAGCCGGAGAAACTGTTCTGTTTCATATTCTGAATCTGGACGGACTGTCCCGTATCGGCGATGTTTCTGAAATCCTCGCGGAAAACCCGGCGGCAAAGCTGGAACAGTCTATTGAAATCCGGACAACCTGCTATAATGATATCATCCGGAATTATTTTGCTTCTCATGCGCCTGTAATTCTGAATCTGGATATCGAAGGTCTGGAAATGCAGATTCTTCAAAGCATGGATCTGGAACAGTTCCGGCCGCTGTTTATTATTATCGAAATGATTCCCTATTCCCGGAAACTTACCGCCGGAATCAAAGATGCAGAATTATTGCAGTTTCTGGAATCCCGGCATTATATCGAATATGCCTTTACGGGCATCAATTCTGTTTTTATTGATCAATATCAGTATCAGACACTAACATCCTGAAAGGAGTGCTCCGGTCAATGCAGACCATCAATACAGAAGAAATCATGAATCAGATTCGTGCTGAAATCAAAGCCAAAGGGCTGGACAGTTCCATGCTGTCATTTGAAGAAATTCCCTTTGCGCCGGAAGTCAGCCGTGCCGACAGCCAGTTTCAGCCAGAATCGCTCCGGCAGAGTGCCGAATATTTAAGCATCCGGAATCAGATTGAGCCTTATAAGCCCATCGAAGGGAATTTTCTGGTCGTTTTCATCAAGAAAGTCATCCGGAAACTGGTTAAATTTTATATCATGCCTATTATGACCGAACAGAATGCCCTGAATCTGCACACAGCAAACGCAGTCCAGCAGATGCAGAATTATATCCGCGGCAGACAGGATGCCGATCAGGTGGATATGACTGCACTGATTTCCCGGATTGACGAGCTGGAAGCCAGACAGGCCGCCAATAAACAGGAGATGGCTGCACTGCGGAGTCAGATCAAGGCACTCCAGGCCGAAAATCAGGAACTGAAAGGGCTGAAATTATGAGAATTATCCAGTTTCTTCCGACACTTGCGTTCGGCGATGCCGTCGGCAACGATACGGTTGCGCTTCAGAATGCCATGCGCGAACTCGGCTATGAAACAGCCATCTATGCCGAAGCGGTCGATCAGCGGCTTCCGAAAGGCACAGCTTCTGATCTGTGCGCCGGAATGCCCGAACTCAGCCCGGAGGATGTAATTTTATATCACATGTCCACGGGGTCAAAATTAAATTATCAGCTGGAGCAGTATTCCTGCCGCAAAATGATGATTTATCACAATATCACGCCGCCGCATTTCTTTCACGGCTACAACGCACAGGCAGAGGCAAATGCACAGTATGGCCTTGAAGGGCTGAAACATCTTGCCGGAAAAATAGATTACTGTCTGGCCGATTCTGATTTCAACAAAGCCGATTTGAGAAAAGCCGGCTTTTCCTGTCCGGTTGATGTCCGGCCGATTCTGATTCCCTTCTCAGATTATGAAAAAAAACCGGATGCACATATCATGAAAAAATATTCCGATGATTATCAGAATATTATCTTTGTCGGCAGAATTGCTCCCAATAAAAAACAGCAGGATTGCATTGCGGCATTTGCATTTTATAAAAAATATATCAATGCCAGATCAAGATTAATTTTTGTCGGAAACTGGGGCGGTATGGAAAAATATTATCAGCGGCTTGTCAGCTATGTTCACGCGCTGGAGCTGGAAGATGTTATTTTTACAGGGCATATTAAATTCCCGGAAATTCTGGCATATTACAGAACGGCAGATTTATTTCTCTGCATGAGTGAACACGAGGGCTTCTGTGTGCCGCTGGCAGAGGCAATGTATTTTCAGGTTCCTGTGCTGGCATACAGCAGCTGTGCCGTGCCGTGGACGCTCGGCGGCAGCGGCTTTCTGACAGACTCCAAAAATCCTGCCGAAACTGCACTCCTGATGCATAGAATTCTTTCTGATGCAGATTTGAAAAAACAAATCATTGCCAATCAGAACGAACGCTTACAGGATTTTCAGTATGAAAAAATCAAAGCTCTGTTTGCGCGGCAGCTGACAGGCTTTTTACAGGAGAAAAAATCATGAAAAAAATAGCATTTGTCATTCCGTGGTATGCGGAAAAAATCCCCGGCGGCGCAGAAATGGAAACGCGCGAAGTTACCAGACATCTGCATCAGGCCGGTATGGAAGTGGAAATTCTGACTACCTGTGTCCGGGAATTCGTCAGCGACTGGAATCAGGATTATTATCCTGAGGGCATCGAAATCATTCAGGATATCCCTGTCCGGCGTTTTAAAGTCCGCAGGCGTGATACACGCGCTTTTGATGAAATTAATTTAAAACTCATGAACAGAATTCAGCCCTCTCCGGAAGAAGAAAAAATTTTTATCCGTGAAATGATCAACAGCCCGGATTTATATAATTATATTGCTTCTCATAAAGATGACTATACGGCATTTGTCTATATTCCGTACATGTTCGGAACTACCTATTACGGAATTGCGGCCTGCCCGGAAAAAGCAGTCATGATTCCGTGCTTTCATGACGAGGCCTATTTCTATATGCAGATTTACCGGGATTTATATTCCCGTGCCGCCGGAATGATTTTCAATGCCCGTCCGGAACTGGAACTGACTGAAAAATTCTATGATACTTCCAAAATTGAAAAAATTGTCATGGGCATCGGCATGGATGTTGATCTGAAAACCGAGCCGGAAGCGTTCAGGAAAAAATTTCATCTTCCGGAAAAATTCATACTCTATGCCGGCAGAAAAGATTCCGGAAAAAATGTGCATACATTACTGAACTATTTCGGCGAATTCAAAAAGCGCAATCCTTCGGACTTGAAGCTTATACTGATCGGAGGCGGAGAAATCCATATTCCGGAAAGTGCAAAACAGGATACAATTGATCTGGGATTTGTCGATATTCAGGATAAATACAACGCTTACGGCGCGGCCGAACTGTTATGTCAGCCCTCCAAAAACGAGAGTTTCTCGCTGGTTATCATGGAAAGCTGGCTCTGCCGCCGTCCCGTGCTGGTGCATGACCAGTGCGCCGTAACAAAGAATTTTGTTCACGAATCCAACGGCGGCCTGTATTTCCGCGATTATTTTGAATTTGAAGGCTGTGTCAGTTATTTTCTGCATCACCCGGAAGAATCCGGCCTTATGGGCGAAAATGGCCGGAAGTATGTTCTGGAGCATTTCGACTGGAATATCATTACGGAAAAATACAGGAGCTTTTTTGAAAAAATAGAACGCCGACAAGGGGAATGCTTATGAATACTGTGCCGATTCTGACAGCTGTCAGCCTGCTTCTTTGCCTGGGAACATGCTTTATCCTGTTCCGGAAACGGCATATTGCCGAAATCCTGACACTTGGCGTATCCTGGTTTTTCTGTTCGTATATTTGCAGTACTATGCTGCTGTTTCTGCTGAACGTCTTCACGCTGAAACGCGGCATAAAAGCCGCCTGTCTGACTGATGCGGTTATATTTCTGACAGCGGCTCTGACAAGTGAAAAAATTCCGCTGAAAGAGTATAAAGCCGGATTCCGTCCCGAAGCCGAGCTGCGGATTTTTGTCATTCCTCTGCTGGCCGCGGTCATCGGAACGCCGTTTATCAGTCAGAAAAACGAACTGTTCGGCATGGGGCAGGATGAAGGTGTTTATCAGTGTACAGCGATTAATTTTATGCACGGCTATGACAGCCGACAGCAGGATTTTGAAGAATATCAGTTTCTGGAATCAGAACAATCCCGGCAGAATTTTCAGACTGCTGTGCATAACAAGCTTGTAGGCTATGATATTCCGGATTATGATTATCCGGAAACGGTATATGACAGAGAAATCAGTCCTGTATCAGGAATTTATCACGGCATTCCGACTTATGCGGCCGTGCTGGCCTTATGGGGCACGCTGTTCGGCACAGCGCACATGGCGGATGTACAGACAGTATTTTATATTTTAATGCTGTTTCTGATTTGTTTTATCTGCGATCAGCTCCAGCTGAAACCGGCATCCAGACTGACGGCGGCAGGGATGGCGGCTTTGTCTCCTGTGGTAATCTGGGTAGCGAAATCTTCTTTGACCGAGATGTTTCTTGCCGTACTGACAACTTTGTTTCTTTATTTCCTGACAAGCCGAGAATATCCGGAGGAAGCTGTTTTTTCTTATATACCGGTTGCGGTATTCAGCTGCTATCATGTTTCGATTTATACGCTGATGCCTTATGTCATGATCATCTATGCCGGAATGTATTTTTTCACAAAGAAAAAAACATTTGCAGGACTGCTGTTATTTTCCATAGCAGGTTATCCGCTTAGTTATCTGATGATGCGGCATGTACAGCCGTTTTACACAATGAATAATTATCGTTTTGTATTCAACCAGCATATCAACATCGGGAATATTACAGAGACGATAGTCATCACAAGCGTTGTTCTGATACTGCTGTGCATGATTTATATTCTGTTTGTCTGGGAATACAAAAAGACTGTTTCCCTGCAAACATTTCTGGAAAATCCGAAATATCATATTCTGATGCAATGGCTGCTGATCTGTCTGACGGCATTGCCGCTGATTTATATTTTATTCCGTTCGCTTGCCAAACAGGATTCTATCGAGGGAATTTCTGCCCTGACACTGATTGGCTTTATTCTGAATTCGGGTCTTCTTCTGATTCCGGCGGGATTGATTCTGATCTTTCTCCGGCCGAAAATTTTTCTGCAAAACGAAAGCACACTGATTATTTTCGTTTCATTTTTCTACTGTGTGCTGATTTATTCGGCATTCCTGCGGTTTCAGATTGATTATTATTATTATTACGCCCGTTATTTAGTACCGTTTATTCCGGCGGCGGTTCTGTTTGCCGTTACGGCACTGAATCAGGCAGATTCTAAAATTCTGCTGACTTCTTCTGCCGTCAGTCTGTGTGTATGCCTGCCGTATTCGGGATTTCTGATGACACACAGGGATGATACGCGCATGGAATGGAGCATTCTGGAAGATATCACAGACCAGCTCCCGGAACATGCCTGTGTTGTCATCGAAACAGATTCTTTGCCGACACTCTGGCTGCCTGTCCGGGCGATGACAGGAGCGGCTGTATATCCGGCGGAAAAACATCTGAACAGTCAGTTCCGGACGCTCTCTCAGCGGTATGATAACATTTACCTGATCGGCACAGAAGACTATGCCTATCAGCTGGATGACAGTCTGGAAATCTGTTATAAAAACACACTGCATTGTTCCGAAGATATGAATCAGGGAAATTTTTCTTCCCTGCCGATGCATTTTGCAGAAAAAACACAAAATATTTATATATATCGCTATCTGAATTACCAGACTTTCTATACAGCTGAAGATATTGCAGACTTCCGCCTGCACGGCATTGACAGCTATGCCAAAGACTATTGCTGGACAACCAGTCAGTCCGCAGCTGTCTGTTGTACACTCAGTCCTAAAGATTATGACCTGACTCTTACGCTGGGCGCAACCCTGCCGCTGAAAGAGATGGGAAAAGAACGCTTTATCATCCGGCTTTCTGTCAACGGCATCATGACAGATTTAAAAGTTCTGACAAGGCAGAACAATCACCAGACACTTGTATTTCACATTCCGGAAGAATACCTGTCAGACGGCTCGAATATTATCAGCTTCCAGACAGATACATGGCCAGCATCAGTTGTCAATGCGGCGGATACCAGAATACTGGGCATTCCTCTGCAATCGCTTTTATTTCAGGAAAGGGGCTGAATCATGAAACTGATTATTCAGATTCCATGCTATAACGAAGAAGAAACACTGGAACTTGCCTACCGTGATTTGCCGCGGCATATCAAAGGCATTGATGAGATTGAATATTTAATCATCAACGACGGCAGTCAGGATCACACTGTACAGAAAGCGCGTGAACTTGGCTTTCATCATATTGTCTCCTTCAAGCAGAACAAAGGCCTTGCCATGGGCTTCATGGCCGGGCTGGATGCCTGTCTGCATCTGGGAGCGGATATCATCGTCAATACCGATGCGGATAATCAATACTGCGGCGCGGATATTGCCAAACTGGTGCGGCCGATTCTTGACGAAAAAGCTGATATTGTCATCGGCGAACGCCCGATTGACCAGACCGAACATTTTTCATGGAAAAAGAAAAAATTCCAGCATCTGGGCAGCTGGGTTGTCCGTGTGGCATCAGGAACTGATATTCCGGATGCGCCCAGCGGATTCCGGGCGTATTCCCGCGAGGCGGCATTAAGAATCAACGTTGTCAATGAATATACCTATACGCTGGAGACGATTATTCAGGCCGGACATAATAAAATTGCCATGACTTCTGTCCCGATCCGGACAAATGCCGAAACAAGGCCTTCCCGGTTATTTTCAAGCATGTGGAGATATATGAAGCGTTCGGCAGCTGTCATTACAAGATCGTTTGTGATGTACCGTCCTCTGAAATTTTTCAGCATAGTAGGCGGCATTCTGTTTTTGCTGGGAGCAGTTCTGGGAATCCGGTTTTTAATCTTCATGGCACTCGGTGACGGGAAAGGGCATATACAGTCGCTGATTCTGACGGCCATTCTGATTATGATGGGCTTTCAGACCATTACAATCGGCCTGCTTGGCGATACCATTGCCGCAAACAGAAAAATTCTGGAAGATGTTCAGTACCGGGTGCGCAAAATAGAATGCGACCCCAAGCGCAGAAGGATAAAAAGTCATGAAAAAAAAGCTGATGCAAATCATTAAAATTTTATTTTTCCTACTGGTGATTTATTTTCTGGGGAGCTATTTTATGGCGAACTGGGAAGAAATCAGGAATATTCACTGGCAGATTGATGCATTCAGTCTGATTCTGTCATTTGTGTTATATTTCGGGTATATTATCACACTGGCCTCGCTGTGGCATTTTATCACGAAGCTAAATCAGTGCAGCATCCGGCATTTTGATGCCGTCATCGCGTATCTGTATTCTATTCCGGGGAAATACATTCCGGGGAAGGTGTTTATGCTGGCGGCGCGCTGTCCGGCCTATGAAAAGCAGAACAGGCCGTTGTCGAAAATTACAGTCTGTTTTCTGCTGGAAAATGCCTGTACGCTTCTGGGGGCGGCGTTTCTGTTTTTGATTTCGCTGTTCTTTTTCCCGAATGATTTATTAAAAAATTATAAATATCTGACAATACTGCTTATGATTGCATTTTTTGTCTGCATTCATCCTAAGATTATGAATTTCTTTCTTGGCCTTGCCGGAAAGCTTGCCAAAAAAGAAATGCGGATTCCTGTCACTTATACGGATATGCTGAAAACTGTCATATTATTTATTCTGAACTGGCTTGTTGCCGGGTCGGGATTTTATATGCTGGTACATGCGGTTTATCCTGTGCCGATGTCGCAGTGGCTGTATGTGGGCGGAATTTACGGTTTATCGACGATTATCGGAATTCTGGCACTGTTCGCGCCCAGCGGGCTGGGAGTCCGGGAGGGCATTCTGACGGCCGGACTATGTCTGATTATGCCGGAAGAATATGCTATTTCGATTTCTCTGATTTCCCGGCTGTGGCAGACGGCAGCTGAAATTCTTTTAGTTTCCGGGGCGTTTCTTGTCAATCAGGCTGTAAAATTCAGACAGAAAAAAACGGCTGAATAATTTCAGTCGTTTTTTGATTTATATCTGATTATTTTCAATTTTTTCCAGCAGTTCACAGTCTATCGTACTTTCCAGATGATCAATCTGTTCGATAATCCAGAACTGACAGCCGTCATCAATACAGCAGGGGCAGGATAATTTTTCTGCGCGTTCTGTCAGAAGATGATTCCAGTAATACAGGCTATATAAAATAGATTCCTGTGTGAGTTCCGGTCGTGCGGCAAAGAAAGCGGCATATTCCGGCCGGGCGAATCTTCCGGAAATCCTGTACAGAATATCCAGAAAAATCCAGTTATCAAGATATTCATCCAGAAGCGCATCTTCATAGCCGGTCTGGATATACCGGAATTCTTTTTTCAGATTTTTTATTTTTTCAAGGCCGAACTGTTTTTTCAGTTCGCTGATATTTTTAGTCAGCAGATTCATGACACGCCCTGTGCTTTCAAGAAATCGGCATAATTCTGATAAATCAGCTTATATAATAAATTTTCAGGATACTTGAAATCAATCAGTGTTTCGAGTTCTTTTGCCGGACTCCACATAGGAAAATCGCTCCCGAAAAAGAATTGTGTTTCGCCGAATTTCTGAATAAACTTCATCAGCAGACCGCCGTCAATAAACTGGAGTGTGCTGGAAATATCGAAAAATAAATTTTCCGAGGGCTTCAGCACAGCAAGAGCTTCATTCCAGTGAGAATATCCGCCCATATGCGCGGCAACTGCCGTCAGGCGGGGCATATCTCCGAGGAGTTTTGCCAGTCTCCGGGGATGAGAATAATCCAGTTTTCTGTCACCCATGTGAAACAGCACAGGAAGATTTAATGTTTCGGCTTCCTGATAAACGGGATACATGTTCGGCTCGTCGATATTGAACTGCTGAAAATCAGAATGCACTTTCAGGCCAATCAGATTTTTATCCCGGAATCCGGAAAGAATTTCCTGAAAATTTTCATTTTCCGGATGAATTGTTCCGAAGCCCGCAAAACCGGAATCAGAATTCACACAGTCAGAGATAAACTCATTAATGCTGTGTGTTTGTTTCGGCACGACTGCCGGAGAACAGATTAACTGCCTGATGATTTTATAATTCTGATTATGAATTTTTATCATCTGACTGCGTTCGGCCTGCAAATGGCTGACTGTGCCGGAAGTATACATAGGCAGTTCGTAGAAATCCCGGACGGATTCTTTTGATTTTTCGGCGATTTTATCCGGAAAAATATGGCAGTGCGCATCAATGACAGGAATAAAATCAAGCATGATACGGCATCTTCTTTCGGATATCATTCAGACGGTTCAGAGCTTCATTGAGAGTATCTTCTTTCTTGGCAAAATGGAAACGGATGTATCTGTTTTCGGGTTCTTTGAAGAAGCTCGAACCGGGAACAGCACCTACTCCGACCAGCCGTGCCAGATCTTCGCAGAATTTCAGGTCATCTTCATAGCCGAATTCAGAAATATCCAGCAGAATATAATAAGCACCTTCTGGAACGGTATGCCGGATATTCAGCGTATCCAGGCCTTTCAGGAACAAGTCACGCTTTTCGGTATATTTTTTCTGCAAGTCAAGATAATATTCATCGCCGAAATTCAGGCCTGTGACAGCGGCTTCCTGCAAGGGAGCGGCCGCGCCGACGGTCAGGAAATCATGTACTTTCTTGACAGTATCGATAATTTCAGGCGATGCCACAACATAGCCGAGCCGCCAGCCTGTGATAGAATAAGTCTTGGACAGAGAATTGCAGAGGATTGTTCTTTCCTTCATGCCGGGCAGAGCGGATGTATATACATGTTCATGCGGCTGATAGAGAATATGTTCATAGACTTCGTCCGTAATGACGAACGTATCATATTTTTTAGCCAGATCGGCAATGATAGTCAGTTCCTCACGAGTGAAGACTTTTCCGCAGGGATTGGACGGATTGCAGACGATAATTGCCTTGGGGTGCTGTTTGAAGGCATCTTCCAGCACATCAGGATTGAATTTAAATTCCGGCGGAATCAAAGGAACATAAATCGGTTCGGCATTGGACAGGATCGTATCTGCGCCGTAATTCTCATAGAACGGGGAAAATACAATAACTTTATCGCCGGGATTCGTCACACTAAGCATAGCGGCCATCATAGCTTCCGTACTGCCGCAGGTGACGACAATTTCAGAATTCGGGTCTATCTTCTGACCGGAAAAGTGTTCATGTTTCCGGGCGAGGGCTTCGCGGAAATTCTGTGCGCCCCATGTAATCGAATACTGATGGAAATCTTCTTTTGTGACTTCGGCCAGACGGTTTAAAATTTCCTTTGGCGGCTCGAAATCCGGAAAACCCTGTGATAAATTCACAGCTCCGTACTGGTTGGAAATTCTTGTCATTCTGCGGATGACAGAATCGGTAAAGCCTGCTGTTCTGCGTGATAAACTCGGCATGATACATAACCTCTTTCTATGATAAAATCAATTCCAGTTTTTTCTGATAAATTCCCATTTTTTATCTCTGGAATCTGTGATAATTTTAATATCCTGTTCTGACAGATGTCTGAATCTGGCCTGTTTTCTGAGATAGTCCTCCACGCTGGTGAAAGTTTTAGGGTCGCGGTTAATTTTAAATTCATGATTTTCATACTCGGCAAGATACCACAGACCGCAGTCAACAATTTCGCGGGCGGCATCGACAGTATCGCTGACCGGAATGCCCCAGCCTGTGGGACACGGCGCGATGACATGAATATATTTTGTCCCCTGAATTTTAGAAGCTTTTTCGACTTTGTTCAGAAAATCGTTCATATAGCCGACAGTAGCCGTTGCCGCATAGGGGATATCATGGGCAGCGACAATCTCGAACATATTTTTCTTAGGACGGATATTGCCGTGAATATTCTGTCCGGCCGGGGTTGTAGTAGTCTTTGCGCCGAACGGAGTCAGGCCGGATTTCTGAATGCCTGTATTCATATAGGCCTCGTTGTCATAGCAGATATAAATAATATTATCATTTCTGTCGATTGCTCCGGAAAGTGCCTGAATGCCGATATCTGCGGTACCGCCGTCCCCGGCGAATCCTACGGCTGTAAAATCCTTGATGCCTCTGCGGCGGAATCCGGCTTCGATGCCCGTCAGCATAGAAGCTGTTCCGGCAAATGTGGAAATAATGGCATTATTTGCAAAGCACAGCTGCGGAAAATTAAAGCCGACAGCTGACATGCATCCTGCCGGAAGCACGGCAACGGCATTTTTGCCGAGCACTTTCAGCACATTCCGGACGGCAAGGCTGCCGCCGCATCCGGCACAGGCCTTATGGCCGTAAAAATATTCGTTCTGATCGAGAGTTTTTGCAGATACGCTCATGAATTTTCTTCCTCCCCGATTCCGATAAAGTTGACACGCTTTGCCGTGCCGGACTGGATTGTTTCAAAAATCCGGATAATATCCTGATGAGAAATATTTCTTCCGCCCAGTCCGCCGATGAAGTTATAAGCCGGAGCTGTCATTCCGGCACCGTGCAGGGCAGAATTCACATTTGTGAAGACAGTGCCCTCATTGCCGAAAGAAATATCTTTTTCCAGAACTGCCAGAGCTTTTGCCGAGCTGACAGCTTTTGCAAGGGCCTCTGCCGGGAAGGGACGCATATACCGAATCCGGAGCACACCGGCTTTCACGCCGTTTTCCCGGAGCTGACCGGCAATTTCGCGGCACAGACCGGCAATGCTTCCCAGCGTGATTAGAATATAATCGGCATCTTCCGTCAGATAGGCATCAATCAGGCCGGAATACTGTCTGCCGAAAATTTCGGCAAATCTGCGCTCGGCTTCTTCAATGACCGGAATTGCCCGGAACATGGCGGCATGTTCTTTATATTTGAAGATATAATTTGTATCAGGGCCTGCGGAAAAGGCCATATTTTTAGGATTTTCAGGATCTAATTTATTTTCTGTTTCATAAGGCGGCAGGAATTTTCCGGCCTGTTCCGGAGTGGGAACATCTACCTGTTCATAAGTATGTGTCAGGATAAAGCCGTCCAGATTGACCATAAACGGAGTCGAAACAGTTTTATGTTCGGCAATATAATAACTCATCAGCGCAAGGTCAAGGCTTTCCTGAGCATTTTCGGCATAAGCCTGAATCCAGCCGGAATCCAGCTGGGACAGACTGTCTCTCTGATCGCCGTAGATATTCCACGGCAGAGCCGTCGAACGGTTGGCATTCATCATGACGATTGGAAATCTGCCGCCGGAGGCATAATAAAGACACTCTGCCATATACAGCAGTCCCTGCGAGGAAGTGGCTGTAAAGGCTCTGACACCTGCGGCACTTGCGCCCATGGCACAGGACAAAGCCGAATGTTCGGATTCTACATGAATGAATTCAGCATCCAGACTGCCGTCTTCGACCATTTCGGAAAGCTTTTCGACAACAATGGTCTGCGGCGTAATGGGATAAGCCGAAATCACATCAGGACAGGCAAGCCGGATTCCTTCAGCAAAAGCTTCATCGCCGGATAAAAATTTTTCCATTATCGTTCACGCTCCATTCCGATTGCGCCGGGCTTGCAGATTTTCGAGCAGATGCCGCAGCCTTTGCAGAAATCATAATCAATCACGGCTTTTCCGTTCTGGATAGAAATCACGCCGTCCGGGCAGTATAAATAACACTGCATACAGCCGATGCAGGTTCCGGCATTGACAACCGGGCGGATGCTTCGCCAGCCGCTGTTGACACTCACCAGATAGCCGGCTTCAAAGCTGGTATCTTCCGGAACGTCCTGAAAGCTGAAAATTTTCTTTTCTCTCACAGTAGGTTTGATGATCATACGGCGGCCTCCTCAGCGGCTTTCTGTACAGCCGATTTATTTTTCTCCCGGATTTTTTCGGGCATATAGGCATCAATTGCCCTGTGCAGATTTTCGACAGAAACAATGCCGGAAATTCCGGCGAGTGCGCCCATCATGACAGTATTCACAACGGGAAGCTTCAATTGTCCGGCAAGGGAATCGGCATCGAATGCCAGAAACTGTTCCGGGTCTGCTTTTTTGGTATTAACCAGAATTTTTCCGCCGGGTTTCAGCAGATTCTGCAAACCGGCGGAATAGAGTGTTTCGTCCAGCAGAATAATATAATCCGCCTTTTCGGTTTCGCTTCTGTCGGAGATGGATTTATAATCTAATTTAGTAAAAGCTCTGACGGGTGCGCCGCGGCGTTCGGGGCCGAATGACGGGAAGGCCAGCGCATGACATTCCGGGTTCAGAGCATAGGCCGCGCCGAGGATTTTGGCGGCGGTAAATGCGCCCTGTCCGCCCCGGCCAAGCCATAAAATTTCTGTCATGATAAAATCACCTGCTTCTTGATTTGCATATAGATTAATATGATAATATTATAACACTTCTGTTTCCGGATGTCAATATCTATAACCTATTAATCTGATATATTTGATAAGTTTGTGAGAAAGATAAAAATTCCGGATTTTTTTCAGCATAAAAACGTGAATTTTTACAGATGTTTTTCTACTTGAAAACATACTAAACCTATGTTATAATAATAAATATAGTATATTTTCACATTCTAACAGAAAGGAAGTTGCTTTTATGAAAATTTCGACCAAAGGCCGCTATGCCCTGCGAATGCTTCTGGATTTGTCTCTGCATCAGGAGGAAGGTTTTATTTCGCTGAAAGAAATTGCCGAACGCCAGCAGATTTCTAAAAAATATCTGGAACAGATTGTTCCCATGCTGAACAAAGGCGGCATTCTGCGCACAAACCGCGGAAACAAAGGCGGCTATATGCTCGCCCGTCCTGCCAATTCGCTGACCGTCGGCGATGTGCTCCGTGCTACAGAGGGCAGTCTTGCGCCTGTTGCCTGTCTGGAATATGAAGTCAATGACTGTCCCCGCGTTGACGAATGCGCTACGCTCTACGTATGGGAGGGACTTTACAAGGCTGTTCATGAATATCTGGACAGCATTACGCTCCAGGATATTCTGAATCATAATGCCGGTGTGGACGGCAATGATTACTGCATCTGAAAATACAGAAAGGAGACAGCAGATTGGCTGTCTCCTGATTTTTATGCTTTTTTCCGGAATTATACCAGTGTGGAGGCAACAAAGGCATCGTAAATGCATCTGATTGCCTGATGCAGGTCATGTTCGTTCACGCCGACAATGACATTCAGTTCGCTGGAACCCTGGTCGATCATCTTGACGTTGATTCTTGCATGTGCCAGAGAAGCAAAAATTCTTGCGGCAGTGCCTCTTGTTTTTCTCATGCCGCGGCCGACCACTGCCAGCAGAGCAATATCCGGTTCGATTTCCAGACTGTCCGGCTCTACAGCCTTGCGCAGTTCGGAAAGAAGCTGATCTTCCTTGCCCTTGAGAGCATCCGCATCCGCAATGATGCTGAGTGTATCAATGCCGGAAGGCATATGCTCTACCGGAATGCCCATATCAGCAAATACATTGAGTACATCGCGGACAAAGCCGACTTCGCTGTTCATCATGGCTTTTTCCATATTGACGGCACAGAAGCCCTTCTTTCCGGCAATGCCTGTGATGGTTCTGATGCTGACTTCTTCGGCATTATCATCAGCGATAATCATTGTGCCGGGGTCTTCCGGCTTGTTGGTATTCTTGATATTAATCGGAATGCCGACAGTTCTTACAGGGAAAATAGCATCTTCATGCAGAACAGAAAAGCCCATATAAGAAAGTTCTCTTAATTCTCTGTAAGTGATGACCGGAATTACAACCGGACTGTCCACAACTCTGGGGTCGGCAACCAGTACGCCGGAAACATCCGTCCAGTTTTCGTATACCGATGCATGGAGTGCTCTTGCAACCAGAGAACCTGTGACATCCGAACCGCCGCGCGAGAACGTTCTGACAACGCCGCTGAGAGATTTTCCATAAAAGCCGGGAATCACAGCATTTTGGGAATCTTTCAGGCGTTCGCGGAGTTTGGCTCTGGTTTCTCTGCGGAGCATTACGCCTTCATCGCTGAAGACAATCACATCTGCGGCATCGATGAATTCAAATCCCAGATAAGCGGCGATAATTTTTCCGTTGAGGAATTCTCCGCGGCTGGCGGCGTATTCTTTTCCGGCAGTGGCAAGATGGCTTTTGATATCAGCGAATTCTTTTTCCAGAGAAAAATTCATTCCCAGCCCGGAAATGATATCATTATAACGCTGTTCGATATTTTTGAAATCCTGCTCGAAATTTTCGCCGAGGCTGGCTTTTTCGTAGCAGGCATAGAGCATATCGGTTACTTTGATATCTTCTTTAAAGCGTTTGCCGGGAGCGGAGGGAACGACAAAGCGGCGTTCGGGGTCTGATTTTATAATATCAGCGGCTTTCTGGATTTGTCCAGCATCTGCAAGGCTGCTGCCGCCGAACTTGACAACTTTAACACTCATGATAAAAAAATCCTTTCTTGCATGTATAATATACTATTAATTATATGCGATTTTGTCAGAAAAATCAATTGGAAATCACGACAAATTTTACAGATGAAAAAATGATTTTTTGTCGAATACTACTGTATTTGCTGCAAGGACAGTTTTTATTTATCCTGATTTTCCAGGAGCATTTCAACCAGCTGTTCCACCCGGCCTTTGCCGCGTTCGGTCAGATTTCTGTACTGTTCAATAAGATGCAGTTCGTCATAAGTGAACAAATCCGTTGGGAATTCTTCTTTTTCGGAAATGCCGTTTTTTAATCTTTGCTGTCTGACTCTGTCACTGACGAATTTTTCTTTGATATTGCTTCTTCCGGCGAGATAGTCCAGATTCACCTCATAAAAATCTGCAAGAGTCACTGCAAAATCCAGAGGGACAGAATGTTTTCCATACTCATAATAAGTATATGTGCTTTTATTGATGAATAATTTCTGACATAATTCTTCCTGTGTTAAATCGCGGTCTTCCCTTAAATCTTTGATTCTTTGATAATGTTCCATAAAACAATCACCTTTTTAATTCAGATACTTCATTAAAAAAATACCATAAATATGGTATTTATCTTGACAATACTCCATTATTGTGGTATACTTTATCAAGTACCCACAATAGTGGCTGACATTAATCAAAAAGGAGCAGTTATTTTATGGTACCTTATGAACATCTTTATTATTCACTTTTTAATGATATTTCTGATTTGATTCAGGAAATGAAAACAAAATCCTTCTCACAGAAAGCTTCAATTTCTGCTTTGGAACAGATTCAAAAAGATTCCGAAGAACGCTTTCTAAGCTCTTCCGAACAGCATGACTTGAATCATCAGATTACGGTTCATCATCGCAGATAAGCAAATCCCCGGTCCTGGCCGGGGATTTCTTTTACAGTTCTGTAATAGATTTTTATGATAACTGATTATTGCATTTACATATTTGACAGATAGGTTTTGTGGGTGTATAATAATAACAGAAATAAACAAAAAATAAATCGCAGAAAGGAAGCGTATTTCATGCGCCGGAGTAAACGAATGTGAACTGAACAGCAGTTCCATCCATTTTATGAGCAACAGATAAGAAAGGATTTGTGATTTTTTATGAAATATAATAAATTAGCCCTCAGTGCTCTCGCACTGGCATTACTGACATCGTTCGCCGCCTGCGGCAATACTACCGAAGCCGTCAACAGCACAGCCGATACTTCCGCCCCGGCAGCCGCTGCCGAAGCCGTCACAGAAACAGAAGACTGCTGCAAGGATTCTGAAAAAGACTGCTGCAAAGATAATTCCGTCGCTGACTGCTGCGGTTCTGCCGAAGAAATTCTTTCCGCTTCCGGCGAACTCGAAAAAACTACTTTTGAATTAGGCCATCTGAACTCTACGGCGCATCTGCTGGCATTTGTCGCCAAAGAGGAGGGCTTTTTTGCAGAACAGGGACTGGATGTCACTCTCACACAGTTTTCCAGTGCCGGCGAACTCGCAACCGGACTGGAATCCGGAAAGCTGGATGCCGCATTTATCGGCTCTGTGCCGTCGCTGACTTTCCAGAGTCAGGGACATGACCTGACAATTTTCGGCGGCGCAATGACCAACGGCCACGGCTATGTCATCAAGTCGCAGTATACCGAAGGCCTTGACAGCTGGGACATCAGCATTCTGAAAGGCCGGAATGTTGCCTCTGTAAAGAACAGCGTACAGGATGCCGAACTCCAGATTCTGCTTAAGAATGCACATATTGAAATCGGCGAAGGCGAAGATCAGGTCAATATTGTTTATTTTGACAGTCAGAAAGATGCCTATGCGGCTCTTGCGAATGCAACGATTGATGCGGCCTCGGTATATTCGCCCTATGCATCACTGGCCGCAAGTCAGGGATATGAAATCGTCTACAGATGCTCGGAAGAACCGGCACTGGAGAATCAGCCCTGCTGCCGTCAGGTTGCCTATACAGAAAATCTGAATCAGAATCCCAATACATTCAAGGCATTTGAAAAAGCTCTGATTCAGGCCTACAAATTCTCACAGGAAAATCAGGAAAAGACAATCCAGGATGTCAAAGTATATATCGATATTGATGAAGAATTTATCAGAACCGAGGTTTACGGCGGTTATGGCGCATCCAATCCGGATCCGGACAAACTGGGCACAGCAGCCCTGAAAGATTCCATTGTAGAACTTGGCTATACAGAAGACTATGACATCGACAGCCTGTATAATACTGACATTTATAAAAATGCTCTGGCCGAAATTTTAGCCGAAAATCCTGATGATGCAGTTTATCTTGAATTACAGGAGCATTTCAATGAGTACGAATAAAATAGAAATTAAAAATCTGACCGTACACTATACGGAGAAAAATAAAAAATTCACAGCACTGCACGATGTAAATTTTACTGTGAATCAAGGAGAATTTGTCAGTATTGTGGGAGCATCGGGCTGTGGAAAGTCTACTTTGCTGAGTGTGCTGGAAGGCATCTATCGGGAATTCGACGGCGAAATCCTGATAGACGGCCAGCCGCTGGAAGGAACAGGAAAGGAACGCGGCGTTGTGTTCCAGCATTATTCGCTGTTTCCGTGGATGACAACCCGGAAAAATATTGCCTTCGGCATCAAGCAGGTCAGAAAGAATCTTTCCAAAGCGGAACGTCTGCAAATTGCAGATGAATTTCTGGAGAAAGTAGGTCTGGGAGATTTCGGAAACAAATATCCGTCACAGCTTTCCGGCGGTATGCAGCAGAGAGCGGCCATCGCCCGCGCATTGGCTATGGATACGGATATTCTGCTGATGGATGAACCGTTCAGCGCAATCGACCCGAAAAACAGAGTGATTCTTCAGGAATTATTATTAAAACTCTGGGAAGGCACAGGCGAAACTGCCGAAACAAGAAAAACAGTAGTATTCGTCACACATGACATCGACGAGGCGATTTTATTATCTGACAGAATTGTTGTGCTGACTTCACATCCGGGAACTGTTTCTGAAATTGTCCGTGTTCCGTTTGCACGTCCGCGCAGCCGCGGAGAACTGGTGCAGACTCTGGAATATAATCAGTTCCGCAATAAAATCCTGAGTTTATTTTATGATGATATTACCAGCAAAATCGGCGGCGAGGAGGTCGTTTTATGAAAACCGGAATTCAAAATTATATTTTTCGTCTGACGCACCTGTTATTTATTGCTTTGATTGCCGTGCAGTTTCTGCCGGATCGGGCAAGCGGCGAAAATTATGCTAATTATCTGATCGGCTTTGCCGTCGCCGCAGAAGTTCTGACTCTGGCACTGACGGCTTTCATCCGGAAACCGGAAAACAGAAATTTATTTTTAGATATCGTCGGATTTATCTATGCATTTCTGATTTTATGGACACTGGCGACTTCTAAGCTAAATCTGCTGAATCCGTCACTGTTTCCGCCGTTCGGGAAGATTCTGGCGCAGTTCGGCGAGGACTGGCAGAAAATTCTGATTAATATCCGCAGTTCTGTAGGAATTATTTTGCAGGGATTTCTGCTGGCATGTGCGGCAGCGGTTCCGCTGGGCTTATTCCTGGGCTGGGCAGCAAGAGCCGGCAATGCCGCCACTTATCTGAGTAAATTTTTCAGCTCGATTCCGCCGATTGTATATATTCCTTACGGAATTGCCCTTCTGCCGACGTTCCGGAGCGTATCAGTTTTTGTCATCTTTCTTGCATCTTTCTGGCCTGTTTTTGCCGGAACTATGAGCGGTGTCCTCAATGTTGACAAGCGCATTATGGATTCGGCAAGAGTGCTGAACGTCAGCAAACCGGAATTATTATTCCAGGTAATTCTTCCGGCATCGCTTCCGCAGATTTTCCTGGGATGCAATCAGGGATTGAGTGTCAGCTTCATTCTGCTGACTTCTGCCGAAATGATCGGTGCACGTGACGGCATGGGCTATTATGTGAAATACTATTCCGATTTCGGCGACTATACCAGAACCATTACCGGACTGCTTGTGATTGGCATTGTAGTCATCGGCGTGACATTTCTGTTTAATTTATTCCAGAAGCGTCTTCTAAAATGGAGATAAATATAAAAACAAGGCTGTGCAGCACCTCCCTGCACAGCTTTTTTGTCCGGAAAAAATTCACTTGCTTTTTTCCCGGAACTATGCTATACTAGAAAAAGAGACGCTACGAAAGGGGTTTGAACTATTTCATGAAACTTGTATTTGCAATCGTCAACAGCGATGACAGTCAGGCAGTCGGCAAAGCCCTGACAAGTGCAGGATTCTATGCCACCAAGCTGGCATCAACCGGCGGCTTTCTCAGTGCCGGAAATACCACATTCCTGACCTGCATTGAAGAAGAACGCCTTGATGAATTTATCGAAGTCATCCGGCAGAAAAGTCATAAAAGAAAAAAAACCGTCCCGAACAGTACACCCCTCAATTCCGGCATTGAACTGCCTGTAGAAGTGGAAGTAGGCGGCGCGACTATCTTTGTGACCAATATCGAAAGATTTGAAAAATTATGAAAATCTACGGCAATGACAAAAATCTGGAATTTATACGGAAAATGAAACAGAACGGGCATCTTCCCCACGCCTGCCTGTTTTACGGCGAACACGGTTCCGGAAGGAAAACACTGGCAAATTATTTTGCCATGACCGTACTCTGTACAGAACAGAATGCTCCCTGCGGCGTATGCCGGAACTGTCAGAAAATTCTGCGCGGCGTACATCCGGATCTGATTCCTGTAGAGCATTCCGGAAAAAAACAGGGCTTTTCCGTCGATACTGTCCGGGAAGTCTGCCGTGATGCCATTGTTGCGCCGAATGACAGCGACAGAAAAATTTATCTTTTCAGCGACTGCGATGCCATTGGCATTCCTGCACAGAATACGCTGTTAAAACTCACGGAAGAACCGCCGGAACATGTGCTGTTATTATTCACAGCCGTATCGAAAAGCACGTTTCTGGAAACGATGCTTTCCCGTATGGCACAGATTGCCGTGTGCCCGTGCAAACCGGAAGAATGCCGCGAAGCACTGCTTTCTCACGGCTGCACCCCGGAAGAAGCACAGTCTGCCGTGCAGTCCACGGGCGGCAGAAACATCGGCTTTGCACTGCGCTGGACGGAAGATACTGCTCTTCAGGAAACAATCCGGCAGACTGCCGCGCTGACCTCTGCCGTAGCGCAAAGAAATCAATATGAAATTTTAAGAATCCTGTCAGAATTTGAAAAAGACCGTTCCCGCACAGAAGAATTTCTGCATCTTCTCATGCTGCAATTCCGGGATGCCTGTGCTTTGCGGAGCGGAAGTTCTTTTCTGACAGGCTGTGACCGCCGCAGTGCAGAACTGCTTGCACAGATGCTGACGGCATCACGGGCAGTCCGGCTTTGCGAAGCTGTTCAGAAAGCTTCCGAAGCTCTTCATGCCAATGTCAGCATAAAACTTGCGCTTGCCTCGCTGGGGGGCAGTCTGCTGCTGTACTAGTCAGAAAGGATTTTTTATTATGACTGAAATTGTTGGAATCCGTTTTCAGAATTCCGGAAAAGTCTATTATTTTTCACCAAACGGCCTGCATTTGCAGATGGGCGAAAAAGTCATTGTGGAAACTTCCAAAGGAATAGAATACGGCATTGTTTCTATCCCGAACAGAAATATTCA
This sequence comes from Ruminococcus sp. UBA3665, assembly GCA_002373165.1. GTDB lineage: Bacteria > Bacillota > Clostridia > Oscillospirales > Ruminococcaceae > UBA3855. The sequence goes on from DFJS01000067.1 coordinate 34,087, forward strand.
GGATGAAGCTGTCACCTCTCCCCTGCGGAACGTCCTGCGCATTATGAATCAGGAAGACCGCCGCACACTGGAATTAAATCGGCAGAAAGAAAAAAAGGCATTTGCAGTATGCGAACAGAAAATTGCATCGCACAAACTCAAAATGAAGCTGATTGATGTCAGCTGTGCATTTGACAACAGCAAGCTGTTATTTTATTTTACTTCTGATAACCGTGTGGATTTCCGCGAACTGGTGAAAGATCTGGCCTCTGTATTCCGTATGAGAATCGAACTGCGGCAGATTGGCGTACGGGACGAAGCCAAAATGTTCGGGGGGCTGGGTGTTTGCGGCCGGGAATTCTGCTGCCGGGGCTATCTGGGAGATTTTCAGCCTGTTTCCATCAAGATGGCCAAAGAGCAGGGTTTGTCGCTGAATCCCACTAAAATTTCCGGCACCTGCGGCCGGCTGATGTGCTGTCTGAAACACGAACAGGCCGCCTATGAGGATTTGCAGAAAATTACGCCCCGTATCGGTTCTTTTGTCAGAACTTCCCACGGAAAAGGCCGTGTAGAAGATGCCAATCTGATTACGGGCAAGCTCCGGATTCGTCCGGAAAATCCGGATGATGTGCCGTATACGATTGACCGTTCCGAAGTGGAAATTCTCAAAGCCGGCAAGCCGCGCATGACCAAGGAAGAAAAAGAGCTGAAAAAACTGGAAGAATAACATCTTTTGTGCATTATGCAGAATATTGCATCCGGTTTTTAGTGAAAGATACAAAAAACAACTGAAAAACTTGACAAAATCCGTAGGATATGCTATAATATAACTATCATAAATCCTACATCCTTATTATTTTTTGGCAGGTCTGAACAAGACCTGCTTTTTTTATTTCCGGGAAAACAAAAAACGGACGGGGCAGTCCGTTTTCTGATAATTCAGGCAAGATTTAAAATCAGCTTATCGATTTCCTGCCAGTCCTGCGCCGTGACAGAAGTATTCTCAATCCGGAAAGTATAGACAACAGGTTCCAGATAACCGGGTGTTTCGGCAATTTCTGTCAGAAGATCCAGCACTTCTGCGGCATAGGCTTCTTCCAGATGATCGGCAGCAATGCGGGTAGGGGCTTTTTTATACTGGTGCAGAAAGTCGGAATAATAATATTTTCTGACGCTGTCCTCTGCTCTCTGCCAGAAATCGACAGGGGAAACAACCAGTGCCACAGTATAATCCGTGCCGTCGTGCATCACATCCCGGACGGTATATTTTGCATTTTTCAGAATTTTTCCGGCAAGCTGATCATAACCGGACAGTATTTCCTCGGAAATCAGATCAGATTTGACGGCATAAGCATCCCGGATTCTCCGGCTGATTTCTGTTATTTTTTCTGCATAGAAAGCTTCGGCATCTGTAACAGAAGCATTGGTCATAGTGCAATATTCCTGACAGTCGGCATGATACGTACAGTCCAGTACAGCCATAACATAATTTCTGTACGATTCTCCGGCAAAGCCGCACCCTGTCAGCACCAGGCAGAGCACCAGAAAAAGCGGCAGTAATTTTCTCATAATCCGGCCTCTTCTGAAGCATCTGCGGAAGGTTCCGGCTCTGACGGATTCAGCGGAATAGCGTGGCCTTCCTCGTCATAAAACGTAATATTATCCAGATAAAGATCAGAAACATTCTGCATTCCCCAGCGCATGACAGAAAAGTTCACATCTTCGACAGAAGCATCCCATTTTTTGCCGGAAGCAGCCAGCAGGAATTTAAATTCCACATGGCAGGCATCAGAACGCTGCAAATCGTACTCATTCAGGCCGGAACCGGCAAAATCCGCGAAGCCGTACCAATTTCCGTCAGCGCAGGTAGTACCGCCGCCGCCGCCGATCCAGCCGGGAACGGCGCGATACTGCCCGTCATCGCTTAAGAACAGGCTGTCCTTTGCCTCGGCATAGAGATCAAAGCCGATGCTGTACACGCTTTCCAGCTGATCGGGATTCAGCAGCTGACCGACAGAAATCCGGATTTTCTGCACAGCAGTTTCCAGATTTTCCTGATTAGTAGAAAGATCTGTAAATTTCAGCATTGCATTTCCGTCCACAGTTTCGACAGAAACGGTACCGTCTGCGGCAGAATCGTCATCTTTCACAACAGAAACAAACTGACAGTTTCCGTCATCGAACGTGACTGCACAGGGGTCGGCATCCGGGAAGGGCGCATTGGTAGGGGGCGGGAGAGTCTCTTCTGTTTCGGCCAGTGTGACTTCCTGCGCGGATGTTTCGGGCGGAGCAGTTTCCTGAATCTGAGAAGACTCCGGAGTCTTCTGATTACAGCCGCACAGCAGGAAGGCCGTCAAGAGCAGTATACTATAGTATTTCTTCAAAATAAAATCGCCTCACTTAGAAAAAATGCCCCCTGACAACAGAGGGCATTTGCATCAACCATGTTCAGACAGAAAATCAGTCTTTCTTCTTGGAAACAACAGCAGCGGCACCGGCTACTGCCAGAGCGGCAACAGCGGCAGGAATGCCGGAAGTATCACCTGTAGGCGTATTGGTAACAGTACTTGCTGTTGTAACAGCAGTTGTTGTAGATGCGCCTGCGGCAGCAGTAGTGGTAGTAGCAGCCTTAGTAGTAGTTGTTGTTGCAGCTTTTTCAGTGCTTTCGGCAGCAGCTGTAGATTCAGAAGCGGCTTCCGTAGCAGCCTCTGTGGCAGCTTCGGTAGCGGCCTCGGTTTCGGCACTGGTTTCTTCTTCGGAAGTACCTTCTTCCTGTGCATCGCCTGTTGTGATAGAAGTAACTGTCAGGGAAAGGCCGGAATCAGTAATTTCTCTTTCAGAATCCTTCTTTGCTTTTTCCTCGTCAGAACCAAATGCCAGATAATTGATATTTGTCTGGAGGTAGAGGCATTCGATAGAAGCAGAAGCGGATTCCAGATTCCAGGTAACAGAATAATCGCCGTCGCCTGTAATTGTAACATACTGGTCGCCGATTTCGCCGTTTTTATTATTATGACGGGTATTGCCGCCGGCAGAACCTGCCAGGAATGCGACAAAATTTGTACCGTTGCAGTCATAAGTAGCATTGGCTTCGGCATTGGAAGTTGCACCGTTCAGGCCGCTGACTGTAAAATTAACAGTGATATAATCTGTTACGGCATTATTGGCATCGATATCAGTTACATTATTTCCCCATGTATTGAGGATATTTTTGCGCATAGAAACGCCGTCATCGCCGCAGGAAATTTCGGCAGTAGGATTATAAGAAATTGTAACTTCTGCACTTGCGCCAAGAGAAGCGAACGAAACAGCGCAGAGAGAAAAAGCGGCTGCGGCTGCAAATATATTTTTCAGTCTCATGATTAAAAACTCCTTTTATAAAATAACTTAAAGCGGGCTGTCCGAGGAATCGGACGGAATCCCGTACAAAACCTCACTGTCATTATAGCATATTCCGGGCAAAAAGTCTATTGAAAATATCTACAAATTTTATAAATCTTTTTTGTCCAGATATTATATATTTCACGAATTTTTCAGCACAGCGACGGAGCGCAGACCATAAAATGCCATTAATTCCAGCCATTTCCGGGTAAGGATTTCGCCGCTGACGGCAATCGGCACAGCCGGCGGACAGGGAACCTGTACAGGCGCACAGATTCTGCCCTCGGCAAGTTCCAGAGGGATGCACTCACTGTCACCCAGCCCGGCTTCCCGGAGCGAACAGGCTGTTTTCATGGGCGGCGGCAGAACAGGCGGTACCTGTGCCGGAAGCGGCCGGCACAGATGCAGAGCCTTTTCCAGCCGGAGAAAATCCTGTTCTGTCATGACAGGAGAAAGCAGAATCACCAGGCAGGTGCTGTCCGCGTACTCACATTCGACAGGAATACTGCCGTTCCGGAGCTGTTCTGCCAGATTCCGGCCGTCTGCCGAAATGGTCAGATGCATAGGATCACTGCCAAGAAAGTGATAAATTCCGGCAAGGTTTTGTTTCAGTATTCCGGCGCGTCCGGCACAGAAAGCAATCTGTTCCCGGCCGGATGCATTCAGCCATGCCGTGCACAGTTCCAGCGAATGCAGAATCAGATAAGACGGGCTTGTCGAGCCGAACATCTGCATATGCCGTTTCATCTGCATAACGAGTTCCGGGTTCTGCATATGCAGAAATGCGCCGCCCGTCAGAGCCGGAAGCGTTTTATGTGCAGAATCACAGCAGAAATCCGCACCCAGCCGGATAGGATGCCGGTTCGGTTCCAGAAAGGCCAGATGTGCGCCGTGGGCATTATCCACCAGCAGTTTTGCATGATATTTCCGGCAGAGTGCGGCCAATCCGGCGATATCCTGCAAATTTCCGGCATAATCCGGCGATGTGACATACAGGCACGCCGGGCCGGAAACTTCCTGCAAAGCCTGCTCGAAATCTCGGAGCCGATATATTCCGGCAATGATGCCGCCTTCTGCCGGGAATACCCATCGAACGGACAAATCCAGCAGAACACAGCTGTTCAGGAATGCTCTGTGAACTGTCCGTGCGGCGATGACCGTCCTGTTTTCGGCCTTCATCTGTGTAAGCATCGCCTGAATACACAAAGTTGACCCTCCGGCACTCCAGCAGCACTCCGGCGTTTGATAGACCTGTGCTGTCTGCTGTTCGGCCTGCCGGAGGATGCCCTCTGCCTCGAACAGACTGTCTGCCCCGGCGATTTCAGTAATATCCAGCCTGTAGGCATATTCCAGTTCCGGCAGAAGACTTCTGCCCTTATGGCCGGGCATATGACCCCGGAGTGTCTGATTTTTGTGATAATTATCCAAAAAACGGCTTAAAAATTTTATCATGAAAATAGCTGTCCCCTCTTGACAAAATAAAAAAAATATTGTAGAATAATAACATAAAAAAACGAACATTTGTTCTTTTTTCTGGAAATCATGATCAAAAAATAAAAAAACAAGGAGTTTTCTGTATGCTTGCATTGATTGAAGATTACGAACAGACCCGTTTTCAGCTGCAAAGGCGCATTTATGAACTGAACAAACTGCTGCGCGATGACAATCTGCGCACTATGGAGCGCGAAAAACTTATCGCCCGGCGTGATCTGCTCACACGGGAACGCAGCGAACTGCTGGAAGATATTCTGGAGATGCGCCGTCATCTCAGCAAGGAGGAAGCAAACCATGCCAAACCATATACAGGAAGATACCAGCGTTTCCGGGCTGCTGCGGGATCTGACCGGACTGCCCGGCACCAACCGCAAACAGCTGGAATTATCCAGAAAGGCTCTGATTCAGGTTATCCAGAACGACCTGCCGCCGCGTCAGCGTGAAGTAATTTTATTATATTATTATCATAACATGAGTAATAAACAGATTGCGGAATATCTGCATCTGGATGCCTCTACCGTATGCCGTACGCTTGGCCGTGCCAGAAAAAGGATTTATAAGCTTCTGCATGTTTATCTGGACTATCTGCGCCAGATCAGGCTGGAGTAACAACAAAAGCCCCCGGATTCCGGAGACTTTTGAAGCAGAAATTGGGACGGCGGGATTTGAACCCACGACTGACGGAGTCAAAGTCCGTTGCCTTACCGCTTGGCTACGCCCCAGCATAACAAAAATATTATAGCATATTTTTTTGCTTTTGTCAAGCCCTGCACCATTCACTTCTGTACTGCATACAGTAATAACAGAAGAAAAAATTATTTTCTGACTGTATAAACCCGTGCATTCTGTGCGATACTATCAGCAGAAAAAAATCATAATTCAAACCAGAACTTCAAAGGAGTTGTTTTTGCTATGATGTCTGTGAAACGCGGAGAAATTTATTATGCCGATCTCAGCCCGGTTGTCGGTTCGGAGCAAGGCGGTATTCGTCCGGTACTTATCGTACAGAACGATGTCGGCAACCGCCACAGCCCTACCGTGATTGCAGCGGCCATTACCAGCCGTCTGGATAAGGCGAAGCTCCCCACGCATATTTCACTGGAAGCCGCATCCTGCGGACTCCAGAAAGACAGCATTGTCCTGCTGGAGCAAATCCGCACGCTGGACAAAAAACGCCTGAAAGACCGCATGGGTTCGCTGGATTCTTCTGCAATGAACCGTGTGGACAATGCCCTGTCGATCAGCTTTGGCCTGCATTAAATTTTCAGTATAAAAATTCCCCTGAAGCGATGATTCAGGGGAATTTGCTTTTATACAGTTTCGTCAGGTTTTCCTGTCCGGATACTGCGGATAGTAATTGCAACGCCGCAGTCTTCCGGGCTTCTTTCTTTTTCTGATTTCATCAGTTCTTCTTCCGAACCGAAAGCAAGATAATTAATATTAGTCTGGAGAAACAGACAATTGACAGGGGCATTTTGTGTTCCGGTTTTCCAGGTAACAGAATAATCGCCGTCGCCTGTAATTCTGACAAATGCATCTTCTGCAATCTCTTCGGCCGTATACTGATTTGCAGAGTAGATACTGCCGCCCAGATAGGCCACAAAATTTTGGCCGTCGCAGTCGTATCTGCTCATAGGCTCTGCATTGCAGTACGCGCTGCCGATGCCGCTGACGGTGAAATCTACTGTGATATAATCCGAAACATTTGCATGATCTGCATCGATATCCCGTACATTGTTGCCCTATACGTTATAGATATCCCGGCGCAGGGCAAAATAGTCCGAAGAAAGCGGAGCATTTTCCTCATACGGTATGATGATTTCATCATTAGCGGGAGTTTCTGCCAATGACTGCACCAGTCCGACGATATATTTCAGGATAGCCAGAGCTTCTTCTGAATCGGGTTTATTATTATGATTGAAATCGACAGCATCCAGCTGTGCAGAAGTAAGGGAAGCTTTTCCCAGTACAGCTTTATTTACGCTGATTACATCCAGGATATTAATTTTTCCGTCGCCGCTGACATCTCCGGGGAGCAGAGGAGCCGTTTCGGCAGGCTCGGCAGTTTCGCTGACGGTTACTTTTATCACGACGGCATCAAAATCGGCATTGAATACAGTAATATTGGCCGTACCGGCTTCCATAGCAGTAATCACGCCGGATTTGGATACAATTGCTGTATTCTGGTTACTGGATTTATAAGTAAGATTGGTCTGGTTTGCGATAATCTGGAACTGATCGCCGGGCTGGAGCGAAATTTTTGTCTGATTTACCGTCAGTGCAGACAGAGTAGTAACTCTTGTTGTGGCAGTAGTAGCCTTAGTTGTTGTAGCAGTAGTGGCTCTGGTCGTAGTCGTTGTTGTGGATGTAGTGGTTGTAGTAGTAGAATTTGTCGTTGTAGTGGATGTAGTGGCTTTAGTAGTGGTAGTAGCAGCAGTGGAAGTAGTAGTAGTTTCAATCATGGAATATTCAATTTCCACTCCGCCGTCCATATACTGCACCAGACCTTCTGCTACATAATCCCGACTGTCATTTTTCCAAAGCTGATGAGAAGCTTTTCCGCTGGAAGAAATCCCCTGATCGGCATAAGAAAAATAAAAAAATTCGCCGCCTGTGCAGTATTCCGGAATCTCTGCCAGTATAACGACCAGCGTTCCTGTTCCTGTGCAGCTGTCTCCGGATGCCCATGTACACCATGCAAAATCAGAAGTACTTGTCATAGCGCAGGTCATTTTTATATCTTTGCTCTGCGTTTCCACAGGAGAATATCCATAACTTCTGATCAGATTCGGATCTGTGACCAAAGTAAAATTACAATCGGCTCTGATTCCGAACTCTACAGCAGTAATGCCGGGATTCTGCACCAGATTGACCGCAATAGGCACACAGCGGTCAGAATCCTGCAAATCCTGCATAGTAACAGATTTCTGTTCGATTTCTACAGCAACACTCCCGGAAGCCTCTGCTTTAAGAGGATGACACAGAAAAGCGGCACAGAAAATCAAAAGCATACATACAGTCATGCTGAAAGCTGTTTTAGCTGTTTTATATGTTTCATAGCGTATCATAAAATAAAACCTCCCTGTATTTTTAAATTTCTGCTTGCAGAAGAAGATTAACTATATTTTACATAAAAAAGAGAAAAAAAGCAATCATTTTTTGTATTATATACAAAAAATTCATAATTTTTGTAAGATATGGAAAAAGTATCCGTTTATTTTTGCTATATTTTACAAAATCCGGCCTGCCGTTCCCGCAGAAAAAGTGTTTTCATTTCGTCCTGAGATGTCAGGAACAGCACCAGAATATAAATCAGCACAGCCGCCAGCACAGCGGCAGGAAACGCCATTCTCTGCGGAAGACAGAACAGAAGCCTGTCATAGCACACCCGCGCCGCCGCCGCACACAGTACGCCGCCCCAGAACTGCGATATCAGCGGCCCGAACAAGTGCAGAGGTTCGCCGAGTTCTTTTTTCAGACAGTGCAGTGCAAGAATCAGAATGACTCCATAGCAAAGGCTTGTCGAAATCGCCGCCCCGGCGGTGCAGAATTTCGGAATCAGAAGCAAATTTCCAATCAGCTTGATGCCAATCCCCGGAAGCATGACCTTCACGGGCAGATCTTCCCTGCCGACTGCCTGCAATAAGCTGAATACAGGAAACGAAAGGCATAAAAAAATCAATCCCGGCGCAAGTGTGCGCAGTCCGTCAACGGCCGCCTGAATTTCGGCATTTCTTCCGGAGAATAAAAATTCCAGAATGCCTTCCGGGACGGCGAATATGCCGCATCCTGCCGGGACAGCGGCAATTCCGGTCAGCAGCAGAACTTGTCTGGCATATCCGGCGGCCTGCCGTTTATTTCCGGCGGCCCAGGCCTGCGCCGTGCAGGGCAGAACACTTTTGGCGAACATATTCGTCAGCGAAGGCACCAGATTAAACACAGTCACTGACAGCCCCATGAACGAACCGTATACAAAAGCGGCGGCCTCTTCCGGAGGAACAGTTCCGGCAAGATCTGCTTTCTGATAGAAGCCTTCGGCATCAGAAAGCAGCATCCGGGAAAATGCTCTCATCACCGTAAACAAATCCATCAGCGATGTCAGATTTGTAACCAGTGCGCCGAGTGCCGCCGGAATCATAATTTGAAACAATAATTTTATCATATTACGGGAATCCGGCGGAATTTCTCCGGAAAGCTTCTGTTTTTTCTGAGTCAGATTTTTCATGACAAGATACAGCCATCCGGCTGCGGAAGAGAGCATCACACCCAGCACTGCGCCCATTGCGCCGCGGCTTTCCCGGGAATAGTCTTTCAGAATTATAAAATCTGAATTCATGAACAGCTTGCAGAACCACAGGCCGAACGCCAGTTTTGCCACAGCCTCGGCGGCCTGAGAGACTGCCGTCGGCATCATACAGCACATACCTTCATAATAGCCGCGTTCGACAGCAGTCAGACAGCAGAATAAAATTGCCGGAGTCATCACAAGCACAGCCGGATAAGCTTCCGGCGAGCCGGAAGTATGCAGGGCGAAGAATCTGGCACAGCATAAAGAAATCAGCATTCCGGCCAGTCCCAGAATCAGGCACAGCATCCGGGCAGTATTCCGGAGTTTCAGAGCACTGGCAAACTGTTTTTTTCCTGCAAAATCGGCAGTCGGCCGGGCGACTGCGGTTGAAAGTCCCGTTACCAGAACTGCATAAACCGGCAGGAACAAGCCGTAAGCACAGCTGAAATATCCCATGCCTGTACCGCCAAGCAGTGCTGTCAGCGGCAGTTTGAACATTGCGCCGCACAGTTTTGCAAACACTGCCGATGCCGTCAGCAGAAGCGACCCCTGTAAAAATGTCTGTTTTTTCATAAGCCTGACCCCTTTCAGAAGCATTTCCAAAAAAATTTCACGGAACAGAAGGATTTTTTTTTAAAATGCTATTGCCGAAACTAAAATTTTGTGCTATAATAATAACAGCACTCTGTAAACTGACAGAGAATTTGAATCGCAAAAGGTGAAAAAATAGTTATGAATTATCAGTTTTCTGAAAAAGTTTCTCATTTGCAGGCTTCTGCTATCAGAGAAATTTTAAAATTTACCTCCGTACCGGGTGTGATTTCCTTTGCAGCCGGAAATCCGGCTCCGGAAGCCTTTCCTGTCGATACTGTACGCGAAATTGCTTCTGAACTGTTTCAGAATGACCCCATTGCTGTTTTGCAGTACGGCATTACCGAAGGCTACCTGCCGTTAAGAAATCTCATGAAAGAACGCATGGCAGACCAGGGCAATTTCAAAGCAGATTCTGAAGAATTGATTATCACATCCGGCGCACAGCAGGTGATGGAGCTTGCCTGCAAATCGCTGTGCAATCCCGGCGATACGCTGATCTGCGAAGCTCCCAGTTTTATCGGCTCGCTGAATGCTTTTAAATCCTATAATGTCAATCTGGTAGGCGTGCCGCTGGATGACGAGGGCATGAATCCCGAACTGCTGGAAAAAGCACTGAAAGAAAATCCCAATACAAAATTGATTTATTTAATCCTGAACTTCCAGAATCCTACCGGCAAAACAACGACTTTAAAGCGTCGTAAAGAATTATATGCACTGGCACAGAAATATAATACTATGATAATTGAAGACAATCCCTATGGAGATCTGAGATTTGCCGGCGAGGAAGTCCCCACAATCAAGAGTATGGATACAGACGGCAGAGTTATCTATGCCGGAAGCTTCTCAAAAGTGCTTGCGCCGGGCATTCGTGTAGGATACGGCATTGCTCCGAAGGAAGTTATTTCAAAAATGGTTGTCTGCAAGCAGGTATCTGACGTGCAGACGAATAATTTCGGCCAGATGCTGGCTTATCAGTTCATGCAGAAAGTAGATTTCGATGCCCATCTTGCTAAATTAAGAGCAATTTATAAACAGAAAGCAGAAAGAATGCTTTCCGGCATTGAAGCACATTTTTCTGATAAAGTCAGCTATACCCGTCCGGAAGGCGGTCTGTTCCTGTGGTGTACGCTTCCGGAAGGCAGTGATATGACGGGCTTCTGCTCCAAGGCCGTGCAGGAATATAAAATTGCTGTTGTTCCCGGCAATGCCTTCATGGTATCCGAAAGCGATGTGACATATTCTTTCCGGCTGAATTATTCCACACCTACAGACGATGCCATTGACAAGGGCATTGCTGTGCTGGGTCAGCTGACAAAAGAAATGTTTGATTAATTTAATTTTATTTTATTTCAAGAAAGGAATTTTTTATCATGGCAATTGTAAGACGTTCTCCCTTAGATCCCTATCCGGTTACGCCGGGCTATCTGGCCACCAGAAACAGTGCACTGCACATTCCGCCTGTGCAGTTCTCGAACATGAAATTCAAATCTGACGAAGTTTACGGCATTGTAATTGATATTCCGCTGGGTCAGACAATCATGGTAACCATGGTCTGCTTTATCAACGGCGCAGCAAATCTGTACTTCAACAACGGCAGTGAATATACAGGCGCATCGACAAAATACAAATCTGTCGTACAGGCGGCCAGAAATCTGGTAGTCAATGCAACCGCCCTCAAGCAGACCTGCAAGAGAACATCACAGTTTCCTCTGCCTGTTGCCGGAAAGCATTTTGTCTACATGATGACCAAGCGCGGCATTTTCAAAGCCGAAATTGACCCCAGAACAGTTCAGCAGGATTCCAAAGAAAAACGTGTGGTTTATTATCTTTACCAGCAGGTAATGGGTGCACTGCGGGTGGCACAGCTCCGTGATGCAGAAAATCTGCCGGAAGGCGGTAATCAGGCATGAGTGAACAGAAAAAACTGATTTTCAGCGGCATTCAGCCCACAGGCACTTTCACACTGGGAAACTATATCGGCGCAATCCGCAACTGGAAACCCCTCCAGGATGATTACAGATGCATCTACTGTGTTGTGGATGAACATGCAATTACGGTAAAAATCGAACCGGCCAAGCTTCGTCAGAAAACACTGGAAGCCTATGCACAGCTGCTTGCCTGCGGCATCGATCTGGATAAATCTTTGCTGTTTATTCAAAGCCATGTGCCGACTCATGCACAGCTTTCCTGGATTCTGAACTGTTCCACACAGTTCGGCGAACTTTCCAGAATGACACAGTTCAAAGACAAAAGTCAGAAACATCCGGATGATGTCAACGCCGGACTGTTTGACTATCCTGTCCTGATGGCCGCGGATATTCTGGTTTATAATGCCGATCTGGTTCCTGTAGGCGCAGATCAGATGCAGCATCTGGAGCTTGCCCGTACAATTGCAAGAAGATTCAACGGCCGTTACGGCGAAACTTTCACAGTTCCGGAAGGCTATGTTGCTCCTGTGGGCGCAAAAGTCATGTCTTTGCAGGAACCGACAAAGAAAATGTCTAAATCGGACGAAAATCCCAATGCTGTGATTTTAATTCTGGATGATAAAGACACAATTATCCGGAAATTCAAAAGAGCCGTGACGGACAGCGAAACAGAAATTGCATTCCGTGAAGGCAAGGACGGTATTAATAATCTGCTGACAATCTATTCTGCCGTAACAGGAAAAACCATTCCGGAAGCCGAACAGGAATTTGCCGGACAGGGTTACGGTACATTCAAGATTGCCGTGGGCGAAGCCGTGGCCGATCATCTTGCGCCGGTACGTGAAGAATATGCCCGTCTGATTGCCGATAAGGCATATCTGAAAGACTGCTACACCCGCTGTGCCGGAGAAGCTCTGCGCTATTCCCAGAGAATCTTGAATAAAGTTTATAAAAAAGTCGGCTTTATTGCTTCTGAAATCAGGTGATCCGCATGGTAGACTATACACAGAAAGAGACTTATCAGATTCAGGATTTGCAGGAAATTGTCAGACTTCTGCGCAGTCCCGGCGGCTGTCCCTGGGATAAGGAACAGAATCATACTTCTATCCGCAACGACTTTCTGGAAGAAGCTTACGAAGCTGTCGAAGCCATCGATCTGCTTAACATGGATATGATGCGCGAAGAACTGGGCGATGTGCTCTTGCAGGTAGTCTTTCACTGCACACTTGCCGAAGAAGAAAAAGCATTTGATTTTAATGCCGTCTGTGACGAAATCTGCAAAAAGCTGATTATCCGTCATCCGCATGTGTTCGGCGATGTTGTCGCCAATGATACGGAAACTGTCCTGAATAACTGGGATGCCATCAAAAAAGAAACCAAGCATCAGGAAACGTATACTGATACGCTCCAGGCCGTAGCCAAGTCACTGCCTGCGCTCGCCAGAGCACAGAAAGTCGGCAAACGTGCCAAAAAAGCCGGTATGGACTTCCGCACTGCACAGGATGCCTTCTCCTGCATTCAGGCCGAACATGACGAACTTCAGGAAGCCATGCAGTCCGCCGATCAGAACCGCATAGAAGAAGAATTCGGCGATCTGCTTTTTTCCTGCGTCAATACCGCCCGTCATCTGGGCATAGATGCCGAACAGGCACTCTCCAGAGCAACGGAAAAATTCATCCGCCGCTTTGCCGCGACCGAACAGCTTGTGACAGAATCCGGAAAAAATATGCCTGACCTGCCTATTGAAGAACTTGATCTTTACTGGAATCAGGCCAAACAACAAACTGATTTATAATTTTTATCATTTTTACAGGAGGAATTTATCATGACTAAATCTGAATTAATCGCTATGTATGCCAAGAACAGAGACCGCAAAAGAAAAGATGCCGAAGCCGATGTTAATTTTATTTTTGATACCATCTGTGCTTCTCTTGCCGAAGGCGAAAAAGTTGTCCTGACTGGTTTTGGTACATTCGATGTGCGCGAACGCAAGGAAAAACGCTGTCTGAATCCCCGTACCCGCGAACCGATTCAGCTTCCTTCCGGCAAAGCTCCTGCCTTCAAGGCCGGCAGAGGCCTCAAAGAAGCCGTAAATCCCAAAAAGGACTGATCTTTCTATGAAAAAGAATATCCTGAAAAAATCCATTTCCTGCTGTCTGGCATTCTGTGCCGTTCTGCTGTGCTGTCATGCGTGCGGCACGGAGACAGAAAAGCCGGATACCATCGAAGATATTCTCAACCCAAGACGAAACGAGCAGGAAACGGAAACAGAAACTTCTTCCGCACATCTGACGGAAGAAACCCAGGAATCGACAGAATATCAGAGTCTTTTCTTTCCGGAGACGAATATTCCTACAGAAGTGCCCGAAACTTACGCGGCGGAAACAGAAACGGCCTCTGAATTTGTCCTTCCCTCGGAAACACTTCCTGTCGCAGTGACAGTACCCGTGGCAGAAACGGAAACAGAAACAGCCGTCCCGGAAATTTCTTCCGCAGAATGGGAAACCGCTTACAGAGAATTTCTTGAAAGAAAATCTTTTCAGCGGCAGATTTCTGCCGATGTGCAGGAAGCCGATACACGCTTTCTGTTATTATATTTAAATCAGGACGATATTCCGGAACTGTTTATTCAGACTACTATGGAAGTGCTGATTTATTCCTGTCACAACGGCCGTGTAGTCTATATCGATCATTTTTATCCCAGTCATTATACTTATAATTTTTACTACCGGCCATATCATAACACCCTTGGTTCTTTGCAGGGTTCGGTCATGGCGGACGGGACTTATCTGGAAATTTATGAATTTGAAGATTCGCCGCTTTCCGCTTCCGGCCTGGTGCTGAAAACAACCTATTGTTATCCTACCAGGGATTACAGCTACGAAATCTACGCCGAACGCGGCATGAATATCGACCTTGACAAAGCCCCGGAACTGGATGTGCATCCGGACCGGGCAAATAATCTCGGCAGCAGCTGGATTACCATCCCGGATGTACTGGAGGCCAGCCCCTGCATTCCGCGTTATGAAATGACAGAAGAAGATCTGGATGCTCTGTTCGGCTCGAAAGAAACAGATCCCACAGAAGAAACGGAAGAAACTCAGGAGAAAAAATATGCGTTTAGATAAATATCTTAAAAATTCCCGGCTGATCAAACGCCGGACAATCGCCAACGAGGCCTGCGATGCCGGAAAGGTGCTTGTCAATGATAAAGTCGCCCGTGCTTCTTACGATGTCAAACTGAATGATATTATTGAAATTCAGATGGGTGCAAAAGCCGTGAAAGTCCGTGTGCTGGCACTTTCTGAAAATGCAACGAAGGCCAATGCCGCTGCCATGTACGAAGTAGTCTGAATTTTATACAAAAACTCCCTGCTTTTCCGGGGAGTTTTTGTCTGTTTGATAGAAAACAAAAAATTTTTCAAAAAAATATCCAATATTTTTCCCATTTTGTTGTTATATAAACAGAAGGCTGTCAGCCGGACAGATTATTTATTATTTTTTGAAGTATCCAAGCTAATCGCTTTTCGTAAAGAGGTAAAACCGAAAGGACGCTCCCACTGCGCAAGGGAACGTCCTTTTCGGTTTGCTAGAAATCATCCCACTGGATGAATCATAAACTGAATATCTTCATGATTCAGATTTTCTTCTGTTACAAGAGCAATTCCTGTATCCATCATAGCAGAGGGAATTTCCTGACCTTTCAGCAGATACGATGCCGCCATCACGCCGAAATATCCCATATTATAAGGATTCTGTACAATGACACCGGCCAGTGTGCCGTTATTGATATCTGCATCTGCGCCGTCGAAATAGTCAAAGCCGACTACCTGCACCTGACCTTCGGAAATCGTGCCGTCTTTCACAAGACTGTTCACAGCCTGACAGGCTCCTATTGTAGTGGGCTGATTGGTTGCATAGAGAATATCAATCTCAGGATTTTCCGTAATCATCTGTACAGCAGTATCTTTGGTTTTGGCAGAATCGCCGCCGCAGTCCACGGGTTCGAGCAGCTGGATGCCGTCCGCAGTATCGAACGAACTCACAAAGCCGCTGGTTCTCTGCTGTGCAGTCTGGGAAGCACTGTCATGAGTCAGCACAGCAACGACAGAATCTTTTTCGGCGATTTCTTTGACATATCTTCCGGCGACTGCCGAGGCGGATTCGTTCTGTGTACCGATAAAAGCAGTACGTGTTTCCAGAGAAATATCACTGTCGATAGTGATAACCGGAATGCCTTTCTGAATCACCTGTGACAGAGCATCATTCATTTCGTCCATGACGACCGGCGCAAGCACAATTGCCTGTGCGCCGTCGGAAACGGCCTGATTGACAAGGTCGATTTGTTTTTGATAATCTTCTTTTTCGGGCGCGGTATAAGATACACTGACATCCAGTTCAGATTCTGCATCTTCCACAGCTTTTTTGACAGAATCCCAATAAGGGTCAGTACTTTTACAGATAACTGCAATTTTCATTTCCGGCGAATCTTTCTGTTTAGAGCAGGCAGTACAAGTTACCGTCAGCATGACTGCGGACAGCAGAGCAATTAATTTTTTCATGACAAATTCCCTTCTCAGATAATTATTTTAATAATGTTTTGCAACAATCAATTGTAGGTTGACAATTCTATTATAGCACAGTATTACAAATCCTGTCAAGTTATAATATACAAAAAAGAAGAAGATTTTTGAAAAAATCAGTTCAATATGCTGTTTACTCGCCGGGATGCGAAATCCAGCACTGTCCGCCGGATTGTTCTGGTTCTGCGGCATAGCTCTGGATTATTTTATTAGTAACAGCATCAATATCGAGTATCATGCTGTAATGATTTTCCTGAAGCTCCTGTTCAGTAGGCTGAAAGATCATATGCCATACGGGGGTCAGCACATAGCCCTGAAAGATGCCGCGGCTGTCGGTAATTTTTTCCGTAGCATACTGAATTTTTGCGGATTCGAGAATTCTTTCTTCTGTGAGAAAATCATCCGCAAGCTGAAACGCCTGATTGACATCCAGCAGAGTAACAGCTTCTGTTTTGGGATTGATGTCAGTATACTGAATCTGCGTTGGCGGATTGAGGAAATAATTTGCTTTGACATAACCGATCTGATTTTTCTGAAACATGCCGATTTCGATCCATGTGCCTTCGGTCTGCACTGGATTTCCGGAAGAGATACAGGCATCGGAAACGACAGGCATATCCCGGCTGACAAAGCCGAACCGGAATATAACTGCCTGACGGCCGTCCGGGAAGTTACGGATTTCCAGCCCCTCGTCAGAAAGATGATAATCAGAAGTAAAAAACAAAGAACTTTCTGTTTCGTAAGAATATAAAAATTCCCGTGCAGTATTCATCATTTCAATGAGAGTGACTTCCTGGCCGTCCAGCATGACAGCATCCCCGTATCCGGCAAAGAGAGTATCCGTATCGCGCTGAATATCATATTTATTTTTTCCCTCGTCATAGATTAATTTTACAGGAAACTGCCAGACGGGATTTCTCTGCGTGTAGACAGAATCGGGATTCTGCGGAAAATCTTTTCTGCTGACGGTCAGGTTCTGGAATTCGGCATCATAATGCAGAAGAATTTTATCAGAATCATATTCCAGAGCCTGAATATCAGGATATTCCTGTTCCGGAACAGAGGGGAAAGACATTGTTTTATCTTTCATGATACAGGTCAGCAGTTTGGGATTCAGTTCTTCGCCGGAAAAATAGCTCCAGATTTCTGAAATTTTCTGAATATTTTTTTCAGAAACTGATTTTTTCTCATAGAACCGCTGTTCAATATTGCCGACCCGGCATACTATTTCTTCGATAGTGCTGGTTTCTGTAAGAATATGTTCTGTCTGAGGATGTTTGTTCTTTCGGAGCGCGCCATAATTCAGCCACGGCTTGACAGATTCAAAACCGGGAACTGCTTCTGTTTCGGGAAGAGGAGCAGTTTCGCGCATAGTGCCGCCAAGAGCAGGCTGTTCTGTGGGAGGCATAGTGAAAAGAAACGGCTGTTCCGGATTTTTCTCACAGGCCTGACAGAACAGCATGATTGCCAGCACAGGAATGATAACTACATGATAAAATTTCATCATCGGCACCGCCTTAAAATAGATTTCTGCATAAAAAACACATGACCTCCGGAAAATATGACAGAAATTCTCCGGAAGTCATGAGTTTTGTAGGAATATACAAAAATAAGAAGATTAAACTGTGCTGTCTGCCGAAATTTCAGAATCTTCTCCGGCAGAATCGTCTTCTTTGAAGTTCATCCATGTTTCAAAGCTGACCGCGCTGCCTGTGCTGGTACAGCGGATATTGCCGTCCCGGAAGGTGACATATGTTTCGATATTACGGTCAGCAAGTTCCTGCATGATAACTTCGGAAAGGTTTTCTTCATCTGTTGTGACAACAGCATATTCAGGCGTAACCTGATCCAGAAATTCGCCCAGATTAGCGACTTCTCTGCCGTGATAGGGTTCTTTGAGGACATCGCAGTCGCCCATATCCATCAGTTCTGTAAGACGTTCCTGCATGGCATCGCCCGTAAAAAGAAAAACTTCATCATGATGTGTCATTTTAATCACGAGTGAATGATTATTATCATCGCCGTCATGATAAGATTTCTGCTGACAGGGATAGATTTCAAAATAGGCATCATCCAGCATAAAAGTCATAGAAGAAGAAGTCAGCAGTTCCCATTCCAGGCCTTTGAGTTCCATTGCTTCGCACAGGTTAGTATATTCCGTGCTTGCTTCGGAATAATTTGCGCCGATCACATGACTGACATTGAATTCGTTGACGACTTTTGCCGCGCCGCCGATATGGTCCTGATCATAATGTGTAAGAATCATATAATCGACAGTATCCGTACCGAGGGCATTCAGGCAGTTGCGGACTTTTTTCCCGTCTGTTTTCTCGCCGCAGTCGATGACGACAGCATGATTTTCTGTCTTGATGACAGCAGCATCTGCCTTGCCAACTTTGAGAAAATCGACAGTCAGGTTATAAGTTTCGGCAGGTTCTGTATAGGCGGCAGTCTGACTGGGTTCAGAAGAAGCCGTTCCCTGGGAACATCCGGTCAGCAGCAGGCTGATTCCTGCAAGCATCGCATATAATTTTGTTATTTTCATAAAAATAATCCTTTCTTGAAAAATAAAAATAATATAAAAAACTGCATAAAAATCGGCTGGAACTTTCAGGAAAAAGCAGGCCGTGCAGACAAGCCGCATGACCTGCATTTCTCAGAGGGTACTTGTATTGATACTGTACTGGTGTGAAAATTTTTCAAAATTATCGTTGAAATTCTTGTTGCCGAATTTGACTTTGTTCAGATAGCCGTGAGTTTCAAACGTGCTGTGAGAAGTTTCAATGACAGATACGGCAATATTGGAGCAGTGATCGGAAACGCGTTCAAAATTATTCAGAATATCGGCCAGAACAAAGCCTGTCTCGATGGTGCAGGTGCCTGCCTGAAGCCGCTTGACATGATTGGCCTTGATATCTCTTGTCAGATAATCAATGACCTGTTCCAGCGGTTCGATATCGGCGGCATCGGCTTCATCTACAGTTTTATAGACTCTGTAGGCGCGTTCGAGGATATCTTCCAGAGCCTCGGTGAGCACATCCATTTCCTTCATGGCATTTTCAGAGAACTGTAATTTTTTGTCATGAATTTCCTTGGCGATATCGGCCAGATTAATGGCATGATCTCCGAGGCGTTCAAAATCTCCGATAGCTCTCAGCACCCGGGAAGATACCTGACTGTCATGTTCGGACAATGCCTGCGAAGTCAGCTGTACCAGTGTCGTACCTATTTTATCTTCATAGTCATCTAATTTGTCTTCATTTTTGAATACTTTTTCGGCTTTTTTTTTATCATAATCTGTCAGGAGAGAAATACTCATGAACATAGTTTCTTTTGCAAGCTTTGCCATTTTCCGGGAAGCTTCATCGCATTCTGTTACAGCAACAGAAGGGGTTGTCAGCAGACGCTTGTCAAGCAGAGCATGTTCTTCCTGCTGAGGTTCTGTTTCCTTGTCGGGGAGAATCCAGTTTGCAATTTTTTCCAGCTGTTTGGCAAACGGCAGCAGCAGAATTGTCGTCAGGATATTAAACACTGTGTGAACAATCGCAATGCCGACAGAATTGATTACCATATCCGAGAAGGCAAACCCGATTGTCATATCCAGAATTTCATAGAGTGTCAGGAAAAATACGGTTCCGATGATATTGAATGCAATATGAATCACGCCTACTTTCTTGGCGTTTCTGTTTACGCCGAAACTGGAGATCAGGGCAGTCACACAGGTGCCGATATTCTGTCCCATGATAATCGGAATTGCCATGCCGAACGTAATTGCTTCGGAAGAATCGGCCAGTCTCTGGAGAATGCCGATAGATGCCGCAGAACTCTGGATCACTCCGGTTACGACCGTGCCGACCAGTACGCCCAGCAGAGGATTTTCAAATTTTGTCAGAAGCTGCTGGAATTCCTGCGAATCTTTCAGCGGCGCAACCGCATCGCCCATCAGTACCATGCCATACATCAGGACGGCAAAGCCGACCAGGATATTTCCGATATCTTTTTTTCTGCCGTTTTTCGACATCATAATCAGCACTGCGCCGACCAGAGCAAAAATCAGGGAAAAATATTCCGGGTTCAGCAGTGACAGCCACAGGGGGCCTTCTGTATCCACACCCATCAGGCACAGCAGCCAGGTTGTAAACGTCTTGCCGATATTCGAGCCGATAATTACCGTTACTGTCTGACTGACATCCATCATGCCGCAGTTGACAAGTCCCACCAGCATGACCGTAACAGACGAGGAAGACTGCAATACAATTGTGATAAACGTCCCCAGAAACAGACTAAGCCATGTATTGGATGTCAGTTTCTTCAATGCCTGTTCCAGTTTGCCTCCGGCCATTTTTTCCAGTCCGGAAGACATGACATTCATACCATACAGGAAGAACGCCAGCCCGCCGATGACCATAATCACCGCCAGCACTACTTCTTTGACACTCATACGTAACAACCGCCTTTCAAGTGGTTTTGTTAAGAATAATCATAAGCCTGAAAGCTTAAAATAAGCTTGATTTCTGTAAATTTTCACATATTTTTCATGCCATTTTCATCATAGCAGAGAAATATAAAATGCACTAGTATAATCATGTTAAATCTATGTAAAATCCTGAATCCGGATTCACGGCAGGGATTTTTTTTCTGATTCTTGACAGGAACATAAAAATATGCTATAATAATGTTAATCATGCAAAACGCCCGGTTTATTTGATTAACTCTATCAAGAAACTATGTTTTTTGCACAAAAGCTTTAAAGTATTAAAATCCAAGAAAGAGAAGTGAATTTTTTTCATGTTTTTTCAGAAAGACATCGAAACCATGCCTCGTCAGAAAATTGAGGAAATTCAGCTTGCACGGCTGAAGCATCAGGTGCAGTACTGCATGGACAATGTGCCGTTTTATCATAAGCGGCTGACCGAAGCCGGCATTACGGCAGATAAAATCAAAACTCTGTCAGATATCCAGTATATCCCGTATACGACCAAAGCAGATATCCGGGATCATTATCCTTTCGGGCTGTTTGCCAGACCCATGAAGGAAATTGTCAGAATTCATGCTTCCAGCGGCACAACAGGAAAGCCTACTGTTGTGGGCTATACCCGGAATGACCTGAATAACTGGAGCGACTGTGTCGCCCGTCTGTGTGCGGCTGTCGGCGTAAATGATAACGATATTGCACAGATTTCGTTCGGTTACGGACTGTTTACCGGCGCACTCGGCCTGCATTATGGTCTGGAAAAGCTCGGCTGTGCCGTGATTCCGATTTCTTCCGGCAATACCCAGAAACAGGCCATGATTCTGAAAGATTTCGGTACCACTGTCCTGATCAGTACCCCGTCCTATGCCATGTATATGAGTGAAGTTGCCCACGAAATGGGAATTTCTAACGAAGAATTAAAATTACGAATCGGCCTGTTCGGTTCAGAAGGCTGTACCGATGCCCTGAGAGATAAAATCGAAAAAGGGTTCGGCCTGTTCTCGACTGATAACTATGGCATGAGTGAACTGATGGGGCCGGGCGTTTCCGGCGAATGTGAATGCCGCTGCGGTCTGCATTTTGCCGAAGACCATTTTCTGCCGGAAGTCATCAACAGCGAAACAGGCGAAGTCCTTCCCAGAGGCGAAAAAGGCGAACTTGTCGTGACAACTCTTACCAAAGAAGGCATTCCGCTGCTGCGCTACAGAACCAAAGATATCACCAGAATTCACTATGAAACATGCAAGTGCGGCCGCACTCATGCCCGTATGGAAAAAGTACAGGGCAGAAGCGACGATATGCTGAAAATCCGCGGCGTGAACGTCTTCCCGTCCCAGATTGAAAGCGTTATGGCCAATATCGAAGGCATTTCCCCTCACTATGAACTGATTCTTACCAGAAAGAATTATACAGATTATCTGGAAGTCAGAATTGAAATTATTGACGAATCCCTGCTGGAAAAGCTTGAAAATCTGGAAAAGCTCCAGAAAGAAGCCGCCGATAAACTCAAAACAGTGCTGGGCATTCAGGCAAAAGTCACGCTGGTTGCACCGAAATCAATTCAGCGTTACGAAGGCAAGGCCAAGCGCATTATCGACAAAAGAAACGAAACAGAAGAGTAATTATTATCTATTTTGGAGGAATTTTATCACATGAAAGAATTAATGATCGGCAATGCCGCTGTTGCCCGCGGTCTGTACGAAGCCGGAGTGCAGGTGATCTCCAGCTATCCGGGCACACCCAGCACGGAAATTACAGAATTCGCCGCCACTTATGACGAAATCTACTGCGAATGGGCACCCAATGAGAAAGTCGCAATGGAAACTGCTTTCGGAGCATCTCTGCGCGGAGTCCGGACAGCCTGTGCCATGAAGCATGTCGGACTGAATGTCGCCGCCGACCCGCTGTTTACGCTTTCTTATACCGGCGTGACGGGCGGTCTGGTTGTCTGTGTGGCCGATGACCCCGGAATGCACTCTTCCCAGAATGAACAGGATTCCCGTCACTACGCCATCGGCGCAAAAGTTCCCATGCTGGAACCGGCTGATTCTGCTGAATGTAAAGAATTTGCAAAGCTTGCTTTTGAAATTTCTGAAACATTCGATACACCCTGCCTGCTCCGCATGTGTACCAGAATCGCCCATGCACAGAGCGTAGTCGAACTGGAAGACCGTGTTGTTCCGGAATGTCCTGCTTATGAAAAAAATCCGGCAAAATACATCATGGCTCCCGCGAATGCCATCAAGCGGCATCCTGTTGTGGAAGAGCGTACCAGAAAATTAACTGAATATGCCGAAACAGCTTCTGTCAACCGTCTGGAAATCGGCGGTACGCAGATTGGCATTATCACATCCGGGGCATGTTATCAGTATGTAAAAGAAGTGTTCGGCGATGCCGTCAGCATTCTGAAGCTTGGCATGGTGAATCCTCTGCCTGTGCAGAAGATCAAGGCATTTGCGCAGATGGTGAACAAGCTCTATGTTGTGGAAGAACTGGACGGCATTATCGAAACTCACTGCAAGAACATCGGCGTGAATGTAATCGGCAAGGAATTATTCACACCTCTGGGCGAATACTCTCAGAAGAGCATTGCGGCGGCATTCGGACTGCCTGCGAAAGAAACAGTCACAGCCGATACGCCTGTGCCGATGCGTCCGCCTGTGATGTGTTCGGGCTGTCCGCACCGCGGCATGTTCTATGTATTATCGAAGAATAAAATCACAGTTCTGGGGGATATTGGCTGTTATACGCTGGGGTCTGCGGCACCTTTGTGCGCACTGGATTCGACTTTGTGCATGGGCGCATCGATTTCGGGACTGCATGGATATAATAAGGCATCCAAAGGCGGGACGGAGAATCAGTCTGTAGCAGTCATCGGCGATTCTACTTTCATGCATTCCGGCATGACCGGACTGGCGAATATTGCCTATAACGGCTCGAATTCGACTGTGATTATTCTGGATAATTCCATCACGGGCATGACGGGTCATCAGCAGAATCCGACGACAGGCTATAATATCAAGGGCGATCCTGCGACTAAAATTGATTTAGAGGCTCTGTGTCATGCGCTGGGCATCAACAGAGTCAGAGTTGTTGACCCCTACAATCTGGACGAATGCGAAAAGGCAGTCAAGGAAGAATTAGCTGTTGCAGAGCCTTCTGTGATTATTTCGCGCCGTCCGTGCGTATTATTGAAGTATGTCAAGCCGAAAAAGCCTGTAGTTGTCGATAAAGACAAGTGCAGAAGCTGCAAACGCTGCATGAAGCTGGGCTGTCCGTCAGTTCATATTGATGCCGACGGCAAGGCCGGAATTGATAATACTCTCTGCGTGGGCTGCGGTGTCTGTGAACAGCTCTGTCCGTTCGATGCGATTCATGATGGTGAATAATTAAAAATTTCTGAATCGGGGGAAATTTCATGATGTTCGATATGATTTTTTCAGGGCTGACATTTCTGGCTGGAATGCTGTTATTTGCTTACACACTCATCTGTCTGCCCTTGACTTACAGAAAAGCGAAGAAATCCGGCATTGTGAAATTTCACTTCCGGCACGGCAGATTTTATTATATTCTGGGGTCGGTTGTGATTTTCTGGGGAATTGCACTGCTGACTTACTATATTCAGCAGGCAGATTTCTGGCATGTGATATTTTATATCGGCTATATATTGGTAATGATTATCTGTGCAGTTTCTGAAATGGGATATATCACAAATGACGGCTGGTATGGCATTAATGACAAACATCCGCGGAAACTCATCAGCAAAACCGGAAATCATGAACTCTGGTTTTATTTTGCAGGAAGCAAAAATAACTATCTGTTTCTGCATATTCCCGATACCCCCGAAAACCGACAGAAATTCAGAGAATTACTAATCAGGAAAGAAGAATTGTTATGAGCGATATTTTTGGTAATTATGAGATACCCAAAGAGAAAAAAGAACTTGCTGTATATTATAGATATCATGGGTGCAACTGCTGTCAGGCCGTTCTGTTTGCATTCTCCGATAAACTGAATCTGTCAGGAGAGCAGCTCAAGCAGATGGGCGCGGCATTCGGGTTAGGCATGGGCGGTATGGAAGGCACATGCGGCGCACTCTGTGCGGCAGAAATGCTCTTAGGCCTGAAACAGTTTCAGCAGGGAAAGCCCGTAAGAAGTACAGCACAGAAAATGCATCAGTATTTTACAGAAAAATCCGGCGCATCCATCTGCAAAGACCTGAAAGGCATCGAAACAGGAACTATGCTCTGTTCCTGTGATGACTGCGTCCGGAATGCAGTGGAATCGGCAGAAAAATATATTTTTAACTAATCAGTCAGGAGGAAATTTTTCATGAATACAAAAGGCATTGTCATTGCCGGAGTCGGCGGTCAGGGTTCTTTGCTGGCAAGCAAGCTCTTAGGCCGGGTGCTGGTCAACGAAGGCTATGACATCAAAGTTTCGGAAGTTCATGGCATGAGTCAGCGCGGCGGCTCGGTCATTACTTATGTCAGATACGGCGATAAGGTGTATTCCCCTGTCGTACAGTCCGGCGAAGCGGATTATATTATCTCGTTCGAGCGAATCGAGGCCGCAAGATATGCCCATCTGCTGAAAAAGGGCGGCGTGATTATCACGAATACACAGAGAATCGACCCGATGCCTGTCATCACAGGAGCGGCAGAATATCCGGAGCAGATTCTGGAAGAACTCACAGCAAAGGGCGTGCAGATTGAAGCTATGGATGCTCTCACGCTTGCCGAAGAAGCCGGTTCTTCCAAGGCTGTGAATATTGTCCTGATGGGACAGCTGGCAAAGCATTTTCATATTGAATATGACAAATGGATCGAAGCTCTGGAACAGACAGTCAAGCCCAGGTTTGTGGAATTGAATAAAAAGGCATTCAAGCTGGGATATGAATTCTCGGCATAATAATATTTTTAATGATAAAACCCGAAGGAGGAATTTTTTATGACAGCCAATCAGCTTTCTATCTTCATGGAGAACAAGCCCGGTCAGCTGGTAAAAGTGACCGAGGAACTCAAAGAAGCAGGAATTGACATCCGTGCCATGTCGCTGGCCGATACCAAAGATTTCGGCATTGTGCGCATGATTGTCAGCGACTGCGACAAAGCACAGCAGGCCCTGAAGGCAAAAGGATTCATGTCTACTATTACAAAAGTTCTGTGCGTAGCCATGACCGATCACCCCGGCGGCCTGAGTGCCGTGACAAAACTGCTTGCCGAAGCCGATGTTAATATCGATTATCTTTATGCCTGCATTACAGTAGTCGGCAAAGATGCCTATATTGTCATGCATGTGGATGACGAGAAAAAAGCATCTGATATTCTGGCCAAGGCCGGCATCAGACTGGTTTCTGATTTGCAGACAGTTGTCTGAACCTGCTTTCCGGAAAGCCCCTGTCTCTGCACAGGGGCTTTTTTGTCAGAAATTTAAAAATTTCAGTAAAATCTATGTAAAAACTATTCCATTTTCAGAAAAATTGTGCTATAATAAAACTGATGCTGATTTTATCACAAAAATTGGAGGTATTCTGTTTATGATTCAGCCTTATTATATGAACCGTGAACTGTCATGGATTAAATTCAATGAACGTGTTCTGGAAGAAGCCGAAGACCAGAGTGTTCCGCTGCTGGAACAGCTTAGTTTTTCGGCAATTTATCAAAGCAATCTGGACGAGTTTGTACAGGTGCGCATCGGCACGATGCTCGACCGGGACAAAACCGAATCCGGCCATAAAAAGAAAGATTCCCGTTCCGGCATGAAGCCCGGAAAACAGCTGAAAGCTATGCTTGCCGAGATCAGTGCCCTGCTTCCGCGCAAAGACCGGGCTTATTTCAATACAATGGACAAACTCCGGGAATACGGCATTGTTCATGTGACATTTGCCGATGCCACGCCGGAAGAAAAAATATTTCTGGAACAGTATTTCAAACGGGAGGTCAAAGTGTTGCTTTCTCCGATTGTGCTGGATAAGCGGCAGCCTTTTCCGTTTCTGAAAAACAAGGCGATTTATGTCGCTGTACATCTGGCATCAAAATCCGGCGTAAGAATGGGAATTATCCCGGCAGGCGGCTCGGACAGGATTATCCGCCTTGGCAAATCCGGCAGATTTCTGCTGCTGGAAGACCTGATTCTGCATTTTGTGCCGCAGATTTTCAAAAATGACAAAGTGCTGGATGCCGCTGTGATTCGTGTGACCCGCAGCGGAGCAATCAGTTTTGAAAGTTCGGCATCGGATGAAACTACTGATTTCCGGGATACTATGAAAGAACTCATCCGCCGCCGCAGCAAGCGCGAAGCCGTCCGGCTCCAGATGAACAGTATGCTGGACGAAGCGGCACTGCATTATCTGCTGAAAAAATTAAAATTATCAGAAAACCAGCTGTTTCTGGAGCAAACGCCGCTTGACCTGTCGTTTGTTTATCAGCTGGGAGATTTCAATCCTGCCCCGGAATTGAAATTCCCGCCGCAGAAACCTCAGAACCGCCCGGATATTGCACCGAAAACAGATATGATGTCGCAGATTGCCGATCATGATATTCTGCTGTCTTATCCGTATGAATCTATTTCGCCGTTTCTGCGCCTGCTGGACGAGGCTTCTATCGACCCGGATGTAGTATCTGTCAAGATTACGCTTTACCGGCTGGCATCCAACAGCCGTGTGATTGATGCGCTTTGTCAGGCTGCCGAAAACGGCAAGGATGTGCTGGTTCTGGTAGAACTCCGCGCAAGATTTGACGAGTCGAATAATATTTTCTGGGCGGAACGTCTGCTCGATGCCGGATGTACTGTTATTTACGGCCCGCATAATATGAAAGTGCATTCCAAACTGCTGTGGATTACCAGAAAAACCGAAAACGGCGTAGAAAATTTTGTTCAGGTGGGAACAGGAAATTATAACGAGAAAACTTCCAGAATTTATACAGATCTTTCTCTGATGACGGCCAATCCCGAAATTGCCGAAGATGCCCGTCATGTATTCGATGCGCTTTCGACTGACAGTCTTGTGGAACAGACTAAACAGCTGCTGGTGGCACCGCTTTGTCTGAAATCCAGAATTCTGGAAATGCTGGATGAAGAAATTGCCCATGCCAGAAACGGCGAAGAAGCTTATTTTGCTGCCAAGGTTAATTCTGTCAGTGACAGGCAGATTATGGACAAAATGGCCGAAGCCTCACAGGCAGGCGTAAAAATAGAACTGGTTGTCCGGGGCATCTGCTGCCTGAAGCCAGGCGTGCCGGGCCATACGGAAAATATCAGAATCGTCAGCATTGTAGGGCGTTATCTGGAGCACAGCCGGATTTATATTTCCGGTACAGAACAGCGGCGCAGAGTTTATATCAGTTCTGCCGATTTCATGACAAGAAATACGGTACATCGTGTAGAAGTAGCCGCACCCTTGCTGGATCCCGCACTCCGGGAACAGGCAGTCGAAATTGTCAGACTTTGTCTTTCTGATAATGTCAAGGCAAGAATCGGCCAGCCGGACGGCAGTTTTCTGCATTGTGATTCTGTAACGGATGATACGGCTGTCTGTGCACAGGATGTGCAGTACCGCCGCGCCGCTGCCAGAGCCGGACAAAACTGATGCTCTTCCCCCTTTGCTGACAAGAAAGGAGAAAACTTATGCCCGAACATGAACAGGATTTGGAAGATTCTTCCGGAAAGTCCTCTTTTCAGGAACAGTTTTCCCGGTTTATCTGGACGTTTCTGATTATTGCGGCCTCTATTTTATTTTATTATTTAATTCAGTATCTGGGAAATATTTCCGATTTTTTTGTCAAGGTTCTCAAAGGCATCAGCCCGGTAATCTGGGGGCTGATTCTGGCCTATCTGCTGGAACCGATCGCAAGCTTCTGGGAGCGCAATCTTCGGGAATGGCGTTTGCCCAAAAGCAAGGATAAAGAAAAGACAGCCCGGAATCTGCATGTGCTTTCTGCCGTGCTGATGGTAGTTTCGGCTATAGTAATGATTGCCACGCTGCTGCTGCTGATTGTGCCGCAGGTTTCGGCGAGTATCAGCGGCCTGATCAAGACACTGCCTTCCCAGATGGAAAGTCTGGCGGAAAGCCTGCGGAACAAGAAATTATTTGATAATAATACTTCTGCCGGAGCACTGGCAAATAATCTTGCGCTGAAAGCGTTTCAGTCTGCCGATAAATGGATTACGACAGAAGTCACTTCACAGCTGAATAATATTATCAATTATTTTTATACAATCGGAAAAAGCCTGTTTTCTATTATTTATAATCTGGTAGTCGGACTGATTTTATCCATGTATATTACGATTGATAAGGCGAAATTAAGCCGTCAGGTCAGAAAAATCACGTACAGCATTTTCTCGCGCGAAGCGGCATTCAAGATGCGCCGTGCCATCGGCCGCGGCAACGAGAAATTCAGCGCAGCAATCCGGGGAAAGATGGTAGATTCTCTGCTGATTGGCATAATTTGCTTTTTTCTTCTGACGATTCTTAATTTTCTGCCGTGGTTTAATTTTCCGTATCCTGTGCTGCTGGCAGTGATTGTAGGCGTGACGAATGTCGTGCCGTTTTTCGGGCCTATTGTAGGCGGCGTGATTACAGCGATTCTTGTCCTGTTTGACAATCCCCGCATGGTAATTCCTTACGGAATTGTCATTGTTGTGCTCCAGCAGTTCGATGCCAATTATCTGGACCCGCATATGGTCGGCAGTTCAATCGGACTGCGGCCGTTCTGGTCAATTACGGCGGTACTGCTGGGCAGCAGCATTCTGGGCGTACCGGGATTTATCCTGGGGCCTCCTGTAGTAGCATTTATTTACGAAGTAATCCGGGAATGGTCAGATGACAAGCTCCGTTCCAAGGATATGGCAGAAGAATTCGGCATAGATCCGCTGGATACTGCCAATCCGTTTGAAGATTTTTCCAAAAGCGATCCTTATGGCATTCAAAAACAGAATCAGCTGGAAAAGGACTTCAAAAAAGCAATCCGCAGTGCCGGCAATGCAATTTCGGGACTGGTGCAGAAAATCAGTCAGAAAAAATAAAAAAATTCCCCCTTTTGTCGGACAATCGGGGGAATTTTTTCAGGATTATTAAAATTTTTATCAAAAAGCTATTGACAAATCAGGAAGAGTGTGCTATAATATATTCATACTAATCAGATAGGATATTAGTGCTATCTAAGTCATCCGGATGAACCGGTTTTTGAAAGGAGTTTTTCTATCATGAGTAGAATTTATCAGCGTTTCAGCGATTTAATCGGCAATACTCCTCTGCTGGAACTGAAAACAATTGAGAAAAATAATCAGCTTCAGGCTACTATTCTGGGCAAACTGGAATATTTCAACCCGGCAGGCTCTGTCAAGGACAGAATCGCCAAAGCAATGATTGATGATGCCGAGGCCAAAGGTCTGCTGAAACCGGGCAGTGTTCTGATCGAACCCACCAGCGGCAATACCGGAATCGGTCTGGCTGCCGTTGCTGCCGCAAGAGGTTACAGACTGATTATCACAATGCCCGAAACAATGAGTATCGAACGCCGCAATCTCATGAAGGCTTATGGTGCAGAACTGGTGCTGACCGAAGGTGCCAAGGGCATGAAGGGCGCAATTGCCAAAGCTCAGGAACTTGCTGCGGAAATTGCAGACAGCTTTATTCCGTCACAGTTCACCAATCCGGCCAACCCTGCTGTGCATGAAAAAACTACAGGTGTAGAAATCTGGAACGATACTGACGGCAAAGTAGATATCTTTGTTGCCGGAGTCGGTACCGGCGGTACTATCACTGGTGTGGGAACTTATCTGAAAGCACAGAACCCGGATGTCAAAGTAGTTGCCGTTGAACCGAAAGGCTCTCCTGTTCTGAGTGAAGGTGTTTCCGGCCCTCATAAAATCCAGGGCATCGGCGCAGGTTTTGTTCCGGAAACTCTGAATACAGATATTTATGACGAAGTAATTGCAGTAGAAAACGAAGATGCTTTTGAAACCGGCAGACTGATTGCAAGAAGTGAAGGCGTGCTGGTAGGCATTTCTTCCGGCGCAGCAGTATGGGCAGCCATTCAGCTGGCAAAACGCCCCGAAAACAAGGGCAAGACAATCGTTGCACTGCTGCCTGATACAGGCGAACGTTATCTCTCTACCCCCATGTTTGAATAATAATAATTAAAAAATTTTTCTGAAAGGAGTTGTTTCTCATGTTCTATACTGTTATTCTGAATGCATGTTGTTGCTGTTGTTCTGAAAATAACTGGATATTTACAAGGCAGAGAAACAGCTCTCACGTTTCAGGATAATTATTTTTATGGATATCATTCTGAATTTTGGCGGAGTGCGCAGTTTTCTGCGTGCTCTGTTTTTTTGTGCAGTTTTGAAAGGAGTTTTTTATCATGAGTCAGTTTAAAAATATCAGCACCGCATTAATTCACGGCGGCATTTCTATCGACGAACGCACAGGTGCAGTCAATATTCCTATTTATCAGACTTCTACTTATAAGCAGGATGGCCTTGGCGAAATGCGCGGCTATGAGTATTCCAGAACAGGCAATCCTACCAGAGAAGCTCTTGAAGCTCTGATTGCCGAACTGGAAAACGGCTATGCAGGTTTTGCATTTGCTTCCGGCATGGCGGCCATCACGGCAGTGCTGAGTCTGCTTTATGCCGGCGACAGAGTGCTGATTTCCAGCAATGTTTACGGCGGCACTTTCCGTGTTCTGGATAAAGTATTTAATCATTTCAAGATTGAATATACGATTGCGGATACGGCAAATCCCGAAGTTTTTGAGACCCAGATCACGCCCGATACCAAAGCCGTTATGATCGAAAGCCCGGCCAATCCCCTGATGACTGTGACGGATATTCAGAAAATTGCAGAAATTTCTCACTGGCATGATCTGCTTGTTATAGTTGATAACACGTTTATGACACCCTATCTTCAGAAGCCGCTGGATTTGGGTGCGGATATTGTAGTCCATTCTGCGACAAAATACCTGGGCGGTCA
The DNA here is from genome assembly GCA_002373165.1 of Ruminococcus sp. UBA3665. Lineage (GTDB taxonomy): Bacteria > Bacillota > Clostridia > Oscillospirales > Ruminococcaceae > UBA3855. The sequence goes on from DFJS01000067.1 coordinate 65,786, forward strand.
CAGCGATGTTGTTTCCGGTTTAGCTGTTGTTTCAACAAAAGAACTTGCCGAACAGATTGCTTTTATTCAGAATTCGACCGGCGGCGTACTTCCTCCGTTTGATTCGTTCCTGCTGATTCGCGGCATCAAAACGCTGGGAGTCCGTATGGATCGCCATGTACAGAATGCCGAAAAAGTAGTGCATTTCTTGCAGCATCACAGAGCAGTCAGAAATCTGTATTATCCGGGGCTGGAATCCGCACAGGGCTATGAAATCAACCGGAAACAGGCCAGAAACGGCGGCGTTATGATTTCTTTTGAACTGCATGAAAATTATGATATTAAAAAATTCTTCAAATCGCTGAAACTCATCATGCTTGCAGAAAGCCTCGGCGGCGTGGAGTCGCTTGTATGCCATCCGGCCACAATGACACATGCTTCCATCCCGGCAGAAATCCGGAAACAGGTAGGCATCACGGACGGATTAATCCGGCTTTCTGTAGGAATTGAAGATGTGACTGATATTCTTGAAGATTTGCAGCAGGCAATTGAACTCAGCGAGGTGAAGTAATCATGAATTATTATAATTCCATGCAGGATTTAATCGGCCGCACACCGCTTGTCAGACTGCATCAGTTTGAACAGTTTCCGGATGTGAAATTATTTGCAAAACTGGAATTATATAATCCTTCCGGCAGTGTCAAGGACAGAACAGGACTCTATATGATTCAGGATGCCGAACAAAAAGGTCTTCTCAAGCCGGGCGGCGTGATTGTAGAAGCCACGGCCGGAAATACCGGACTCGGCATAGCATTTGCCGCACTGAACCGGGGTTATCGGATTATTTTTGTCATTCCGGATAAATTTTCTGCCGAAAAACAGGCACTTGTCCGGGCACTTGGCGCGGAAGTCGTCAATACGCCCCGCGAATTCGGTATGCTGGGTGCAGTCCGCAAGGCAGAAGAAATCAAGAAAGAAATTCCGGGATCGATTTCTCTCGAACAGTTTGAGAATCAAAGCAATCCGCTGGCGCATTATGAGACTACCGGAAAAGAAATTTATGACGATCTGGAAGGACAGATTGATTATGTTGTTGCCGGAGCAGGAAGCGGCGGCACTTATACGGGAATTTTGCGTTATCTGAAAGAAAAAAATCCCAATATCAAGGGAATTCTTGCCGACCCGGAAGGCTCTACCATGGGCGGCGGCGAACATCATGATTATAATATCGAAGGCATCGGCAATGATTTTATCGCCGCTACAATGGATATGTCACTTGTTGACGATGTCATCAAAATCAACGATGCAGAGGCCTTTTCCTATTCCCGTCTGGTTGCTGAACGGGAAGGCATCTTTGCCGGATCAAGTTCCGGAGCGGCACTGGCAGCATCTGTCAAACTGATTGAAAAAATCAAGAAAGGCAATATTGTAACCGTCTTCCCGGACCGCGGAGACAGATATTTCAGTGCAGGGCTGTATCAGTAATCTGTTTTTTCTCTCAAGTTATAGATTTTATTGATAGCTTGCTATTGATAACTCCTACTTGACAAATAGGAATTATCAGTGTATAATAATAACAGTAACAGAAAACAATCGGTTTTCTTAAAAAATAATCTGGAGGTAGTTAATTATGAGCACTGCAAACATCAAACATGATGTGAATAATAAATTCTGGGATGAGAAACTCGAAACCATGCCCCATGCCGAACTGGAAGAACTCCAGCTGGAACGCCTGAAGGAAATGATCAAGTTCGCTTACGAGAATGCGCCTTATTATAAACGCTCGTTCGACGAAGCCGGAGTTAAGCCGGAAGATATCAAAACTCTGGACGATCTGGCAAAATTCCCGTTCATCAACAAAGTCACACAGCGCGAAACCCAGGGCAAAGGCTCGTTCCTCGGCGAACTGTGCGCTGTTCCGGAAGAAGATGTTATTTTTATTTCCACATCATCCGGTTCGACAGGTGTTCCGACTATGAGTCCCTTCACCAAAGAAGACTTTGACGAATTCCAGAATACTGAAAGTCGCTGGTTCTGGCAGGTTGGCATGAGACCCAATGACAGATATGTTCATGCCCTGAACTTCTCGCTTTATGTAGGCGGCCCTGATGTCATCGGCGCACAGAATCTCGGCGCACTCTGCATCTGGGGCGGCACGCTTCCCAGCGAAAGATTATTATTTATTCTGAAAACTTATCAGCCCACTGTCATCTGGACGAGTCCTTCCTATGCATGGCAGCTTGGCGAAAAGGCTAAAAAAGCCGGTATTGATCCCAAAACAGACCTGAATATCAAGAAAATCATCGTTGCCGGAGAGCTGGGCGGTTCTATTCCTGCTACCAGAAAGGCAATTGAAGATCTGTGGGGTGCCGAACTCTATGACTTCTACGGACTTTCTGATATTTTCGGAGCCTGCGCCGCTCACTGCGAATATCACGACGGCCTGCACATCTGCGAAGATCAGATTTATGTAGAAACTGTAGATATTCACACAGGTGAAATTCTTCCTCCGGGCGAAACAGGCGAACTGGTTTATACAACGCTCAGAAAGAAAGCACGTCCGCTGATTCGTTTCCGTACGGGCGATATCGGAAGAATTGACCGCACACCCTGCAAATGCGGCCGCACTCACGGCAGAATTTACATCAACGGCAGAAAAGACGATATGTTTATCGTTTCCGCTGTAAATGTTTTCCCCAGCGATATCGAAGCAGTCATCCGTGATTTGGACGGCATCACAGGCGAATATTTAATCAGAATTTTCGAGAAAGACCTGACCTGCAAATATGCTGTCGAAATTGAGAAAAATGCCGATAATTCTGAAACTGATGAAGAAGTTGCAGCAAGAACGTCTGCGGCTCTGAAAGCAAGAATCGGCGTAAAGCCTGCGAAAGTGGTAGTACATCCGGACGGCGGTCTGGGAACACGTTCGGAGCATAAAGCAAAGCGCATTATCGACGAAAGAACGCTTACTTATAATATCTAAACTTCATTTCCATCTAAAAACAGCCGTTTCTGCGGGAGCAGAGCGGTTGTTTTTTATCATTCCGGAAACTTTTTGTGAATATTATATCAAAAATATTGATTTTTTATATTTTTTTGTTATAATATTATTATAGATTCAGAAAAGGAGCTGTTTATATGAGGATGAAAAAAATATCAGCAGTTGTTTCGGCTTTGTGTATGACATGCGCAGCTGTGCCGGTTCTGCCAGGAACAGTTCAGGAAAGTGTTTCTGTTTCTGCCGAAGAAGAATATACAGAAGGCACTTATGAAAATCTGATTTATGAAAAACATGATGATTTTATTATAATTCTCGGCTGTGATGAATCGGCAGAGGGTGAACTTGTTATCCCATCAGAAATTGATACTCTGCCTGTGACGAGTATCGGCTCTGAAGCATTTAGCGGCCGTTCCGGTTTGATTAGCATCACAATTCCGGACAGTGTAACAAGTATCGGAAATTTTGCATTTGCCGGCTGTACCAGTCTGACCGGCATTACACTTCCGGATGGTTTGACAAGTATCGGGAATTGGGTATTCTGGGTATGCGGCAGTCTGACCGGAATCACAATTCCGGACAGCGTGCATTTCATGGCTGTGCCAGTCTGACCAGTATCACGATTCCGGATGGCGTGCAAAATATCCGAACAGGAGCATTATCTGATTGCACCAGTCTGACCAGTATTACAATTCCGGATAGCGTAACGAGTATTGAATCTTATGCATTTGAAAACTGTACAAGCCTGACGGATATTACAATTCCGGATAGTGTAACAAGTATCGAAGAGTATTCATTTAATAACTGTACTGGCCTGACGGGCATCACAATTCCAGAAAGTGTGACAAATATTGGAGAGAGTGCATTTTCTGGCTGTATCAGTTTGAAAAGTATTGCAATTCCGGGAAATGTGACAGATATCAAATCTTATACATTTAAGGATTGTTCCAGCCTGCCCTCTATTATCATTCCAGAAAATGTAACTGATATTGGAGAGCTGTCATTTTTCAACTGCTCTGACTTGACAGATATTACAATTGAAAATCCTGACTGTGAAATTTATGACTCTGGTAATACAATTTGTAATGGGCTGGATGAACAGGGGGAAATTTATTTTAACGGCACAATCTACGGTTATGAAAATTCTACAGCGCAGGCCTATGCTGAAAAATACGGCTACAAATTTGAAATAATCAGCCCCGCAGCAGAAGAAATCAAACCCGGCGATGCCGACGGCGACGGCAAAGTCAATATTCTGGATGTCATCAGCGTGAACAAAGCCGTCCTCGGAAAAGAATCGCTTACTGATGCCCAGCTCAAGGCAATTGATTTCAATCAGAACGGCAAGCCGGATTCCGAAGAATCGCTTACTATTATGAAATTCATCGTCGGACTTATCCCAAGCCTGACCGCATAACTTTTCCGGCCGTCCCCAGGGCGGCCGATTTTTTATCATTCCGGAAACTTTTTGTGAATATTATATGAAAAATATTGATTTTTCATATTTTTTTGTTATAATAATATCATAGATTTAAAATAGGAGATGTTTTTATGAATATGAAAAAAATGTTTGCTGCCGCTTTCGCTTTGTGTATGATGTGTGCGGTTATGCCGTTCTCTGAAAAATATGTTCCGGAAACTGTCATTTCTGCAAGTGCGGAAGATGGTACTTATGAAAATCTAGCCTATACAAAATCCGGCGATGCTGTTACAATTTCTGCCTGTTCAGAAAAGCCGAAAGGAGAGCTGGTCATTCCGGCTGCAATCGAAGGTCTGCCTGTCACAAACATCGGGGAATGGGTATTTAAAGACTGTTCCGGACTGACTTCTGTCGTCATTCCGGATAGTGTAACCACTCTGGGAGAAGGAGCATTTTCCGGATGTTCTGGCCTGACTTCCGTTGTTCTTCCGGACAGTATCACCAATATCGGAGATGGTGCATTTTTTGGATGTTCCGGCTTGATTTCTGTTACACTTCCGAATCATATCACCAGTATCAGAGGCGGTACATTTTCTGACTGTACCAGTCTTACCTCCGTAACAATTCCGGAGAGTGTCGCCAGCATCCAGGGGTGGGCATTTTCCAACTGTTCCAGCCTGACAGATATCACGATTAAAAATCCTGAATGTAATATTTATGATCATAACAGCACTATTTGCAATGGACAGGACGAACGTTGGAATTATTATTTTAACGGCACAATTACCGGTTATGAAAACTCCACAGCACAAAATTATGCTGAAAAATATGGTTATCAATTTGAATCCCTTGGCCCTGCGCCGGAACCGGAACTGGATCCCGGCGATGTCAACGGCGACGGCAAGGTGAGTATTCTGGATGTTATCAGCGTAAACAGAGCTGTTCTCGGAAAAGACACTTTTACAAAGATGCAGGTCAAAGCCGTGGATTTCAATCAAAACGGCAGACCGGATTCTGAAGAATCTCTTACTATGGTGAAATTCATCGTCGGACTTATCCCAAGCCTGACCGCATAACTTTTCCGGCCGTCCCCAGGGCGGCCGATTTTTTTGTTTTCGGCAGGGTTTTTTCAAATTTCCTTGACATTTATCATTCCTGTGTGGTATACTTATTTATATGAGGCAGTGCCCATAAAATGATATCATAAAGCAGGTGATTTTTAATGCCGGAGTCAATCCAGCCCGATACTTCTGCAATTCTGGTCTGTGCCGGAAACGCTTCCCGAATGGGCGGGGTAAATAAAATTCTCATGCCCCTGAAAGAATCCACAGTCATCGGCACATGCATGACAGCGTTCCAGAACAGTCCGGATATTGCAGAAATGATTATTGTCACAAAACCGGAAAATTTTCAGCCGATACGGCAAATTGCAGAAACACTGCATATTTCCAAGCTTTCCCATTTCACAGAAGGCGGCTGCACCCGTCAGGAAAGCGTGATGCAGGGGCTGAAACTGGTCTCGAAAAATTCAGAATATATTGCTGTACATGACGGCGCAAGGCCGCTGGTAAAACCGGAACATATTGCAAAAGTCATCCGGGATGCCAGAGTATTCGGCGGTGCGACACTGGGCGTGCCCGTCAAGGATACAATCAAGACTGTAGATGACGGACTGATTACTGATACGCCGCCCAGGTCATCCCTGTGGATGACCCAGACTCCGCAGGTATTCCGGAAACGGCTCTATTTTGAAGCTGTGGATTTTGCTCTGGAGCATCAGCTGGATTTTACCGACGACTGTCAGCTTGTCGAAGCCGTAGGGGGAAAAATCTGCATGACACAGGGAGATTACACTAATATTAAGATTACAACTCCGGAAGATCAGAAAATTGCAGAGGTGTTATTATCATGAGTGATTTCAGAATCGGACATGGTTATGATGTTCATAAATTAGCCGAAAACAGAGCTTTGATTATCGGCGGAGTCACAATTCCGCATACGCTGGGACTGCTGGGGCATTCTGATGCGGATGTGCTGTTACATGCCATAGCAGATGCGCTTCTTGGTGCGCTTGCGCTGGGCGATATCGGAAAACATTTTCCGGATACAGATCCGGCCTATAAAGGCGCGGACAGTCTGAAATTATTAGCCCGTGTTGTGGAGCTTATCGAAGCACAGGGCTGGAAGCTGGGGAATCTGGATGCGGTCATCATCGCACAGAAGCCGAAGCTTGCACCTTACATCGAGCAGATGCGCAAAAATATTGCCGATGCCTGTCATGCAGATATTTCTCAGGTCAGCGTGAAGGCAACGACAGAAGAACGGCTCGGTTTCACTGGCCGGGAAGAGGGCATATCGGCACATTGTGTCGCTTTACTGGAAAGAAAAGCATCATGACGAAATCAGAAGCAAAACAGCTTGCTGAACCTGTTGTAAAAGCAATCGTCAACTGCATGGCGGATGGAACATATCAGAATATTCTTGATTATGCTGAATTGACAAAAAACGATTCTGTCGAACTGTTTCAGGAATTTGCCGAGGGCTATCTGAGAATCAATCATCTAAAATATTTTGATTCTTATGATGTTCCATGCAGTTTTCATGTACATTACCGGGATGGCAGCGAATATCAACAGTTTCAGGTTTATCTCTGGAAGGATGGGAGCGGTTTTTCTGTGGATTATGATCTGACAACGGACGGCCGACCTAATGACTTGACACTCCAGATGAATTTCTGGTTTGAAAAATCCGGAATGCTCCGTGCTGTGATAACGGATATTCATGTGCTGTGATTTCTGCCGAAACACTTTCCCGATACAAATCATATACTATAGTATTATCTTGCAAGGGGTGATACTATGATTAATACCGCCATTCTGCCATCAGAAACGTATGCCCGGAAAGCGCAGCGGCTTCTGACTGCAAACGGCTACACCAGCGAACTCGTCAGATTTACCAGCCCGAAAGAAGGCTGCCGTTTCGGATTAAGAACAATCGGAAAACCGGAAGAAATACAGACTCTTCTCCGGAATGCCGGGATTCCTGTCACCTATTTGGGAAATGAGCGTGACGGCACATGACAGTGAATTTTGATAATGCTGCTACCACATTTCCCAAGCCGCCGGAAGTCCGGCTTGCTGTAGAAAAAGCTCTGGTGAAATACGGCAGTTCCGGCCGGGGCAGTCATCCGATTGCTGCCAGAGGGTCAGAATTGATTTACTCTGCCAGAGAACAGATTGCCGGATTTTTCGGCGCACAGCCCGAATATGTTGTTTTTACGGCCAACTGCACCCATGCGCTGAATTTCGCCATTCAGGGCATTATGAAACAGGGCGGCCATGTAATTATCAGCAATCTGGAGCATAATTCCGTTGCACGGCCTGTCTATGCACTGGCAAAAGCCGGAAAAATCCGCTACAGCATAGCGGGCGTATCGGCTTCGGATTCTGAAACGCTGGAACATTTTGCCGGACTCATCCGGCCGGATACCAAAGCGATTATCTGCACAATGGCAAGCAATGTCACAGGACAGATTCTGCCATACAGGGAGATCGGCGCACTGTGTCAGGAAAAGAACATCTGTTTTATTGCGGACGGCGCACAGGCCTGCGGCGTTCTGCCGATTGACATCCGGAACGATCAGATTAATATTCTTTGTACTGCCGGGCACAAGGGACTGTACGGCATTACCGGAACAGGCTTATTGATTTCGGACGGAAAATTCAGCATTCCCCCGCTGATGCAGGGCGGCTCCGGAAGTCTTTCTGCATTGCCGGAAATGCCGGATTTTCTGCCCGATGCGCTGGAAGCCGGGACTCTGAATGTAATCGGAGCGGCATCCCTGAAAGCCGGAGTCGGCTTTGTGCAAAAAAAGGGAACAGAGAATATTTTCCGGACAGAAACAGCACTCTGCGAGCAGCTGTGCCGGAGATTTTCCGCTATGCCGGATGTGACAGTCTATCGTCATCCGGATGCGGCTTATGTTCCGATTGTTTCGTTTAATCTGAAACAGAAATCTGCCGATGAAACTGCCGCCGCACTTGCCAGACAGGGCTTTTGTCTCCGTGCCGGGCTGCACTGTGCACCGCTGGCGCATTATGCACTGCACACGATAGAATCTCACGAGGGCACAGTCCGTTTTGCGCCGTCTGTGTTCTCAGATATGGCAAACACAAACCGCCTTGCGGATGCAGTTGCCGCAATGCAGTAAGCCAAAGCCGGAGAGTTTCTCCGCTCTCCGGTATTTTTAAATTTTATATTTTAATCAGAAAGGAAGTGACTCCCCTTATGACAGGGCTGACAGAAATTCTGGAATCGATCTACAGTGTAGTCAAAACCATGAAGCCTGTAGATTTTGTCGATATTGCATTATTATCTTATATTATTTATTTCTTTCTGAATCTGATTAAAGAAACAAGAGCCGGACAGCTTTTTAAGGGTATTGCCTTTCTGCTTCTGGTATATATTATCGGCAAATTTATAGAATTAAAATCCATCACATATATTTTGACCAGAATTTTCGATATTGGGATTCTGGCAATTCTGATTATGTTTCAGCCGGAAGTCCGCCGGGCAATTGAAAAGCTGGGGCATTCCCGGCTGGGGCTGACGGCATTTCTGGCACCTTCCAGCCGGGAAGCCGCAGTGCAGAAATGGGAAAAAGCCATTGATGCCATATGCAGTGCCTGTGCAGAGTTCAGTCATGACTGCACAGGTGCCATTATTGCCATTGAAAGACAGACAAGACTTGGCGAACATATCGAAGGCGGCGTAGAAATCAATGCCGAACCCAGCAAGGAACTGCTCGGCGCGATTTTTTTCCATAATGCGCCTCTGCATGACGGCGCAGTCATCATGCGTGACGGCATTGTGCTGGCCGCAGAATGTTTCTTTCCTATGCCCCAGAAAGAAGCGTTTATTAATAAAAAATTAGGTTCCCGTCACAGAGCTGCCATTGGCATGAGTGAAAATTCTGATGCAATTGTGATTGTCGTCTCGGAAGAAACGGGTCAGATTTCTGTTGCAGAAAACGGCTCACTTCAGAGGGATTTCAGTCAGGAAACACTCAAACAGCTTCTGACGGACATGCTGATTCCCAAACAGCAGGAACAGAAAAAATTTTTCCCGCTGTTCCGTCAGCCGCAAGAAAGGAATGAAACGGATGAAACAAAAGATAAACAAGATTCATGAAATTCCTGATTCTCTGGAAAATTTATTTGATACCCAGCCTTTCCGGATTGTTTTTTCGATTTTATGTGCGGTTTTAATCTGGTTTGCCGTCTCGGTTACGGCATATAAAACAACCCATGTAACGTTTTATAATATTCCTCTTTCAGTTGAACTGACCGGAACTCTTGCCGATGCCAATGGATTAAGTGCAGTTTCCTGCGATGTGGAAAAAGTAACAGTTCAGCTGGAGGGCAACCGGTCACAGATTGGCCGGTTGACTCCGGAAGATCTGACGGCTTATCTACAGCCCGGCAGTATCACCGCAGCAGGAGAATTCAATCTTGAAATTGCTGTCCGGTCAGATACGGATATTTCATTCACTGCCGCGAGCATTATTCCGTCTCATGCCACCGTCAAACTGGACAAGATCGAAACAAGAAGCTTTGATGTCACGGCCAGCTTTCCCTATATTCACGTGACAGAAGGTCATGCCCTGGATGAGAATGATATTGTCTGTGAACCTTCTGTAGTAGAAGTCACAGGGCCGTCTGCACAGCTGGACGAAATCGACAGGGTAGAAGTCTACAGCGATAAAAACGTCGCAATTGACAGCCTGTATACTCTTTATGCAAGCGATCTGAAATTTTATACAGAAGAAGGCGCACTCATGAACGCCGATAATCTGGAAACACCCGGCACAGATTTTCAGATTACTATTTCTGTACTGACCCAGAAAGAACTGGAACTGACGTATGATATCCGGAATACATTCAGCGGCTTTGATCTGAACTGGCTCCGGAGCCGTCTGCATCTGTCTCAGGATTCTATTACGCTGGCCTCCAAAACCAACACAGTCTTTGCCGACCGCGACAGTTATAATATCGGTTTTGTGACACTGGATTCTATTACAATGAATTTTTCGGCCGATTTTGATTTTGATTTCAAAGAAGAATTTATCAATCAAAGCGGTTTCCAGCAGGTAACGCTGTCGCTGGATAACGAAGGCCTCGCGACACGGGAAATCTGGGTTACGAAAGATAATATTTTTATCATCAATGCCCCGAAAGATTACGACTGCCGGGTAACTACGCTCCAGATGCCTATTACAGTCATCGGCGATGAAGAGGAGCTGGAAAATCTGAGTGTTCAGGATATTATTGTCACAGTAGACCTGATGAATTATAATGTTCAGCAGGGGACAACGGGCAGTTCAGATGCAGCAATTTCCTTTACCAGCAAAGACAGCAGCAGTCTTGTCAGACTATGGGCGGCCGGCAATTACAGAGTTGTCATGGAATTTGAAAAAATGCAGACGGAAACTGTTTCAGAAACAAATTCCTATTATTTCAGCCCGGAAACAGATCCCGATGAAACAGATGACTGATATTTCATGATAAAAAAATCCCCCTTTTATGACAAAAAGGGGGATTTATTTCAGCCGGCAGGCATTATGGATTTTTTTAAAAGGGAGCTTCTTCTTCCAGAGCATCCGCTGCTTTTTCCGGCTTTTCCGTGATATCTTCCGAGAATTTTTCAGCCGCAGCAGAGAGTGTATCCTTCACTTCTTCGGCGACTTCCTTAGCAGTCTCGGCAGTTTCTTCCAGAGTATCCTCTTCTGTTTTTTCAGAAACTTCCTCGTCTTCCTCGTCGATATTGCAGTTATAGATATCATTCATAAAATCGTCGTCATCAAATTCAGAACTGTCAAAATGCTGTTTATTTTTCAGGCGGCTTTTCTGGAGTACCAGAACGACAGCGGCAGCAGTTGCAACGGCGGTAGCAATAATGATTGCAATAATTTTCCAGTTTTTCATAAGAATTATCCTCTTTTCTCCGCAGGAAAAAATAATTTCACATACAGAACTGCTGCGGACAGTTCTTTTTTGTTTACAGGAATTATTATACCACATCTTTTTGAAAATTTCAATAGTTTTTCTATTTTTTCAGAAAATTTTCACATATTTTTAGTCAGATACATCAAAATAGAGATAGCGGCAGTAGGAGCAGTTTCACAGCGGAGAATTCTGTTTCCCAGCCACACACGGTACAAACCCAGAGAAACAGCCTGTCCGGCCTCCTGTTCGGAGAAGCCGCCTTCACTGCCAATCAGCAGGCCGATATTTGTTTGCCCGGCAAACGGAATTTCTTCAAAGCGAATGCCGCCCTGTTCTTCATAAAGCATAATGCTGATATCCTGTTTTTGCATAGAGGCCAGAGCTTCACCCCACGAATGCAGTGCACTGACCTGAGGAATCATTCCCCGGCCGGACTGTTTGGCAGCGGCGGCGGCGATTTTCTGGAGTCTTTGTCTGCGTTTTTCAAATTCTTTTTTATCGGGTCTGGCGATACAACGCGAGGTCAGAACCGGAACGATTTCTGCCGCGCCCAGTTCGGTAGCTTTCTGGATAATTTCGGCAAGCTTATCCTGTTTCGGCACTGCCTGATACAGAGTCAGGCGGATATCAGGTTCTGCGGCGCAGGGATGAATTTCAACAGGATGCAGAAAGACTTCTGATTCTGTAATTCTGATAATCTGGCATTGATAATCCACGCCGCAGGAGCAGACAGTCAGCATTTCGCCGGGGCGCATCCGGAGAGAACGGCCGATATGGCGTGCATCTTCTCCTGTGATGATAATTTGATTTTCATCGGCATGTTCTGTAAAAAATCTAGGCATAGCAAAGCACCTCCCTGTGTTACATACAGCAATAATACTGGTCGTCAATCTGGAAGAGATACAGGTATTGATTTTCCGTATAGCCGTTGCCTTCGCCGTTATTATACGAGAATTCCCATTCCAGCGTCAGCGCACAGGCATTTTGAATTTTATCGGAAAATTTTCCGTCCTGCGAAATACCGTCCAGCAGTTTCAGCATACCCTGAAGGCCGCCGCTGCTTCTGTCCAGAGAAATTTCATTCACAAGAACCATATCGAATTTGAAATCATCAGCAAGCTGACCTGTCAGGCCTTCATGCAGAGCGTTGACCAGTTCTTCGATATTCTGATAATCATAGACTTCCTGAATCTGATATTCTGTATACAGCGGCAATGCCGCAGAGGCATACAAAGCAGGGTCATTATTCTGGATTGCGGCGATATAATTTGCGGCCGCGCTGATCTGTTCTTCTGTCAGGAAGCGTCTGTCCCAGGTGATTGGCACAGCATAGCTGTTTTTATCAGATTTCATAGTTGCGCCATAGGGGAGTTCTTCTTCTGTATAATTCATTTTTTGTTTTTGAGTTGCACAGCCTGTCAGCAGCAGGCAGGCGAGCAGCAAACAAATTAATTTTTTCATAATGCTAAAAATCTCCTGATAAAAATCAGCAGGGCAGACCCCTGCTGATTCTATTTTAATCTATTCAGAAGATTTTGTCAAGTCCTGTTTTAGTCATGCGCAGGAATTACAGCTGTCCTTCGAGCACAACCCGCAGTTTCTTGATAATTTTCTTTTCCAGTCTTGAAATATAAGATTGTGAAATGCCGATAATTTCGGCGACTTCTTTCTGAGTGCATTCACGTTTTCCGTTCAGGCCGAAGCGCAGTTCCATAATTTCCTTTTCTCTTGGCGGAAGCGAATCCACAGCCTGATGCAGCATATCCCGTTCGGCCTCCCATTCGATGCCGCGGCTGACGATGTCATCATCTGTCCCCAGTACGTCAGATAATAATAATTCATTGCCGTCCCAGTCAGTATTCAGCGGTTCGTCGATAGAAATTTCTCCTTTGTACTGCACAGCTTTCCGCAGGAACATGAGAATTTCATTTTCAATGCATCGGGAAGCATACGTAGCAAGTTTGATATTTTTATCTGTCTGGAACGTACCAACGGCTTTCATCAGGCCGATTGTGCCGATAGAAATCAGATCTTCCAGGCAAACGCCGGAACTTTCAAATTTTTTTGCGATATATACAACTAATCTCAGATTATGGACAATCAATGTTTCTCTTGCATGGGGGTCGCCGGCAGCAAGCTTGGCGAATACAGCAATTTCCTCTTCGCGGGACAGCGGCGGCGGAAGCGTATCTGCACTGCTGATATAATCTACCGTACAGCCGAATAACAGATTTTTCAGAAATACGCGGATTCTGTCCAGAATCTTCATGACAACTCCTCCTTAAAATCGCATCAGTTTCGGATTGAAAATTGCTTTTCCGTTTTCCTGTGTTCCGATGCCGATCAGGGCATCTACTGCTTTTGCAGTTCCGTGTTCCGGCAGGATACAGACCTCATCCGGCTGAAACACTTCCAGTATACCGCTTCCGGCGACTGTCAGATAAGGAATCATATGACTGTGTTCGGGTCTGGCCATATCGCCCAGCAGGATTTTATCACAGATGATAACTGGTTTTCCTGTATAAAAATCCGTCAGGGAATTGCCTGTATCGGCAAGTCCTTCCAGACTGGCCGTCTGCTGACGGTAGCGCACAGAAATCTGATATGCCTGATCAGAAAATTTATTTTTATCATAGAAAAATTGGATGACAGATAATATAAAATATGTTATAATAGTAAAGGCGGCCAGCTGCGGCAGAGAAATATCAAAATAATAGCACCCGTTCTGATGCATACCGGCAATTTCACTGCAAGCCGAAAGCGCGAACAATCCCCCGGCGGTCAGAAAACTTACCCCGAAAAAACACAGGCTGTTCCGCAGCAGTCTGTTTCTGCCGAAAGCCGCCAGACAGATCAGCAAAGCCGTCAGCAGACGGCAGCCTGTCAGAAACAGCATGGGCAGCTGCGGCAGAAACAGCAGCAAAGAACTCAGACTGCCTGCCCCTGCTCCCAGCAATCCCCGCCAGAATACAAGCCTGGTATGTGTCATTCTTGCTGTCATAGATAATAGAAGATAATTCATGTATAAATTAAAAATCAGTAAGATATCCAGATAAATCACTTGCATAGGCAGTCCCGTCCTTTGCTGATTTTATTATAGCATACCTGTCCTGCGGATTTTGTCGTTTTCTGACAGACGAAAAAATTTTTTTCTGCATAAGCCGGAACACGCCGGCGCATAATCCATGTGAAACAAAAAAACAAGAAAGGATGTCATCCCTATGGCCTATCATAAAGTAGTAATTTCAGGCATCAATACTTCTGAACTCAAAGTCATGAACGAAGAAGAAAAAATGCAGCTTCTGAAAGAATTTAAAGAGACTGGAGACAAAAAAATCCGCGATAAACTGATTAAAGGCAATCTGCGGCTTGTCCTGAGTGTCATTCAGCGGTTTGCCGGCCGCGGCGAAGATGTGGACGATCTGTTCCAGATCGGTGTAGTGGGACTGATCAAAGCAATTAATAATTTCGATTTATCCAAAGAAGTACGGTTTTCAACCTACTGTGTGCCGATGATTTCCGGCGAGTTAAGACGCTATCTGCGTGACTATAATCAGATTAAAGTCAGCCGTTCCCTGCGTGATCTGGCCTATAAAGCAATTCAGGCAAGAGAAAAGCTCACCAGTCAGCTGATGCGCGAACCTTCTGTAGAAGAAATTGCAGAAGAAATTCACGAAAAACGCGCTGATATTGTCATTGCGCTGGAAAGCATCAGCGATCCGATTTCGATTTATGAACCTGTTTATTCCGATTCCGGCGACACACTTTATGTTGCCGATCAGCTTAGCGACCAGTCCAGTGCCGAAAGCTGGATTGCACAGTTTTCCATGCGGGATGCGATGCATAATCTGGAAGACAGAGAAAAAAATATTCTGTATCTTCGTTTTCTGTGCGGCAAAACACAGGTAGAAGTCGCAAAAGAAATTGGAATTTCTCAGGCGCAGGTTTCCCGGCTTGAAAAAAATGCGATTTCCAAAATCAAAGATGCTATCTGAAAAATATATTTCTAAATGCTGTTCTGTCTGATAAAAACCCCTTCTGCCGGCGATAAAATACGGAAGAAGGGGTTTTTTTATTTTTCTGAATTTTTTTGTAAGATTTTTTCGTATGCAGGTACTAATATACAAAAAGAAATTTCTTTTAAGCTTTTAAGAGAGGGGTGATGTCATGCAGGAATTTGAAAAAATCTATCAGGAATACTATGCAGATATCTGGCATTTTCTGCTTTGTTTGACAGGATATGATACTCTGACGGCAGAAGAATTAACACAGGAAACATTTTATCAGGCATTTCTGTATTTTGAAAGATTCCGCGGAGAATGTCAGCTTCGTACATGGTTATTTCAGGTAGCAAAAAATGTTTATAGAAAATATATCCGTAAAGAAAGCAGACAGCGGCAGATCATTGCCCGGCAGACCGACAGTTCTCCGCCCGTCAGTCGTAAGCGTAAAATAAAATGCGTCCCAGATAGCAAAAAATCTCGCCGAATCATACGGCGAGAGATTAGGATTCATTCCAGGGCAGAAGAATAGTTCCGGCAGGATGGGAAAACAAATCAGTCAGATATTTTTCTGCATCCAGTCCGTTTGCCTGAGCAGTTGAAAGAATAGAATACCATATGGCACTGGATTTTGCTCCGTTGGCAGTATTGCTGAACAGCCAGTT